>CAVJHY010000119.1:0-7012 GCA_963649405.1 bacterium
GAATCGGGGGATTTGGAAGACCAAGTCCCCTTTGCAGGAGGCAATTTTTTATGCTGCTTGAAGGAAAAAAGGCAATCGTCACCGGCGGTACTCGCGGAATCGGCTTTGCAGTCGTGGAAGCGTTTTTGAAGAACGGCGCGTCCGTTGCGTTATTTGGCTCTCGTCAGGAGACCGTGGACAAGGCGCTGGTCAAACTCCATGAGGGAAATCCCGACTGGGATGTCATCGGCATGGCTCCCGACCTGACCGAGTACAGCTCTGTCGAGGCAGCGATTGAAAAGGTCGCGGAAATCTTTGGCCGCATCGATATTCTTGTCAACAACGCCGGCGTTTCAGCACGTGAGCCGCTTTATCAGTACGATCCCGCCGCCTTCAAAAAGATTATGGATTTGAATGTGACCGCCGTGTTCAACGGTTGCCGTGCTGTCGCGCCCATCATGAAGGCGCAGGGCGGCGGTGCCATCATCAACACCAGTTCGATGGTCAGCATTTACGGTCAGCCCTCCGGCGTGGGCTATCCGACCAGCAAGTTCGCCGTGAATGGTCTGACCAGAAGCCTTGCGCGTGAGCTGGGCAAAGACAAGATTCGCGTCAACGCGGTCGCGCCCGGTGTCACTCGCACTGACATGGTGGCTAATCTGCCGGAAGAAATCGTCAAGCGTGTCTGCGCTCCCATCCCGCTCGGCCGTATGGGTGAGCCGGAAGAGGTCGCCAACGCCTTCCTGTTCTTGGCTAGCGATATGGCAAGCTACATCACCGGCGAGATGCTGTCCGTTGACGGCGCGGCACAAACCTAAAAGTGACTAGTGGATAGTGGTTAGTGAATAATTTATAGTGTTTTTATCAGCACTCCGCTGCATATCGTGCAACGGGGTGTTTCTTTTTCGTTCATAAAGCAGGAAAAACAAAGCCGAGAGCAGAATAATAGCCAACTAAGGCTATGCTTTTATAGGCAGAGCCGGTAAGCATGATGAAGAGGTGTCCGTGTATGAAGCTGCTGTCGATTGCCATTCCCTGTTATAATTCCGAAGGGTATATGGCGCACGCCATTGAATCGCTGCTGGCAGGCGGCGATGAGGTTGAAATCCTCATCGTGGATGACGGCTCGAAGGACGGGACGGCAAAGATTGCCGATGATTTTGCGGCGCAATATCCGACCATCGTCCGCGCCATACATCAGGAGAATGCTGGTCATGGCGGGGCGGTCATGGCGGGGCTGAAGAACGCCACAGGGCTTTATTTTAAGGTGGTAGACAGCGACGACTGGGCGGACGCGGAGGCGTACCCGAAGGTGCTGGAGACCCTTCGGCAGTTTGTGAACGAGCCGCTGGATATGCTGGTCAGCAATTATATTTACGACAAGGTGGGCGAAAAGCACAAGCATGTGGTGCGGTATCATCACGCCTTGCCGCAGGGCAAAGTCTTTGACTGGCACGAGGTCAAGCGCTTCAAAAAGGGGCAGTATCTGCTCATGCACGCGGTCATTTACCGCACCCAGCTTTTGCGGGATTGCAAACTGGATTTGCCCCTGCACACCTTCTATGTGGATGAGCTGTATGTCTACAAGCCGCTCACGAATGTGAAGCGCATGATGTACTTGGATGTGGATTTTTACCATTACTTCATCGGGCGGGATGACCAATCCGTGCAGGAGGATGTCATGCTGCGCCGAATTGACCAATATTTGCTCGTCAATCGGCTGCTCATCACCTGCACAGATCCCTTTGTGGACGAAAACAAAACCCGCAAGCGCTATATGCTGAACTTTCTTGAAATCATCACCACCATTTCGTCCGTACTGCTCATCAAAAGCGGGACGGAGGAAAATCTGCAAAAGGAACAAGTGCTGTGGGCGTGGCTGCAAAAGGAATATCCGCGGCTGTATAGGACGCTGCGGCATCGCGCCACAGGCATTCTCATCCATCTGCCGGGCAGACTGCGGAAGTTTGTTTTGACGGAAGGGTATGAAATCAGCAGAAAATTTTTTGGTTTTAACTAACAGGAGAGCATCATGCAGTATGATTTATTGGTTGTCGGCGCGGGGCTGTTCGGCGCTGTATTCGCGCACGAGGCGCACGAAGCGGGCTTGAAGGTGCTGGTCATTGACCGGCGCAGTCATGTAGGCGGCAACATTTACACGGAGGATGTCAACGGCATCGCGGTGCATCGCTACGGGGCGCACATCTTCCACACGGATGACGAAGAGGTCTGGCAGTATGTGAACCGCTTCGCCGTCTTCAACCGCTTCACCAATTCGCCCTTGGCGCGGTACGGCAAGGAGCTTTATAACCTTCCATTCAACATGAACACATTCCACCAAATGTGGGGTGTGAGCACACCGGACGAGGCGCTGCACATCATCGAAGAACAGCGAAAGGAATGCACGAAAGAGCCGAATAATTTAGAGGAACAGGCCATTTCGCTGGTCGGGCGGGACATTTACGAAAAGCTCATCAGGGGCTACACAGAAAAGCAGTGGGGCAAGCCCTGCACCGCCTTGCCTGCCTTCATCATTCGGCGGCTGCCCGTGCGCCTTGTCTATGATAACAATTATTTTAACGACCGTTTTCAGGGCATTCCCGAAGACGGCTATACGGCGATGGTGGAACGGCTGCTTTCCGGCATTGAGGTGCGCTTAAACATCGCGTATTTAGCGGCAGAACATCGGAATATTTCCAAAACTGTGTTGTATACGGGACCGATTGACGCTTATTTCGGCTATCGGCTGGGGCATTTGGAATACCGCTCCCTCCGCTTTGAAACTAAGGTGCTGGAGGGCGTTCAGAATTTCCAAGGCAATGCCGTTATCAACGAGACCGCCGCCGATGTGCCGTACACACGGGTCATCGAGCATAAGCACTTTGCCTATAATCGGCTTGACATCCTGCAAGCGCCGCGCACGGTCGTCACCTATGAATACCCCAAGCAGTGGCAAGTGGGGGACGAGCCGTATTATCCTGTGAACAACGCGGAAAATAACGCGCTGTATGCGCAGTATCAGACGCTTGCGTCCCAAGAAAAGAGCGTGCTGTTCGGCGGGCGGCTGGGGCTTTATCGGTATTTGGACATGGATGATACCGTGCGGCTGGCAGTGGACAGCGTGAAGGAATTTTTGAAACAGTAAAAAATCCTGCCTTCGGGGGAAATCCTCGGAGGCGGATTGCTATTTAATAATCCATTACAATATCAACATTCTCCTGCTCCGTACCGTTGGCAGTCAGGGTGACGGCGGCTTCATCCCAAGAAATGCTGAAATTGTCCTCCTTGACGATAGCTCCGTCATTCTGGACGGAAAAATCCTGCGCGGATAGCTGCTTTTTGCCCTTGTGCAGCGCCGCCCGACAATGCGTCGCACCGTAGGGAAAATCCGGCTCGCCTACCATGCATACGGTCAGGCGATACTGATTGTCTTTGGAAACCGCAGTCAGCACCTTGATTTGTGCATAATCCAACCGCCAAATGACCTCGCCGACAACCAGCCCGACCCCAAGAACAACGGCGCACACGATTAAAATCACGCTTGTTTTCTTCTTCATACGCTCTTCTCCTTCTGTGCCGGAAACATACGCTTTATTTCCTGCACACCCATAAAACGAATGAAGAAATGGTTTTCTTGCAAAGAGATAAAAATAAGGCATCACGCGAATGACGCTATGATGCCCTATTATTAGTTTCCGTTATTTAATTTCCGCCCAGTTGAGGCCGTTATTGTCCGCATACTCGGCGGCTGTGCTGCCCGCCGTGCAGTAGATGATGGGGCTGATGCCGTCAAAGGCATCGGGGGCAATGCTCTGCACGCTGTCGGGAATGTAGATATAGACGAGATTTTGACAATTTGCAAAGGCGCGGCTGCCGATTTCGCGGACGGAATCGGCAAGCACGATGGCTTCCACCGCGTTTCTTTCAAAGGCAGAGGCTTTGATTTTGGTCAAGCTCTTCGGCACATTCAGCACATGGTCAATGGCGCGTACCGTGACCGCGCATTCGGCGACCGCGTTGTCGCCCACTTGGAGGGTGACGATCACCGTGCCTGCCTTTTTCGCGGTCAAAAGCACGGAAGAGCTGTTACCGCTGGCGGTCACGACCTTCGTGTCGCTGCTCGTCCATGTTACCTCGTCGGACTGCGTGGGAATGGTCAGCCGCGCCTTGTTGCCCTTCGTGCCGCTGTTCAAATTCAGCGTCCACGCGGCGGGCAAATACTCGTAATATTCTGCATAGAAGATTAAATTTTTATTTTGCTCGCAGGAGAAGCTCTCCGTTTGTGCCTCATCGCTTAAATCATTCTGTTCATGCCAACCGACAAAGAGCGAATTTTTCTTGGCTGGTGGCTCAGGTAACGGCTGGGTCACGCCTTCCTGATACTTGTATTTTGTGTATTGGTCGCCTTCGATGGAAAGCACTGTGTCACCGTCCATATAGGTCACGGTATAGAAAGTCTTATACTCGGCATAAAAGGTCAAATCCTCGTCCTGCTCACAGGAGAAAGCTGCTGTTTGCACCTCATCGGATAAATCTGCCTGTTGATGCCAACCAACAAAATAACTATCTTCCTTGTCTTTCAATGTTGGCAGTGGCTGAGTCGCGCCCGCCCGATACCAATACTTGGTGTATTGCTCGCCTGTAATGGAAAGCACCGTGTCACCGTCCATATAGGTCACGGTGTGAATGGGCATATAGCGGGCGTAGAAATACAGGGTCTTCAGCTCGTCTCCCGCTGTATACCGATACAAAGAGTAATAGGATTCGCCCGTGTAGTCTTTATTCAGATACCAGCCGGAGAAACCCTCTGTTTCGGTGTTTTCCATGCTTTGTAGCTGCACCAGCGGATGGTTCGCATTGTATTTATCCGTGATATATTTGTCGTTTTCATCACGGAGCAGCTTGAATTGGTTGGCTTCCTCATCAAAGTAATAGTAATAAATCAGATATGCTTTTTCAAATTCTGGATACAGGGTCAGCGCTCCTTCATGCTCGCTTTGATTGAGATACAGGAAGCCTTCATCGGACAAATCCTCTTCCAAATGCCAAGCAATAAGGAAAGAGCTGGTGGTTAAAATCTGATTTAATTTCAGCATCATGTTCCGTCCCGGCGTATAGGTCTGATTTAGGTCGTAGGTTTTGCCGCCATAGACATAATAAATCTTTTCCGGCGCGGTATAGCGGGCGTAAATTTGCAAATCACACAAGGCATCCATTAGATAGCTGTCGGTGATTCTGTTGCCGCCGGTCACGGAATCAAACCAGCCGACAAAGCTCTTGCCCTCTTGCTCCGGCAGCTCATCGGCCTCGGGCAGTTTGGGCGTTTCCTCCGCGCAGTAGGTATATGCGGGCAGGGCATTTCCGTCCTTGTCCTTCATCGGGTCGCCATTTTCATCGCAGAAGGTGAGAGTGTACGAACCGGAGCACTTTTCAAACTCGACGTAGAATTTTAAATCGTCCGATTCCTTGTTTTGCCAGAAGCCGTTGATTTCGTCATCGGACAAGTCCTTTTCCTTATGCCAGCCGACGAAATGATAATCGCTCAAACCCGCCTTCGGCAGATGAAAATATCCCTTTGCGCCGGGCGTGTAGGTACCCTTGCCTGTGAAATACATGGGCGTACTGCCGTAGTAATAGGTGATGGTCTTTGTCGTTTCGGCGACTGCGGAAATTACCAGCAGCAGAAGCAACGCAAGCAGCAGTCCTATTCCTACCCAATTTCTTCGTTTCATCGGCAAAACCTCCAATACACATTTTTGATTCGTTATTCACCGCTTGACGCAAGCGGAATATTCTCGAATAGGTCATTCTTTTCTACATCCAGCCCCACGGTCGTATACGCCAGACCGAACAGGTAGCAGCTTTTTTCGCTGTCTCGCGGCTCGACGCGGTACTGCTTATTCTGAGGCTGGGAGGCGTGCAGGGTGTAAGCCTCTTCCGCCACCTCAAAGCCTGTGCGTCCGTTTTGGCTGCTCAGGGGCTTATCCCAATCCAGCTCAATCTGGTTTTCCTTGTACAGATGGATGTACAGCTTCTTAACCTGCCATGTGCCGTATTCCTGATATGAGGCAGAAAACTTGGTTTCATCCGCTGCGGACACAACACAGCTTTGCGCGGCCTCGGCGCAGACCATATGCGCCCCGTGACCGTATTCGCCCTTTACATCCTGCGTGACCAGCACTTCCGGCTTATACTTGCGAATCAGCCCTGCCACATACTTATGGACATTGGTCTTGCCCTTCCATGCCTTATAAATGACATCGGTTTTGCGCAAGGAATATTTATCCCAAAACTCGCCGATATCGGGGTAGGTGCGGACACCGCACAGCCACAGACCGTTCAGAAGCTCGGTGCGTCGACCGGTCGTGTTGCAAGTCATGTAGCAGACGACAACATTCATTTTGCGTTCTCCCGCATATTCGGGGAGCATCCCGCCCATAAAGAGAATTTCGTCATCGGGATGTGCAACCAGAATCATCAAGTCCGCCTTTTCCACGGTGGGCTGCCAGCGCTGCACCCAATCGGGGACATCGCCCTTGGACAGCAAATACAGCTCGTTCACGGATAGCTCATATTTTTTATTGTCCGCATAGGTGATGCGGAAGTGCGTGAGACCGTCCAGCGCCACATATTCATGCGCATACAGTCCCTCGCCGGTCGCCACGGTTTCCCAGTTTTTACCGCTTGCCTTTTGGACGACCCAAGGTCGTAAATCGCCGCCCATACAGATGTACACGCCGTAGCAGGGCGTTTCTGTTTCGACTTCGATGTAGGGATGGCGCTCTTTATTGCTCGTCCAGATTTTCTCCACATCGCGGTCATACGCCTTGTAGAGCGTTGTTTTCTTGGAGGAAGCGGTCAAAGTCGCCTCCGCCGTGATGTCCACTGCCTCGTCCGCTAAGACGGGCAGTGCCAGCATAAGCAGCAAAATCAGCAAAGGAAAAATGGCTTTTTTCATGATGTAATGCCTCGGTTATGTATCTTTTTTGTGGGGAACCATTCTTTATGCGATAAAGAATGGTTTCCCCACACC
>CAVJHY010000120.1:0-6968 GCA_963649405.1 bacterium
CGATGCTGCGTTCCCGCGCCCATGCGCCGGCCAAGTGCAGCATATTCCATTCGCCGGGCAAGGAAAGGCAGAAGCTATCGGCGGATAACATGGTCAATTCTTCAGAGCCGGTATTCCGATAGCACACACAGCAAGTCAAAATGGGACGATTGGCATAAAGCGTATAGCAAAGCTCTGCTTCAAAGCCCGTTTTGTCATCGTGAAGCACAAGCTGCAGGGTGTCTGCTTCATCATCGGATTCTGTATAGGTTGCCGGAAGCCCGGAAATGGCGGGCTTTCCTGAAATGATAGTATGGCTGCAATAGAACAGCTCCGCGCAGCATTGGCCTGATTGCTCCCGCACCGTTGCCATCACGGGGCGGTAATCCCCGCGACCGCTGACAGGGCAGATGTAAGGCAGGAGCTGTCTCTCGGAATCAAAGCTGACACCGCTGTCGGTTTGCAGGAGACCGAAACATCTGGTCGGATCAGCAATCGGCGCACCGAAATAAGACATGATGACTTCCAGCTTGCCTAAATCATCTTCCCGAAGATTCATGACGCAGGAAAGGTAGGCATTGTGTAGATGGAATAGCTTTTTGTCTGATAAATACTCAATCATGGTGTGACCATCCTTTCGATTTTCGCATTATTTGAGCATCCTCGCATCATCAACTTCTCTTATCCATGCTTCCACTTCCGCACGCAGCGGAATGGAAATGCCCGCGCCTTCGCGCCCGACAGCAATGGCTGCGGCAGCAGCGGAAAGGCGCAATGCCTCTTCAATGGGCTTTCCTTCCAAGATTGCGCAGAAAAAATAGCCTGTAAAAGTGTCGCCTGCTGCGGTCGAATCCACCACCGTCGTTTTCATGGCGGGCTGGAACAGGCGCTGAGTGGTATCCGCATAATATGCGCCCTTGTCCCCAAGGGTCAGCACAACACGGCAAAGAGGATATTTTTTCCCAAGGGCATCTAAAATCTTTTGCGGCTCTGTTTCGCCGGTTAAATCACGCCCTTCTATCTCGTTCAAAATCAGCCAATCCACTTGTTCAAGCGGCCAAGTGAGCAGGGAATCGGTGACGGGAGAAGGGTTTAAAATCACCCGCATGCCCTTTTCCTTGGCACGGGCAATCACCGTTTCGCTCATGTTGATTTCATTCTGAAGCAAAACAAAATCGCCACATTCAAAGCCGCTCAGTGCTGCATCAATGCGTTCAGAGGTGTTTTGCAGATTCGCTCCGCCGTAAAGGACAATGGAGTTGTTTCCTTGTTCGTCCACCTGAATGATGGCATGGCCGGTCGGCGCATCAATCACCTGAAGCAGACTGACATCCACACCGTTTTCAGCCAAGGCATCGCGCAGGAACAGCCCATCCTGCCCAATTGCTCCTGCCATATACACCGGCTGTCCTGCCTTTATCAGCGCCAAAGCCTGATTAAACCCCTTGCCTCCGTTATTCCGCTGATACCAACTGCAAGCAAGCGTCTCGCCCTGCCGCACCATATGCGGCAGATGATAGCAATGGTCGATATTCAGCGAGCCGAAATCCAACAGTTTCACAGCTTTCCCTCCTGCTATTCAGCAATATCCAGCTTGTAAAATTGGGTCGGTCAATCCTCAATAACGCAAGGCACCACCGAAATGTGCGGTGATGTCTTGTAATCATTCGGCGATTCATGGAAAAATGCCTTTTACGCCGTCCATATTTTACAATAAATTTGATTTGCAGTAAAGATACAGTTTTTGTATATCAAGTGTCCTTTTTTGATAGGTTGCAGATGCGAGTGATGATATCCGAAATGGAACAGGCGCCGAAGCAAGCCACACCGGAGCGGATGGTGTCGTTTAGCGGCTCTGTCCAGCGGGATTCAATTTTATCAATGCCGATAGCCGCGCCCACAATGCTGCCCGCCGTTCCTGCGTTGCAGTCCGTATCCATGCCGCACATGACTGCCGTTGTGATGGTACGGGTATAGTCAAGTTTTCCCTCCAGCAGCGCCAATGTGACCATGCTCAAATTGTTAATCGTGGCCGCGAAAGGAAGATGACCATAGGCATTTTCAATTCGGCAGCAAACAGTCTCCCAATTTTTATCCGTTCCATACCACTCAATCACCCTGTTCACCGCTTCAGCTAAACGGGATTGGGCAGGAATGACAGACAGCCCTCCGGCAAGAATACTTTCCACTGTCGGGTGTTCCGTCAGCGCCACTGCTAAACAACCCGCCACAAACATACCGCCGTAACAGCCGTTTTTCACCAGACTGAAAGAGCAATCTCTGTACGCTAATTCTGCGGCTCTGCGCGGGTTGCCTGGCTGAATATAACCCCATAAATCGCAGCGAATCTGCCCGTCAATGCATTCGCGCCAAGGATTGAGAGTGGTGGGAATGCGGGCAATCTGCACGGCACGATCTTCACTGTCCGTCAGATTGACCATGTGATAATAAGCCTGCCGAGAAGCGCACCAGAACCAATGATACGGAACATTTTCGAGCCAGTTCCAGCCCACATCCTCCGTCCGAAAATCAAGCCCCTTGCTTTCCGCAAGATTCAGCGCCAGCAGGGTATAATGAATATCATCGTCCGATTGAACAAAATGAACATTGCCAAGAGTACTGGGAACGCAGTCCTCGCGCAAGGTCAAATTCAGCTTTTCCGACCGCGCAGGGACGAAATCGTTCAGCGGGTAGGCATCCACGCTGCGAAGATACTGTTCAATCTTTTCTCTGTTCATGCCCATTTCCAAAGGCTTGCCCAGCACCACCGCCGCGCACCGTCCCTCGAAAGCTCCGGCAATTCTTTTTTGATAGGCTTCGCCGCGCACCGCCGCATTTAACGAGGGGACAGAGGGAGCTTTTGAAAAAATCTCTTTCAGCTCGTTCGGCTCTACATAAGGGTATTTGGGCGAAACGCCTGCTGCATAACGAGACCAAAGATTTCGATAGGCTTTTTCCCACACAGGTTCATTTTCCGGATGAACCGTCTGTTCATCAGGCTTCATGGGTAATGGAAGCTGAAACAGCATTTCTCCCGGCGCAGGAATGCCCGTTAAATCAAAGCCTTCCTCACGCATTTGAAAAAATTCTTCCTGATACAGTTGCTTCCAACTGGCATATCCAGGCATAGTTTTCTCCTCACTTTTCGTTCAATTCATCCATCAAGTAAAGCAGCAGTTCAGCGGCGTGCCATGTGTGCGGCGCACTCATCCGCCCCCTTGCATACAAAGGCAAATAGGGCAGATTCCGCTCGTATTCTGCCTCCGACGCTTCCTTCTCCCATGAAACGGGATATCTTGTTCCGTCCGGCAGTCCTTGCAGCGGTGCGTACCGAAAATGCGCTTTAGCCACATTCAAATAAGGATATAGTTCGTCTTTATAAACAACTGGCTTCGCTTGCACATCCGGCTTACTGCCGTCCATCCAAAACAGCTCGGCATAATTATCCTCTGTCTCCGGCACTGTCCAGCGACTGTGATTGATTCCAAGACGAGAGAGGCCAAACTTCAGCCATTTTGTCTGATAGACGGGATGCGGCGCATAGTCCGAAAGACCGGTCAGAGAGCCGTTTTCCGTTCGGCGTTCCGCTTCCCGAAGGATTTTATCGACCAACGGATGCTCTTTGCCGCTCACCAATGATATGAGATACAACGCCTGTCCCAGATTATCCGGCTCTTCCACGCCCTTGTTGTTGCGGTCGTAGGGAGTATCTAAGGACAGAATCCACGAACGAATCTGCTCTATATTGCCGGTACGCTCAAAAGCCATCGCCATCATCGCAGAATCACGATACCACGGCTTGCGGTACACCAGCGGATTGGGCAGCGGCTTTCCGTCCACCACAGATACAAGCAAATCGTGATGCAGCGTCCGCATGAGCTTTGCGTGTTGCGAAGGCTCAAAATCCGGCAGGGAAACATATTCACTGCTCAGCATCTCCGTTTGACCATTCCGCCGCAGATACATGCCATTTTCATCTTCCCAGACTGTGTCTTCGCCAATCTGAACGCGATACTGGTCAGGCTGTAATTTCACGGGCAGACTTTCATCAAAACAGGCAAGCAAGCACCTTGTTTTCATTTCAAAAAGGCAATGATTTTTCAAAATCAGCTTGGGACGGTTACCCATGCCGAATATATAAAACTTTTCCTGAGAGAGCAGCTTTTCCATTATGCTTTCACCTCAAAAATTTGTATGCCAATCCCGCATCCGTAGCGACTGCCATCCCTGTCATACTGAACCGTCCAGCGCTTTCTGGCATGCGATATGCCCTCCACGCGAAAATACGCCCAGTTTTCCGGCACAATAGGATTGGCCGTCAACTTTCCTTCACGATTTGCGTGAATGCCCAGCAGTCCATCCAGCACCAAGTCGCAGAAGGTAGAATGATTATAATCTTTGCCGCGTTCATAGCCGCCACGCTGAGGATTCCAATGGTCGGCCATCAACTGGCTGCGTGCCGTCCAATCGCCGGTATAAGGATCCATATCTTCGTCAATCCAAAGACGGAAACGCCCATCTGTTCCCCGCATTCGATGAGAAAGCGCATATTGCCACAACAGCGTCCAATAATCCTCCTGCGTAAAGGCATCCGTCTTTGGATAATCCCGCAAAAGCCGTGCGGCGGCGGTCAGTGTCTGTGAAGTGGCAAAAGGCCAGACAGGACCGTTCCACAGACATTCATGCTCATGAAAAAAGCCGAATCGGGGATGCCGCTGCTCGGTGGTCGTCAGCCCCCAAGGGGCAAAAAAGCCTTGCGGATCTAAAAGTTGCCGGAAGGCTGCCTCTTTGCCCTGCTCCGGCATGGCAAAATACCATGGCAGATAGCCGATGAGTTCTCGCACCCGATGCGCCGCATCGATTTGAGGGCGAGCCGTGGTGCCAATGGCTGCTCCCTTTGCGCAGGGAAGCGTGCGATAAAAATCGCCATCCCACAAAAGGCGATTCATGGCCTCCCGAATGGCTTCTGCTTTCTGACGGAAAGTCGCGCTCAGTTCCATCCTTCCTGCCCATTCTGCCATACGGGAAATAGCCATCGCATCGCCATATAGATAGGCATTCAGTGTAGGACGCAGACCCGGCCCGCTGACGGAAAATTCCATGCCGTCCCTGTCATCATCCGACCAGAATAGGCCGCAAGGCTGAAGTGATTTTTTCTCCCAGCTCTCATACAGCGAAACGAGTCCGTCCAGACACTCGGCGACGAAAACATCGTCTCCTCGTAAGCAGCAGTAATCTTCCACGACGGAAGCAAGCCATGTGCTGTAAGAAAGCGCATCACCCTTTCGATTCAACCAAAAGCGGATATATTCCTTCATCCATCCCGCCGAATCCTGAAGCCACCGTCCTTCCCGCACATGATGGCAACAAGCGCAGTTGATAGAATTATAGGGACCAGCCCAATACACTGGTGGAAGAAATTCCGTGACGATATGTCCCTCTGGCGTTTCTTTCCAATGTTTGCGGAAGGTCCACCAACGGAAATAATAAGTCTCCTCCAATGCTGCATCAGGACATTCCAGCAGCGGAATTTGTTCTTTTAGCCATTCATATGCTTGGGCATTGGGAATGGCCTGAACATAGCATTCCTCATCCAGTGCATTGAATTGTTCTACATATTTTTTCAGCTTTTGCTGCAAATCCGTCATGGTGTCCTGCTCCTTATTAAAAATTAAAAAGTAAGCTCCGAATCCTCCAGCACCGCCCCGCCGATTTGCTCCTTGTGATCTTTGCGGCCGTTATACCAAAGCATCCAGCGATTACCTATATTCAGCACAAAGGGCTTGTAACAGGCATCTCCGTCCCATGCGTTTTCATCCGGTGCCACAATGGGATTCAGCTTGGAGCGCACCCAGCCCGTCACGCCATCGCGAGAACGCGCCACGCCGATTTGCGCATAGTCTTCGTTATGATAGCCGATATAAAACATCCAATACCAGCCGTCATGGAACAACACCTGACAACCCGCTGCCTTGTGCTGCTCCCATTCACTGGCAGAATCCGCCTGAAAAATTGGATTCAGCGGGCTTTTACGCCATGTTAGTCCGTCTTCGCTTTCCGCATAGCCGATGGCTGTCGGCTCATACTGTTCGCCGCCGGAATACCACATACGGAACAGCTTTTTCTCTTCGTCCCAAAGCACACTTGGACACATTACGGCTTGCTTTTCCCACGGAAGCTCCGCCTTCAGCACCGTCTCGTCACTCGTGCGGACAAAATGAATGCCATCCTCACTGACGGCATGAAAGATATCGGAAGTGCCGTCAGCCTGACCGGGCTTGAACTGACCGGTGTACCACATATGATAGATAGACCCGACCTTCACCACAGAGGGACGATTCAAATCATCCTCCTGTCCCCCTTTCACCTTTCGCGGACGGATGCAGAATTGCGGTGCATCCCAGTGAATACCATCCCGACTTTTGCACAAAGCGATGCTGGCCTTGTCCCGCCATGAAAAATACAAAAGAATTTCGCCGTTTTCCCTGAGCATGGCGATGTCAAAGCAAGTTCCTAAATCACCGCCAAGAAGAGGATTTTCAGGCAGCTTTTTCCAGCCGCCGTTCGTGCCGTGGCAAAAATGTTCCATAGGTTTATTTTCCCTTCTTTACATCGAGAAATAGGCGCAATGGTTAAAAAATCACTCTTTTACTGCGCCAATGGTCACACTGGACATGAACTGTTCTTGGAAAATCAGGAATACGATAATGAGCGGCAATGTGATGACCGTACAACCGGCCAGCACAAGCTCCCATGGGATGGAATAGGTGCTGGTCGAAGTGTTCAGCGTCGGCAGCACCACCATGATGGGCATCACTTCAATCTTGGTAAGCAAAGTACGCGGCCAGAGGTAATCATTCCATTTGCTTAAGAAAGTCAGCACGGTCAATGCGCCAATGGCAGGCTTGGCCAGTGGCAGGACAATCTTACGAAATACATACATATGTCCTGCGCCGTCAATTCGCGCCGCCTCCAAAAGAGAATCTGGG
>CAVJHY010000121.1:0-6947 GCA_963649405.1 bacterium
TCTGCCGTTGGCAGACTTGAAAACCTTTCAGGTTTTCAACCTCCGCGCATCTGCTTCTTGCAAAAATCTCGATTTACAGAAAGTAAACCATCGAATTTTGCAATCGACTCTTCCACAAAATTCACGATTGATCGCGCTGCCTCATTTGTGCGGTGCTGCCTTAACATATTTTCCGGTTCCATGCGACTGCTTCTTATCATGCTACTTTATATTTGTGCATTGCAGTCTAAAACTGCTTTTCGTCCGCTTCCTGCAAGCAACTTTGGTAAGAACTGCCTTCCTTGTGTTCGTCTGCTGCAAAGTACATGCCTCATTGCACCGCTTCATTTGTGTACTGCTGCCTTACATCAGACCTTATCCCTGAACGCAAAGAAAGGGCTGACAAAACCGCTTCGTCAGCCCGCATCCATCCGATTTCCGCGCAACGCAACCGTTCCGACTGCATCGCACAGAAAAATGGCACAAAAGGCACTTTGCTGTCTGCCGCCATACGCGGCGAGAACTTAAGTGCGGGAAAGAAAGACCAGCACCAGCGCCAGCACGACAAACGCGCCCGCGGAAATCTTGGTGATTAGCGCCAGCTTGCCCTCGAACGAGCTGTTTTTATTCTTGCCGAAGAAGGTCTCGCTTCCGCCGGAAATGGCACCCATGCCATCCGATTCGCTGGACTGCATCAGCACGGACACAATCAGCACCAAGGAAACGATAACCAGTAAAATCTGAATTGCAATCGCCATAAAAAGTCCCTCCTTGAAATCAGCATTTGTTATTGTAGCATAGTTATCTAAAAAAAACAAGACTGAATGGAAAGAAATTCGTGCATATCGTGCGAAACTTAAGTGACATGGTAAAAAATCTCTTAACAAAACCCCACCGATATGCTATACTATATAGTGCTATTCTATGATTTGTCCGCGCAGGGGAGGAAATGCATGGATTCGTACAAGCTGCTGATTACGGGGGAAGCGCCGCTGATGGGCGAAACCTATGTATCGGGCGGGAAGAACACCTCCGTCGCCGTGCTGCCGGCCGTGCTTCTGTGCGATGAGCCGTGTGTGGTGGACAATCTGCCGGACATTGAGGATGTCCATGTTTTGGTGGACATTCTGACCTACTTGGGTGCAAAGGTCGATTACGAAAAGGCGTTTAAGCGCATGACGATTGACCCGCGTCCCGTGAATGCGCACCGTGTGCCGTATCGGTATACCAAGCGGATGCGTGCCAGCTATTATCTCTTGGGAGCGCTGCTTGGGCGCTGCGGGGAGGCGGAAGTCGGCTATCCCGGCGGCTGCGCCATCGGCAACCGTCCTTTTGATCAGCACATCAAGGGCTTCGAAGCACTGGGCATCGAGGTCACGGATCAAGCGGCGATGATCAAGGCGCAAGGACATCTGGTCGGCGCACCGTTTTTCTTTGACCGCATCACCGTCGGCGGTACCATCAATGTCATGCTCGCCGCAGCCAAGGCGGAGGGGACGACCACTCTGTACAACGCAGCCAAGGAGCCGCACATTGTGGACTTGGCGAACTTCCTAAATTCAATGGGCGCGTCTGTCAAGGGCGCGGGTACGGACACCATCCGCATTCGCGGGGTGAAGCATCTGCACACCAGCCAGTACACCGTGATTCCCGACCAGATTGAAACGGGCACACTGATGATTGCCGCTGCCGCCACACGCGGGGATGTGACCATTCGCGGGTGCATCCCCACACACATGGAGGCGCTGACCGCCAAGCTCCTGGAAATGGGTGTGAGCGTGACCGACATGGACGATGCCATTCGGGTGCGTCCTGTGCGGGCGCATCGTGCCGTGAACATCAAAACGCAGGAATATCCCGGCTTCCCGACCGACTTGCAGCAGCCCATGAGCGCCCTTTTGTGCAAGGCAAACGGCGATAGCGTGGTGGTGGAGACGATTTTTGAATCCCGCTTCAAGCACCTAAATGAAATGCTGCGCATGGGCGCTCATGTGCGCATTGTAGACCAGACGGCGATTATCGAGGGTGTGCCGGAACTGTTTGGTGCGCCTGTTACGGCGACTGATCTGCGCGCCGGCGCTGCGTTGGTGGTGGCCGGTCTGATGGCCAAGGGCGTGACGGAGATTTACGAGCCGGAATACATCGCCCGCGGCTATGAGCATATCGAGGAAAAATTGCGCTCCTTGGGCGCGGATATTCATCGGGAAACATTGTAAATGCATCACCGAAAGGGGTGAATGAATGAACGCTTTTGAGGTATTGGGGCTGAACGCGGATGCGGATACGGAGGCCGTCAAGCACGCTTACCGCACACGGGTGAAACTCTGCCATCCTGATTTATTTGTCGATCAAAAAAAGCAGGTCGAGGCGCAGGAACAGCTTATTCAGCTTAATTTGGCCTATGAAGAGGCGCTGAAGCTGACCGCCCAGCGGCAGGTCGGTTTCCATTCCGTCCCCGTAGCGCAAGCGAAGGCGTTCGCGCTCAAGCTGTTTGAGCAGGGGAATTATCCATCTGCCCTGCGTCAGCTTGGACGCGCCGAAACCAAGGATGCCGAATTTTATTATATCGAGGGCAGGATTTTGTTCGCCCTCAAGGAATACGATGATGCGCATCAGGCGTACCGCGCTGCCGTGCGCGTTGAGCCGGATAATTTGACCTATCGCCGCGGCGCTCTGGATGCGGCGTTGGCCGCCAAGAAGCACCATAAGCCCCTCTATCGGGTGCTGGATTGGGCTGATGGAATCTTCCATCCGAGAAAGATAATGTAAATCTGTTATAATTTATGCTGCAGAAAAGCCGCCATGCATTTATTGTGCATAGCGGCTTTTATCACGCTCATGTTTATATTTCAAAATCCATCAGATTCATGAACGGTTGGACCTATATTGGAAAAGGTGTCCGCAGGAACAATGCAGACCGCGCCCACCTCGTTTTCTCTGCCCAGTTCTCTGCACAGCAGCGTCAGCCATTGCCCGTCCGGTGTTTTACCAATCAGCCAAGGGTCATCCAGCAGGACGCTTCTGCCGTCGAGTGCTGTGGCATAGTCCACAAGTGTTGCCTCATAATTGGGAAAGGAGCAAACTACATTTTCTGTTTCCGCGCCAAAGGCTAAGTCTTTGGCATAAGCCCACGCGGTTAGTCCGCTTTGCGCGTTACCTATGCGAAGCTGCACCCACTCTTCTTCAGTGGCAAGGAGCGTTGCGGGAACTCTTGTATAGCAAGAGGCAATTACATTCCCGTTCGGCGCATCAAAAATCGGCGTTTCATCGTGCGCTGTGCAGACCCACATGGACGCATTTAACGACTTCACCATGTCTTCAAAAGTCACAGGGACGGTTAATAGGTCAAGCTCGGTCATTTCCGTCTTAAATGTAGGCTGACCGTAATGAACAATGTCATTCGTTATATAACCATCGCCGAAGGTGGCATCTTCGATTCGATCGTCATAAATATAAATTATTTCCCAGCCGGTATTTACAGCAACCAATTTCAGCGTTCCGTCTTTCGCCAGTGCGATATATACTATTTTCCATTCATCCGTTTCAACGGAATAAAAAAGTTCAATATCATAAAGCGAAGAATGCCAAGAATTGAAAGAAATAGAGCAGCTTTGGGACGGTGTTGCAATAATTTTACTGTATTCCGTTCCATTCCATTCGGCTATCTTTAATCTTTCTCCTGCATCGCTGCTCGTAATCGCCACAGCGCCTAAAGAATCGACCATCAATTCAACAAGTTGCTCCCCGCTGTCTGTCAGCTCCGGCATCAATAGGGGAAGTGCTGCGTCTGTAAAAATTGCAGCGCCATAGTTGTAAACTAATAATTCCTCTGCGGTCATCTGGGTAAGCGTTTCTGCCATATTTGGCTTGATAAAAACGGACGGAAAGTCCGTCTCTTTCCACGGAATGAAATCTCCAACCTTCAAAGGATTGCTCACCACATGAAGCCTTTTTAATTCAATCCAGTCGTCAAGGATTCGATACAGGTAAGCCTCTACATGGTTAGCTAATTCATCATTCCATGTTCCGGTTCCATAATAGCTCATGCCTCTTAATTTCCAGTCCGGATAGGCTTGGCAGGCATCGGCAGCAAAATCGTCAAGGGTAGGACGCGCCGCATCATTGCTTTCGGCATACGCTGCGCCGAAGATGAAAAGCAGCGTCAGCGCAAAGAGAATGAGTGAGAGCTTGACGAAAAAAGGAAAGCGTTTCATGGGGCATCTCCTTTCTGCTTATTACGCATTTAAGGTTTACAGCACAATATCCCCGACCCGATAGCCCTCCGGCAGCGGCTCTTCAGTGACGAAGGGGAGGGTTTCATCGCGCAGGGCGGGCAGGAAGAGAACATAGGGGAGAGAGGTGAATTCGCGTCCGTAGCCGCTTGCACCAAACCAGCCGCCCTCGTGCGCTTTTAAATTCAGGTCGCGTGCGATTTTGGTCATGTTGGAGCAATCGTGGACGACAAGCGGCCAGTTTTCTTCTGAGGCGCGGCGCATAAATTGCAGGGTCAAATCGCGGCTCCAAATGGGCGATACATAGCCCAGCCGCGTCATATACATCGCCTCGCCCTCGTAGTTGCCCGCGTTGTTCTCGTTCAGATGCAGCTCCGCACAGTTGATAAAATCAATACCGGTCGAAAGAATTTGTTCCTTTTTCTTGAAGAAGGTCTCATAAAATTCGGGGGTCATGGGTGTTTCAATGCCTACCCGCGGGATATATCGCTTTGCGATTTTCATCGCTTCCATCACACTGTCCGCGCAGTTGGTCGCGCCTAAGTTAAACCGTAATTCGTCCAAGCCCGCCTCGCCCAGCATGCGCAGATTTTCCTCGGTTGCCAGCGTGCCGTTGGTGTACATATGCTGATGCACGCCCGCTTCCCGGAAGCGGCGGATGATGCCGGAATACTCCTCAATTTCCATGAACGGCTCTAAGTATACATAGGAAACGCCGGTCGGCTTTTTCTGCGCGGCCAGAAGCAGCGGGATGTCCTCTTCATAATACTTTGACCCGCCGATTTCCCACAGCCCGTCCCCAATCGGCTCTTGGCAGTCCAGCTCGCCGTAGTTATAGCAAAAGCGGCACTGAAGGTTGCACTTGTTCGTCCGGCGAATCGCGCCTAAGCCAGACCCAAGCAGACAGGACTTGCACCCGCGGGGGAACTTTTCGTCAGGTCCTACATATAAAGTGCGCCCTGCCAGCGTCTTTAAATTCGGAATCGCCTTTATCAGCGGCTCACGCCGATGCGCAACCGCCCGCTCAATTTGCGCAATCGCCGCCAGCGCCAGCTCCTGCTGATGGTTAGGCAGCGGCTCATCCTCCGGCAGACTTGCAAAAAACTCCATCCACATCAGCGCATCCTTTTTAGAAATCTTCATGTGCCGCGCTCCTTCTTCTTTCTTTATTATAGTCCAATCATACAGAGCAAAGGCATATTTGTCAAGACTTACGCCGCGTTAAGAATCCGTTTCCCACTTTTGTGCAGTTTATCAAAATGAACAGATGTTATAAAGGCTGAAAATTGTCGAACACGGTATGGCAATCGCCAGTAATTACAATTTACCTACAAAGTATTGTGTCAATATTTGTGAACTTTTTGGACTGGTATTTCGGGGAGAAAAACCGTATAATAATATCATCCAAAGCAGGAGCGCAACCTCTTATTTGTTGCTTTTGCGCTCGATTTTACTGAAGGAGGACATGATTTATGTCTAGCGTATCTTTACAGCACATCTATAAGGTATATGCGGGCGGCGTGACTGCAGTTAGCGACTTCACGCTGGATATCGAAGACAAGGAATTTATCGTTCTGGTTGGTCCGTCTGGCTGCGGTAAGTCCACCACTCTGCGTATGGTCGCCGGTCTCGAAGAAATCTCCGATGGCGAACTTTATATCGGCGACAAGCTGGTCAACGATGTTGCCCCCAAGGATCGCGACATCGCCATGGTGTTCCAGAACTACGCTCTGTATCCGCATATGACCGTTTATGATAACATGGCGTTCGGTCTGAAGCTGCGCAAGACCCCCAAGGATGAAATCAAGCGCCGCGTGGAAGAGGCTGCCCGCATTCTGGATATCGGCTATCTGCTCAACCGTAAGCCCAAGGCTCTGTCCGGCGGCCAGCGTCAGCGCGTTGCTCTGGGTCGTGCTATCGTCCGTGAGCCGAAGGTCTTCCTGATGGACGAGCCGCTGTCCAACTTGGACGCAAAACTGCGTGTTGCGATGCGCACCGAAATCACCAAGCTGCATCAGCGTCTGCAGACCACCTTCATCTATGTTACCCATGACCAGACCGAGGCCATGACCATGGGCTCCCGTATCGTCATCATGAAGGATGGCTTCATCCAGCAGGTTGATACCCCCCAGAACAACTACGACTATCCCGCCAACAAGTTCGTGGCCGGCTTCATCGGCAGCCCGCAGATGAACTTCTTTGATGCCAAGCTCGAAAAGGAGAATGGCAAGATTGTTGCGAAGTTCGGCGAAACCACCATCGTTGTGCCGCCTGAAAAGATTGCCAAGCTCAAGGACGAGAGCTACATCGGCAAGGAAGTCACTTTGGGCATCCGTCCCGAAGATATCGACGACGATCCCGAATTCGTGGCCGCGCATCCCGATGCCGTCATGAATGTCCATGTTGAAGTTACCGAGCTGATGGGCGCTGAGACCTACCTGTACTTCAGCACCTCCGGCAAGGAAGAAAGCGTTATCGCCCGCGTTGACCCGCGCACCAAGACCAAGACCGGCGATGACACCAAGGTCGCTATGGACACCCAGCGCCTCCACTTCTTCGATAAGGACACCGAGGAGACTATCCTCAATCGCTAATTTTTTTATAAGAAATAACGCCCGCCTGATGAAAATCAGGCGGGCTTTTATGTGGAGAAGACAAAAAAAGCGGCTTTAGCATTATGCCAAAGCCGTTAATCAAGCTTTCATGGTTAGCAACGCTTGAAAAAAGATAAGACAC
>CAVJHY010000122.1:0-6861 GCA_963649405.1 bacterium
CTGCCGATGCCTCTATCGTAGATTGAGGTGAGGCACCGTAAAGGCACATTTTGCGCGTTGCTGAATTGTGCGGTGCTGCTTAGAAAATTTTATTCTGCACGGTTGATTTCTTTCACAGCCGTTCGGCCTGTTAAATAGTCCAGCGAGACATTGTACCAATCTGCCAAGCGAATCAAAAGCGGGAGAGGGAAGGTCTGGTGTCCGCGCTCGTAGCGGCTGTACACCGTCTGCGCAATGCCGAGCATTTCAGCGACCTGCGCCTGCGTCTTGTCGGCATCTTCCCGCATATCGCGGATGCGGGGAAAAACCATGCGCTCAACCTCCCTGAATCGTTTGACAAAAAAAGTTTCTGTACCAATCGGTACTATATTGCATTATGCCATAAAGTGTGTTATGATATGATAAAATAGTACTGATAAGTACTATAAATTTTAAGAAAACGGTACATTTTGAAGGAGGCAGGGCAGTGGAACAGGCGGAGAGAAAAAAGCTGCTTGATTATATCAAGACGGCGATTGATGTGGAAAAGGACATCGAGACGCAGAATCAGATTGGAATTCAGTACCAGACATGGATTACACAGAAAGAACCGGTTTTATGTAAACTTGAAACTCCGAATGCTCAGTATCGAGTAAAACCAGAGTCAGGTTTTATTGGACTTTGTTTTTTTGTGGAATCCTTTTAATAATAAGCGGTGGAATGATGATGTTCTGGAATATGGGAAGTTTTGTTGTTATACTTCTGGGTATAGCTATGATTGGATTTGGCATTTGGACTATAGTTCAAGGTAAGAATTGTATTGAAGAAAACAAACGAATAGATGAATATAACCGTTCACAAACTCAAATTTATGAAGAAAAGAGAGCTGAAAACATCAAAAGGAACATAACGCTTGAAGCAGTTTATCATCGGGAACATAATGATTGGGAAACAATGGCAAAGGAAATTAAAGCTAAAATTTCATCCCCTCTTCAGCAGTCAAAGAGCGTTCGAGACAAGCTCTATTCGCAGGATATGATTTATCCAAAATATCAAAATCTTCCGGCTTTGACCAGCATCTACGAGTATTTTATCACCGGACGCTGTGACGAGCTGACAGGTCCGCATGGGGCATACAATCTGTATGAAGATGAAATGCGCAGAGATATGGTCATTTCGCAGCTTAATTTGGTCATTGCCAATCTTGAACAAATCAAGCAAAATCAGTATATGCTGTACCAACAGGTGAAGGAAATTCAGGATACTGCATCGTTGATTGGCTATGAGCTAAAACAAATTAAAGGGTATACTGTGGCGTTGACCGAATTAAGCGCGATGAATTTATATTATAACGCCGTCAGCGCACGAAATGCCCATATTATGACGACATATCATTTACTTTCATAAACGAACAGCTAAAGCATTGTAAACGGCCGTCAAGCATATTGACGGCCGTTAAAATATGCACTTGTTTATTTACTGATATGCTTAAAATTTCCCAGTGTTTCATTGACATTGGACACGCAAGCGAAGGTATCGGGGAACCGGCTGATGATTTCCGTGAAGCGGGTAATTTGGTGCTTATTGATAATGCAGATGAGCATGGTTTTGGGCTGGTGCGAATAGCCGCCCTCGACATTGATGATGGTCACGCTGTGGCGCAATTCCTGAATCAGCGCGTCCGTGACCTCACGCGGGTGCGAGGTAATCATTTCAATCTTCCAAGCCTGTTTGCCGCCCTTTAAGAGGTTGTCGCTGACATTGGAGGTGATGAAGCTGTACGCGATGCAGAGGATAACAGGCTCGATATTGAAGCCATAGACGAAATAACTGATGACGGCAACCGCCGTGTTCAGCGCAAAAATCACGTGCATGAGGGAATAGGCGGGATGCACCTTGTGGACATAGGCGGCGACAAAGTCCGTGCCG
This sequence comes from bacterium, assembly GCA_963649405.1. Classification (GTDB taxonomy): domain Bacteria; phylum Bacillota; class Clostridia; order Christensenellales; family Aristaeellaceae; genus CAVDRM01. The sequence goes on from CAVJHY010000122.1 coordinate 1,909, forward strand.
CCCGTGCTGCCGCCGTGCCGAATGGCGACGCTGTAAATCATGCCGTTGACGAAGCCGGAGGCAATCGGCGCAAGCAGGGTGCTTTTGCCGTCATCGGTGTTGTAAATAAACCGCTCCACATTGATGATGTTGTTCTGAAGCAGGAGCAGCACGAAGGAAAAAGTCAGGGAAAACAGTAGCGTTTTCAGCGCAAACTGCCTGTCCACCAAGAAAAACGCGGCAATCGCCAGCGGGATGTTGATGAGCAGCGACATATAGCCGATGCTGAAATGGAACACATACTGCACCATTGTCGCCAAGCCGTTGATGCCTGCCGGAGCGAAGGCGTTGTGCAGGATAAAAATCTGGTAGTTCAGTGCCATCAGCGAGGCCATTACCACCATCAAGAGATAATCCACCACGGGCTTTTGCTTCTGCGCCATGCGAGATGCCCCCCTCTGCGCGTTGTGTGCGCTTTATTATAGCACTAAGCGGCGGAAGAAGAAAGAGTTTTTTAGAAAGCGGTTAGCGGTTAGCCGTTAGCGGTTAGCCGTTAGCGGTTAGCGGTTAGGGGAGGACGGAGGGAGAAATGCGGAATGCGGAGTGCGGAATTAGGAATTAGGGAACAGAAAATAGGCAACAGAGTATAGGCATGAATAGTGAATAGAATAGAGAATATCGTTTTGCTATGAAAAACTATATAAAGCTAACCACTAACAGCTAACCGCTAACAGCTAACCGCTAACAGCTCCTCTATCCCCCTCCCTCATTTTTCCATCATTTACATCACGCCTGTTTTCTGGTATAATATTTTTTAAGGACGATAAGGAGGGAAAACGCTTTGCGTACCGAAGACTTTTTGAAAAGCGTCACTGCGCTGCCCGGTGTCACGGGCAATGAGCGTGCGGTGGCGGAGTATATCGCAAAAGCCTTTGAGCCACTGGTGGACGAGGTTTCCATCAGCCCCCTGAACTGCGTGTATGCGCATAAGAAGGGGACAGGACCGAAGGTCACGGTCTGCGCCCATCTGGATGAAATCGGCGCAATGGTTGAAAAAATCGAGGATGACGGCGGTGTCCGCTTTTCCTTTGTCGGTGGCGTTGACCCGCGTGTCATGCCCGGTATGCGCGTGATTGTGCACGGCAAGGAGGATTTGCGCGGCGTGGTCGGCGCAAAAGCTCCGCATTTGTTGACCGCTAAAGAGCGCGAGGAAAACTACAAGCGCGAGGATATGTTCATTGATTTGGGCATGACCGCGGACGAAATCAAAGAGGTTGTCACCGTCGGGGATAATATCTGCTTTGAAGCGCGTTTCTTGGAGCTTTTGAACGGTCGCTATGTCACGAAGACAGCGGACGACCGCGCCTGTGTCGCCATCATGCTTCGCACAGCGGAGCTGATGCAGAAGATGACCTGCACGGCGGATGTGACCTTTGTCGCCACCTGCCAAGAGGAAATCGGCTGCTACGGCGCAAAGCTGGCGGGCTATGCGACCGCGCCGGATTTCGGCATTGCCTTTGATGTGTGCCATGCGCATACGCCGAATGTCTCCAAGGACAGGACGCATGATTTGGATTCCTTGGTTGCGGCGCGCGGACCGTTCATTAACCCCTATCTGCGTCAAAAATTGGATGACATTGCGCAGGAAAACAATGTCACTTTGCAGACGGCGGTCAATCCGGCGCGTACATCGACAGACGCGGATACGCTGTCGCTCACGCGGGCGGGCGTGCCGACCATCCTCTTCTCCCTGCCGCTCAAATATATGCACACCAATGTGGAGCTTTTGAGCATGAAGGCGCTGAAGGAAGGAGCGCGTCTGCTGGCCGCTTACCTGTGCGCCATTGACGAGACATGGGAGGCGGAATTATGGAGCTGAAAACCTTATGCGAATTAAACGGCGTGTCCGGCGATGAACGGCTGGTGCGCAATGCCATTTTAGAAGCCGTGAAGCCGCTGTGCGACGAGGTGCATATTGACCGTATGGGCAGCGTTGTCGCCGTCAAGCACGGCACGGATGCGAAAAACCGCCCGAATGTTTGCCTTTCCGCGCACATGGACGAGGTTGGCTTTATCATCATCGGCGCGACCGAGGAAGGACTGCTTCAGTTCCGTCCTGTCGGCGGCATTGACCCGCGTGTGGTCGTGTCCAAATATGTCAAGGTCGGCACGGAGGAGCTGGACGGCGTGATTGGCGCGATGGCCATCCATCTGCAAAACGCGGCGCAGCGAGCCAAGGTGCTGGGCTTTGACGAGCTTTATATCGACATCGGAGCGAAGGACAAGGACGAGGCACTCAAGAAAGCCCCGCTCGGCACTTACGCCTATTTTGCCACGAGCTTTGAGCGCTTGGGCAAGTCCTGCGTGACTGCCAAGGCGCTGGATGACCGCGTGGGCTGCTATAACCTGATTCGTGTGCTGGAGGGAACATACGCCTGTGATGTGACCTGCACTTTCGTCACGCAGGAAGAAGTCGGCTTGCGCGGCGCTACCGGCACGGCGTTCGGCGTGCATCCCGATATTGCGCTCATTTTGGAAGGCACCGCCTCCGGCGATCTGTCTGATGTTCCCGAAACCCGCCACATCTGTGATGTACACGGCGGTGTCGCCGTCAGCTTTATGGACAATGCGTCCATTGCGGATACGGCGCTGTATGCGGATTTGCTGAAAATCGCCGAGAAAAAGGGCATTGCCCATCAGGTGAAGCGCGGCGTGACCGGCGGCAATGACGCGGGCGCGTTCCAGCGTTCCCGCGAGGGTGTGCGCACCTGTGTTCTGTCCGTCCCCTGCCGGTATATTCACGGTCCGTCCTCTGTGGCGAGTATCGAAGATATTGACGCGCAGCTTGCGCTTGCAAAGGCTTATTTAACGAGTTTATAAGGAGGGTATATCCCTATGATGAAGCAGACATTGACCACGCTGTTGAGCGTGTATGGGCCGTCCGGCTTGGAGGGCGGCGTGGCCGAGCAGGTGAAGAAGCTGCTGGCCGGTTATGTGGACAGCGCCCGCACGGATGCAATGGGCAATTTAATCGTCACGAAAAATGGTCAGGAGGGCGGCAAGCGCATCATGCTGGCCGCGCATATGGACCATATCGGTCTGATTGTGACGGACATTGAGGAAGAGGGCTTCCTGCGCGTGATGAATGTGGGCGGTCTGAATGTGCAGGGCGTGCGCGGTCGCCATGTAGTGTTCGGCAGCGGCATCCACGGCATCTGTATGTGCCAGCCTGTGAAGAACGGCGAGCCGACCATGAACGATGTGTTCATCGACATCGGCGCGAAGGACAAGCAGGACGCGCTGCGCCGCGTGAATTACGGCGATGTGTGCGTATTTGCCCCCGAAATCTTTGATTTGGGCGATTCCAAGGTGGCAGGTCCCGCGATGGACGACCGCTGCGCCTGCGCCGTGCTGGTGGAGCTTTTGCAGGGCTTGCATGACCCGAAGAACACCGTCATCGGCGTGTTCACCGTGCAGGAAGAAGTCGGCTGCCGCGGCTCAATGACGGCGGCATATGCCGAAAAGCCCGATTTGGGCGTTGCCATTGATGTGACCGCTTGGGGCGATACGCCCGAAGTCAAAGCCCCCGCCGTTAAATTGGGCGAGGGCGCGGCCATTAAGGTGATGGATCGCAGCATGGTGGCGACGCCCGTGGTGCGTCAGGGATTGCTCAAAGCCGCAGAAATCGCCGGTGTCAAGGCACAGCACGAAATTTTAGCCTTCGGCGGCACGGACGGCGGCTCTATCCAGCGTTCCCGTGGCGGTGTCCCGACCGGCACGGTCTCCATCCCCTGCCGCTATGTCCACTCCGCCACCGAGGTCGTTGACCTTAACGACTTGGACGGTGCCGTAAAAATCTTGAACGCTTATGTGAATATGGAACACTAAATCGCGTAGCTAAAACATCGCTCCCACTGCCTGAACGCCGTGGGAGCGATTATTCAGTCACAAACAAAAAGGGAGACACTGCTCGATGCACACCATCCATCTATCCGCGTTTGGCTATGAGGCCGAAATCTGTCCGGAACGGGGCGCTAATTTGGTTTCGCTGACGAAGCCGGAGTTGAATATGTGTGCTCTGCGCACTCCAAATTCATTGAAAGATTTTAATTCCAATTCATTCCTTTGGGGCGTGCCGATTTTGCTGCCGCCTAACCGCATCTCCTGCGCGAGATTTGAATTTGAAGGGCGTGCATATGTATTTCCGATGAACGAGCCTGCCATCGGTAATTTTATTCATGGTTTTCTTCATGAGACTGTGCTGCCCTGTGCGGAGCAGAGCACCAGCCACGCGGTGTTTCTCTTTCGCGCCACCAACGAGCATCCGTATATGACCTTTCCGCATGCTTTTACTCTGCGCATTCGTTTTGAATTGCGGGAGGACGGTATGCATCAAATGATTTCTGTCCAGAATGATTCTGAGCAGAATATGCCCTTTGCGTTGGGATTTCACACGACTTTTGCCTTACCCTTTGTGCAAGGCGGAAAGCCGGAAGATGTACGCCTGAAGCTGGGCGTTGGGGATGAAATTGAGCGGGACATGGCTACCTTTCTGCCGACAGGCAGAGTGATTTCGGACTCACCCATGCGGCAGGAAATGCTCAAGGAAACATTCTGCCCCTGTGAGCATACTATCAGCCGTCATTTTGCTATGGACGAAAGCAGAGAAATGCGCCTGACAGATGCAAAACGCGGTGTGCAAATTATCTATCAGGCATTGCCGCCTTATGCTTATTGGATGGTTTACAACGGCGGCAGCAAAGATTTTCTCTGCGTAGAGCCTCAAACATGGGTGAATAATTGCCCTAATGCACCTTTTGACCGGGAAAAGACGGGCTTTATGTTTATTCCTTCGGGAGAGAGCGAAACCTATGAAACGATTTTTACTTTGAGCCATTTGGATTAAGAGGACTGTTTATTACAAAAAGCCCCTGCCGCAATTGTTGTAGCAGGGGCATTTTTCGTGTGTTTACA
>CAVJHY010000123.1:0-6831 GCA_963649405.1 bacterium
GATGCCCTTCATCAATCAGTATCAGTCAATTCTTCGTATTTTGTCCACGGCGAATGCGCGAAGGTTGAAAACCTGAAAGGTTTTCAAGTCTGCCAACGACAGACTGCCGATGCCTCTATCGTAGATTGAGGCGAGACACCGTAAAGGCACATTTTGCGAGTCGCCGAATTGTGCGGTGATGCCTTAAGAAACAAGATTACCGCTGATGTACTCCTGCAAAATGGTCAGGTGGTTGGTGAGCAGTGTGCGGGCATCGAGCGTGGAATTTTTCGCGCTCTGCACAATGCCCTCATAGGTCTCCAAGTCAGAATAAAGGGCGGTGAAGGCATCGTCCGGCGCAAAACGCCCGCTTTCGCCGAACAGTGCCACGCTGATTTGGTTGATTTGCTCCATCGTGTACACATATTGGCGAATCAGCCCCAAGCGCTGGGAAGTGGTGGAGTTGGTGGTGCTTTCCAGACGATTGACCACATCAATGGCAGACGAAATAGATGAAGACATACACGCTGAAAAGCGCTCCCCCGTCTGATGCCTAAAAGCGGCGTTCGTCGCGGCGGAAATGCCAAAGACAATGGTCAGCACCAACAAGACGGCCAGCGCAGCCAATAAAACATTGCGCCGAAGCCGCATATTGGTGACATTCGTCCGCATCTGCGCGGAATATCTGTACATAATCGGCATCCTTTCTTTGTTTTCGCGTGCCTATGGCACGCTTTCAAATGAAATCCCGATACATCAAGCTTTCATTTGAGCATCAATTCTTATTCTTCAGCATGATGCTTATCGCATCATACCCATTTTATTATACAATGCATCCCGAAAAAATGCAAATAATATCTATCAAAGTGGGGATTGCTTCCCACTTTTTTACATTTTTAAGGGTATTAGTGGAGATACTGACACAATTTTGAAACAACCCGCAACAGACGCAGCCTGATTTCATTGGATTTTACAATTTGTTCACGCACTCCCGCGCCATGCATGATATAATACCATTCGTTAAGGCAGGATAGTCTTGACCATCAGCCCAAGCGGGCTGTGCATCGTCATCGGGAGGATGTTCATGATTAGCTTTGAGCAGGTCAGCAAGCGGTACGGGGCGCTGTATGCCGTGAAGGACATTTCTTTTTCCGTGCCTCGCGGTCAAATCTTGGGTCTGCTTGGGCAAAACGGCGCGGGCAAAACCACGCTGATGAACATCATGACCGGCTGTTTAGCGCCGTCCGGCGGGCGAGTCGTTATCGGCGGACATGACCTTCTGTTAGAGCCGCGGGAGGCGCGTCGGCTCATCGGTTATCTGCCGGAAAACGCGCCGCTCTATGACGAAATGACGGTGGAAGCGTTCCTTCAATTCGCCTGTGAGCTGAAAGAGGTCGTGCCGAGCGAAATTCCCAAACACATCGAACAGATTGCCCGAAAAACAGGGCTGACCGATATGTTAAAGCGACGCATCGGCAATCTCTCCAAGGGCTATCGGCAGCGTGTCGGGCTGGCGCAGGCGCTGTGCGGAAGCCCTGAAATCATCGTCTTGGATGAGCCGGCTGCCGGTCTTGATCCCCGTCAAAACGCCGAATTTCGTTCGCTGATTGTGTCGCTCAAAAACGAGCATACCGTCCTTTTATCCTCCCACATTTTGAGCGAGGTACAGGCCGTTTGCGACCGCGTGATTATCTTAAAGCGCGGCGTGCTCCTGTTTGACAGCGACATGAGCGACCTAAAGCCTGACCAAATTGTCCTGCGTGCCTCCATTGCAATGGGCGAAGGGCGGCTCTTGCCCGCGCTGCGCCAGCTTGCCTCCGTCACGCAGGTCAAGGTCGTGCGCGGCGGCGAAGAGGGCATCACCACCGTTTTATTGACAGCGCCGCGTGGCGCACCCGTAGAGCGGGAGCTGTTCACGCTGCTGTGCGGGCTGCAAGCGCCGCTTTTGCGCCTCACGCCCGTTGAAGACAGCCTTGAAGAAATATTCTTACGAGCCACTCAAGATTAAAGGAGCGATTTCATGCGCGCCATTTTTAAGCGCGAGCTGCAGAGCTTTTTCTATACGCCGGTGGCGTATGTGTTCATGGGCGTGTTCCTGCTGCTCGGCAGCATCTTTTTTATCGTCGGCAATCTGGCCGCCCGCTCGTCCAATCTGATGACGCTGCTGAGCAACATGAGCTATCTGTGGATGCTGCTCTCCCCCGTTTTGTGTATGCGGCTTCTCACGAATGAAAAAAAGAACGGCGATCAGCTTTTATTTTCATCGCCCGTTTCCCTGACGGGCGTGGTCTTGGGGAAGTTCCTTGCCGCCTGCACGGTGCTGTTCATCACCGTCATCATCTCCTTCGTTTATCCCCTGCTTGTCGCGCTCTACGGCACGCTGTATGTGGCGGAAACGCTGGTCGGGTATTTGGGCTTTGTGCTGATGGGCTGCGCGTTCCTTGCCTTAGATATGCTGGTTTCCTGCTTTGCGCGGACCTCTGTCGTGGCGGCCATTGCCTGCTTCGGCGTGAATCTGGCGGTCTGGCTGAGCGACCTTTTAGCGCAAGCCATCAATGTGGCCTTCATCAGCGATACCCTGTCCTTCATCAGCCTGTATGAGCGCGTCTCTCCCTTTTTAAGCGGTCAGCTCAGTCTGGCCAATGCCTTGTTTGACCTCTCCTTTATGACCGTCATGCTGTTTCTGTGCATCCGCGTACTGGATGCCCGCCGCTGGAGCGAGGCATAACAACGATGAAAAAAAAGAACGTCAACCTTCATCTTTCCGAAAAAAAAGCGCGGCTCAAACGCTTTTTCGGCAATCGCAAACTCCGATGCGGGGCACTGTCCGTTGCGCTGACCTCGCTCATGATTGTGCTGGTGCTGTGCGTCAATTTTCTCGCCTCTTCCCTTGAAAACGCCTACGCGCTGACCATCGACTGCTCCTACAACGCACTCACCACCCAGTCCGAAACGACCAAGAATGTGCTGAATGCCTTGGAGCGCGATGTCCGCATCTACCTCTTGGACACAGGCTCGGAGACCTCCTTGGATGCCTTAACCGATGATGGCGAGACCCTCCGCGCCCTGCTCCGGCGCTATGCGGCCGCCTCCTCCCATGTGACCTATTCGGAAGAAAGCCTCCTGCGCAATCCCACCTTGCTCACCCGCTTTCAGGATATGCTGGGCGAAAACGAAATCACCACGGACTGCATGATTATTGCCTGCGAGGAAACAGGACGCGCCCGCATTTTGAATGAGGATGATTATCAGGTTTATTCCTACACCTCTGACGGCTACATCGTCACCACGGGCTACCAATATGAAAGGCTGATCACGGAAGCAATTTTGTATGTCTCTCAGGACGAACTGCCGACGCTTCAATTTTTGACGGGTCACGGCGAGCTGACCGAGGACGACACCGCGACCTTGGAAACGCAGCTCATCAGCAACAATTACTATGTCAAACGTGTCACCCTGTCCGACACCTTGGACGAAAGTGCGCCGCTGTTCATTTTAAGCCCGCAGTATGACTTTTCCGAGACAGAGCTGGAAGCGCTCTATGCGTTCGCCAAGCGCGGCGGCAATTTCTTTGTCATCAGCCACTATTCCGACCCCGTTGATTTGCCGAACTTCAACACCTTCCTTTCGTCCTACGGCATTGTCCCGCTGGACGGGCTGTGCGTGGCCGAGGAAAGCGACACGAACAGCTATTATTCCGATGCGCCCGCCATTCTGCTGCCCTATATGCAGGAGACGGAAACGACCGCCTCCCTCATTTCCGGCGGCAATGACATCCTGCTGCTGACCGGCGCTCGTGCCTTTGATGTGACTTCCGAACTAAGTCAGGATTTAACCGTTGAAGTGCTGCTCAAATCCGGTCAAGCGTATTTGCGCACCTATCAGGACGGCGCAGAAACGCTGGACAAACAAGAGGGCGACCGCGAGGGCGTGTTCAATCTGGCGGTGCTGTCCACATGGACGCAAACCACCGGCGACCGATCCAAGCTGTTCATCATCGGCAATGCCAATGTGTTCACGGACGATTGGCTCTATACCAACACCTCAGCCTCCAAATTTTTAATGCAGCTCCTGAGTACCCTGCAGAGCCGAAAACCCATCAACTTGGACATCGTGCAAAAGCCCGCCGCCCGCGATTCGCTGTCGCTCGGATCTCTGGCGCTGCCGATGGTTCTGACGCTCCTCCTGCCGCTCCTGATTGTCGTTTGGGCGCTGCTCGTGCTGCTGCCGAGAAGGAATTTGTAAAAATATGCAAAAGGTACAAAAAAAACAGCATAGAAAGCATCAAAAATGGCTGCTGCCGACGCTCGTTCTGGCAGCCGCCGTTTTGTGCGTCGGTGCTGCATTCTGTGTCAAATATTTTTCTGAAAAAACGATTACGGTCGAGGATACATCGACCGCCGAGGTTCTGCATTCGGGCGAGGAAAACCGGCTCGTTTCCGTGCAGATTTTCCCGCACACGGGTACCTCCTACACCCTGCTTTACAAGGACGAAACGCTGGTCTTGGAGGGCGATGAGGACTATTTGCTCCGCCCCTATTTCGTGCAGAGCATTCTGTCCTACGCCACTCAACTTGAGGCGGAAAACACCGTTTCCGATACGATTGAGGATTTGAGCGCCTACGGGCTGGACACGCCGAGTGCGAGTGCCGTCTTTACCTATCAGGACGGCGAGGTGGTGACGCTCCGCATCGGCGACTTAACCCTTTCCGAAACGCCGCAGTATTACGCCTCCGTGGACGGCGACAGCCACCTGTACACGGTCTTGGAGGATGTGCATGACACCATCAACACGCCCTTCACCTCCCTGCATCCCGTCAGCAATCCGTCCGTTCAGGGCGACTTGATTGACCGAATTTCTTTAAGCGGCGACATCACCTTCACGGCAAATTACCATAAGAGCGGCTGGCTTTTGGAAGTGCCGTATGCCTATCCCTTGGACAGTGACAAGATGGATTCCCTCTTGGAAAGTCTGGAGGACATCCGCTTTTCCACATGGGTCGGCGAAGCGGACACGCTGAATCTGGCGGATTACGGGCTGGACACGCCGCGCCTCACCCTGCAAATGCTCTTTGCCGCCTCCGTGCTGACCGTCCCCGATGAGGAGGGCGAGGAGCATACCTATGACATTCCCGAAAGCGAAATCACCGTTTATTTCGGCAGCCGCATCACGGATATGACCTTTTATGTGCTGTACGAGGGCGAGGTCATGACCGGCACAACACTGACCTTCAGCTTTTTAGAGAATTTTGACCTTGACGATATGCTGCAGCAAAACCCCATCAGTTTTTCATCGAATGATTTAAGCCGCGTTGTCTATACGCAGGGCGACACCCATGTTGAATACGAGGTGCATTTAGTCGAGCGCGTACAGGCCAACAACACCTTTGAAACGGACGATTACGGCGAAATTATCTATGATGTTGTGCCGTACTTAAACGGTCAAACGGTCGATTCCACGGCTTTCCTGCGCTGGTATCAGGCGCTGTCCAAAATCGTCCCCGCCGGTCGCCTTCCCGACGGCTGGACACCCGATGCCGCCCCCTACGCCACCGTCATCCTCATCAACGAGGACGAAACCCTCACCCGCACCGTCACCTTCTACCCCTATACCGCCGCTTACCACGCCGTCGCCATCGACGACACCGCACTCTTCTATGTCCGCGCCACTTGGCCGGAAACGGTGTGGGATGTGCCGATGACATGAGGCGGCATAAGCTATCCAACCCGACAAAACCTATCAGGCAGTTTTTGCTTCAAGTATGTACATATTGATAGAAAAAAACCTGTTTCAAATTTGATTATTGAATTGTAAATTGATTCAATATAGATAATTCATTTTTGCTATACTATAATGACCAATAGGAACAAATTTATTTGTTCCTATATATTTGGTGCTACTTTCGGACAAGGCAAATTTACGAAAGCACTGAACTACTGTCAAATGAAAACGAATAGGCTATCAGTTTTCATCAATTACAAAGTGAGGAAATATTGTTATGAAGAAAAACATTGGAAAAGTCGAAATCAGTCCATTCTTATAAGGGAAAATTGGCGACAGGGCAGCGCCGTTGCTCGTTGTCATCCTACTTGTTTTCAGCCTCCGCATGGGCAGAAACAGCTGAATCCTTTAAAAGAACCCTTTCTTTGGCAAAGTAAGAGGATGCAGAAGCACAGGCAATATGTATATTAACGGCTATGGCGTAAAACAGAATGATGTAAAAGCAATAGAATGGCTTAACTAAAGCGGCTGTGCAGGAAGATATAGCGGCAAAAAATCTTCTTAACAATGTATACTAACGGTAATTGAAGATAGGGCAGGGGGCGTAAGATAGTTTCAACTAAGGCATAAACAAGCGCAGAAAATGTTCGACAAATAAAAATGTTAAATCATTATATTTCATCAGACTATCTCCGTGATAAAGGATGGAAGCGCTTCGCTCCAAAGCTACCCAACATGAATTGACACAAAGTCATATTTTTACGCCGTAATATGTCACCGCACAAATGCATGATAAATGGTAAACGTTGTGTCAGAACGAAAGACTCAAATGAAATTTACTTTTCGTAAAGCAAAATTTTAAAAGACTACGGATGGCATGAAAGATAGAATTCTAAAGACATTTCAAATTCTGCAAATAGTTGACTTGCCAAACTTTTCAACATTCTATTCATTCTATGGCAAGTTGCCGTAACGATGCTTTAAACATTGCCACAAAATCATGCAGCAATGGCTATTCCTGATGTACTTTTGCGTTGCTGGTAGGTTGTGGCAACACCGCACAATGCAAATCTTCCCCCAAATGTGATATAATAAAGATATGAACAAGCAGCTGAGTCTGTCCGCCCTAA
>CAVJHY010000124.1:0-6793 GCA_963649405.1 bacterium
CGCAAATAACCGAAAAATTGGCGTTTTGTAACCGTTTTAAGGCTTGACGGAAAAGGTTTTTTCGTATAGAATAAAAGCGGCGAAGGGATGAGGCAAATTGTTCGCCGTCTGAAGTAAAAACGGTTGCTTCGGGAGACTGAATGACTGAAGCAGGAGCGAACAGTTGCCCACGGAATATTTTCAGGAAGGATGGAGAAAAAGGACACTTTTGATTTTTGACTGACTGTTCGAAAATTAATTGACGGATGCAATTCAGCATCCGAAAAAGAACAGCCGTTTTTCTGTCTCTTCTGTAACGGTGCATCGTTGCACTATTCTACGAAAGTGTCCATCATTGCTCGGCTGAAAAAGAAACATCCTTTTGTCATTCTTCGGCGATAAGGCTGCTGGTTTAGCAGCGCGTTACATCGTCCCATTCGCTTCTTGCAAATTCCGTTTGACCTTTCATGCAGGAAGCGTGCCGCTTATGTCTGCCAGACGCGGCATAAGCAATAAATCGCTCAACAACGCACACGTCTGGGTGCAGCGGTGCGGGGAAGAGCGTGACATATGGAGGAGCATATGGCCGGAAAAAAGGCGCTGCCCGCACAGCCGCCAGCGAAGCCGGATGGCGAAGCTATGCCCGAAATTCCCTTGCCTGAAAACACCGAGAATGAGCAAAAGGCGGATGATACATCCTTTGGCTGTGTTTTCTGTTTGACCGGCAAGGAAAAGCGCGTGACGGAGGACATCGAAGACGCTTGCCCTGAGGTACGCGCCATCACCATGCAGCGCGTAAAATACCGCACACACAACAAGGTGAAAAGCAGGGAGGAGGAGCTTGTCCTTCCCAGCTACATCTTTTTCAAAGCTCCTTCATATTTTGAGCCGCTGCTCCATTTCCCGCGTCAGAACATCATCAAGGTGCTGACGCTGCATGACGGCTCTTGGCAGCTCATCGGCGAAGACAAAAAATTCGTCAAATGGCTTTTCGAGTATGACGGTATGCTCGGCGTTTCTCAAGCCTATCAGGAAGGTACACGCATTAAAGTGGTTTCCGGCCCGCTCAAGGACATGGAGGGCAAAATCTCCCGTGTTGACAAGCGTGGCCTGAGCGGACAGGTTATCTTAAATTTTTATGGTAAAGATATACCTGTATGGCTTGCATTTGAATTGGTAGATGTGGTAAAATAATGAACGGAGGGCGTTCGCTTGGCACGAACTGTCAAAAGACCGGGAATGAAGGCGAAGGTTGCGTGCCTTGCGTTGATTGCCGTTCTTATCCTGCTTCTCGTGTATCAGGGCGGGCGCTGGCTCGAACAGTGCTCCAACAATCCTGAGCCACGCGGGGATTACGGTGATCGCAAGACCTCCGAAGAGGTCACGGCGACCTACAACGGCATCACCTACCGGCAGAAGGATGGTTTAACCTCCGTTCTCCTCATCGGCGTTGACCATGAGAGCGGGAAAAGCGGTGGGCAGGCGGATTTTTTGCAGCTCATCGTCATTGATAGTAAGGCCAAGACTGTTCAGCGTCTGTCCATTGACAGAGACACCATGACCCCAATTACCGTCTTAGGCGTGCTGGGCAACCGTTCCGGCGTGCGCACTGCGCAGATTTCACTTTCCCACGGTTTTGGGGATGGTAAGGAAGAAAGCTGCGGGCTGACCGTGGAAGCAGTTTCCAATTTGCTGCTGGGTGAAATGATTAATTTTTATCTGGCAATGAATTTGGATGGCATCACCGCCTTAAATGATTTTGCGGGCGGTGTGACGGTCACATTGGAGGATGATTTTTCCGCCATTGACCCGACAATGAACATGGGAACAACCTTGACCCTGATGGGCAGCCAAGCGGAAACCTATGTGCGAGGCCGCATGAGCGTGGGCGTTGGCACGAATGAAGCCCGCATGAAGCGGCAGGAACAGTATGTTTCCAAGCTATTTAACCAGCTCGATGAAAAGCTCACCGCTAATCAAAACGCGGTCGGTGAGCTGTACGACACATTAAGCCCGTATCTCGTAACAGATTTGAGCCGCGGGCGGCTGATTAACGAGGTCTGGAATGCGAAGGACTATGAGCGGACGGAGTTAATCACCATCTCCGGCGAACACAAAATCGGCAGTGACGGCTTCATGCAATTCTATGCCGAGGAAGACTCAATCGAACAGGCTGTGCTTGCTTTGTTCTACGAAAAAACGGAGTAAATGTCCGAAAGGATATTTACGATAAATGACGCGGTGCAGTCCAGCGCCAAAAAGGAAGGATGACTTTCGTGAAGAAATTATTTTGCTTGATGATTGCACTTATGCTGTGCCTTACATCCGTTGTTGTTTTGGCTCAAGAGACTGCGGTGGGCGATGAGACTTCTCTTGAGGCTGCCCCCAGCAAGACCGCCGAGGATATGACGCATATCGAAGTCGAAGTTGAAAACACTGAAGATGATGCCTCAGGCTTTTTCATCCGTGATGTTCAGGAAACTGAGGAAGAATATCAGAACCGTTTGGATGCCTGCGCGGTTGAAATCGAAAAGATGGCTGCGGCGGAGAGCTTTGAGGAATATTTCGCTGATGCGACCGATTTTTCCGGCAATGCTGTTGACTTGGATGAAGCCCTTGAAGTGACCGAGACCGAAGAGCTGAAGGTGTACGAGTGCTTGCCCGTCATCGCTGGCGGCTATAAAGAGGAATTCGGTAAGGTTCATGTCAAGATGCTGTTTCCCACGCCGTATGAAGTGGGGCAGAAGGTCATGGTCATGATTGGCTTTGTCACCATCAATGAGGACGGCACGCAGACCGTGCAGTGGATTGCCTATGAAGGCTACGGCATCGAATCCACCGTGGATGATGTTACCCTGCAAGGCTGCATCGAAACCACCCTTGACCCTGAAATCGTCGAAGCCATTGAGACTGGCTTGGCTTTGGTTGCTATCGTCAGCAAGTAATTTGAATTAATTTTATAGATTATATAAAAGGGATGAGCACATCATCCCTTTTTAAGTAAGTAGTTAGTATTTTCTTTTTGAAGGAGCGAACACGCAACCATGGCGGAACAACAACAAAAGAACAGAACGACACAGACCACCGTTCATGCAGCGCCGCAGAGTGATGCAGCGACGATTGATTTGGTGGAGCTGATGTATCGTCTGCTGGCCAGTTGGAAGCTGATTTTATGCCTTGCACTGGTTTTTGCGATTGGCGCGGGTGTATACACCATTTATTTCGTCACCCCCATGTATCAGGCCACTTCGACGATTTATGTTCTGAGCCGCAAGGATTCCGCCATCAATATGTCCGATTTGCAAATCGGCAGTGCACTGACGAGCGACTATATCAAGGTCTTTCAGATGTGGGAGGTACACGAGAAGGTCATCTCCAACCTGAATCTCCCATATTCGTATAGCCAGATACAAAAAAAGCTTTCCGTTGTGAATGACAGCGACACACGTATGCTGGATATTACCTTTACATCAGCTTCACCGCAAGAGGCTGCAGATGTGGCGAATGAATACGCGAAGGTCGCCAGTGAGTTTATCGCCGATACCATGTCCACGGAAAAGCCGAACATCATGTCCGTGGCCCTCGTCCCCACCAACCCCAGCAGCCCGAACAAGACGAAAAACATTATGCTCGGCTTCATTTTGGGTTGTATGCTCGGCGCGGGCATTGTCACCCTGCGGATGCTGATTAACGATACCTACAAGACAGCGGATGACATTCGTAAGTACACGGGTCTGCCGACTCTTGCCATCGTGCCTGTTGAGAGCAGCGAAGAAAATAAAAAGAACAAAAAGAAGAGCGGAAGGACGGGAGCGAAAGCATGAACAAGCTGACGATTAAAAATTTCCCGCCGCTGAGTTATGCTTGCAGTGAGGCCGTCAACACGCTTTGCACCAACCTCTCCTTTACAGGCGAAAATGTCAAAAAAATTATGCTGACGAGCTGCCACTCTGTAGAAGGCAAATCTTTCTTGGCCATGAACATCATGCGCACATTTGCCAAGCTCGGCCGCTCGGTGGTGCTGGTGGATGCTGACCTTCGCCGCAGCATGATTGGATCACACTACTCCCTGCAATTTGACAGGGATCATGCGCCCGGTCTGGCACACTATTTGGCCGGCATGGTGCGGGAGGAAGAAGTCATCTACGAAACCAATCTCACCGGCGCGTACATGGTGCCGGTTGGACGCGAGGTTTCCAATTCCCTATCGCTGCTCGTATCCCCGCGCTTTAATGAGCTGCTGAAAAGCCTTTCCAAATCGGCGGATTATGTGATTGTTGATGCACCGCCTGTCGGCACCATCATTGACGCGGCGGAAATCGCCAAGTCCTGCGATGGTTCGCTGATTGTCGTTGGCTATGATGCCGTTCGCCGTCAGGAGCTGGTGACAGTGAAAGAGCAGCTTGAACAAACCGGCTGTCCCATCTTGGGAACTGTGCTGAACATGGTGAAGTTTGACGATTACCTGAGCAAGAAGTATTACTACAAGTCCTACTACTACCATTCCTACGGCTACAAGTCCTACTATAACCATGAAAATGCGTCAGCGCAGCACCGCGCCAAGACAAAGGAAAAGCAATGAGATTTACGGATGTTCATGCACACTTTGTCTATGGCATGGATGACGGCGCACAGGCGTTGGAGGACATGGAGGCCATGCTGGATGCGGCGGCTGCGGATGGTGTCATCAAGTTGATTGCCACCCCGCACATGACCCCCGGTGTGCATCCCTTCAATGAGGAGCGCTTCTGGCGGCATCTGTCCACGGCACAGGCGTATTGCCAAAGCAAGGGTTACACCTTGGCACTGTATGCGGGCGCGGAAATTCTCTATACGCCCGCGCTGCCGCAGTACATTGTCAGCCATTCGCTGCCGACCTTGGCGGACACGAAGATTGTGCTGATTGAGTTTTCGCCGACCATCGCCTATGAAGAAATTGAGAAGGCAGTCAATCTGCTGGAACGGAATGGCTACACGCCGCTTCTGGCACATGTCGAGCGCTATCGGGCGTTGAGAGGCACGAACGCCTACCGCCTGAAGGAAAACAGCACCGCGCTTTTTCAGGTGAACTGTAATACCATTCTTGAAAGCGAGGGGCTACTCAAGAACAGGATAGTGCGGCATTGGCTCAAGGACAGGCTGATTGACTGCATCGCCAGCGACAGCCATGACTGCAAGAGCCGTAAGACCCAAATGAAGAAAGCCTACGCCGTTTTGACCAAGCACTACGGAAAGCAATATGCCATCCGGCTGGTCGAGATGATATAATAACAACTATAATCGAAAACACAGGAGGCTGCGCTAACGGAGCGCCGAGCCTTTTTTAATTGAGGACGCAGCGGTGAGATAGATATCTCGCCCTCGTCCTTGTTGTGTTTTCAGAGGAAATATTACAATGTAATATTTCAAAAGCTGCTTAAGCGGCACCATCAAATTGTTCTGTGATGCCCTAATACAATGAAAGCGTTGTGATTCGGAAGCTATGCGAAAGAAACGACCGCCGCTGGTACTCTATGATCTGCTGATTCTACTGTTTGTCATCCTGCTGCAGATGAAGCTGTATAACAACGGCATGGCGGATTCGGAGCGGTTTCTCCACGCCGGACTATTCGCCATCTGCCTGCTTCTTGCTCGTCTCGGCGGCAGGGTATATCAGCAGATTTGGAGATACAGCGGCGTTCAGTCCTATCTCCGCCTGATTTTATCCGATGCTTGCGCTTTTATCGTTGGCTTTGCACTTGACAATTTTCTCTCCCATTTGTTCTTTATTCAACACGCGCCATTTGCCTCTTATTGGTTTATGGGCAGCGTGAACTTGCTCCTTTGCTTGACCCTGCGGCTGACTTACCGATATGTGTATAAGGGCGCAAAGGAAAAGTCCGGCTTCGGCAAGATTCGCCGCATTTTGCTTCGCATCTTTGCCGGCGAAGCGGTTGTTTCCTTTGGCAATTCCGAATCACCGGATGGTGAGAAGAAAATTCGCATCGCCATTGTCGGTGCCGGTCGTGTCGGTGTTTCTTTGGTAGAGGAGCTGATGTCAAGCTCCACATCCATGTATGAGCCGGTTTGTTTCATCGACATTGACACGCAAAAGGCTGGCCGTATCATTCACGGGCTTCCTGTGTATTATCCCAGCAGCAAGGCACGAGAGATACTTACTCGCTTAGATGTGCAGGAAGTCGTCCTCGCTATGCCCGGCATCTCCGAAGAAAAGCGCCGTGAGCTGTATACGCGCTATACGGAGTTGGGCTGCAAGGTTAAAATTTATGACTACCCGCTCATGCAGAACGGCGAAAATAAGCGCCAGCTCCGTGAGCTGAATGTCGAGGAGCTGCTGTTCCGAAAGCCTATTTCGGTTTGCAGCGACAAATCCAAGTCTTATTATAAAGATAAAGTCATCCTGATTACGGGCGGCGGCGGATCCATTGGCTCTGAGATGTGCAGACAGCTTGCCAAGATGGAGCCGAAAAAGATTATTATCCTCGATATCTACGAGAACGGTGCGTATGATGTCCAGCAGGAGCTAAGAATTGCCTACGCCGGCCGCCTGAATTTGCAGATTGAAATCTGCTCCATTACTCATAAACAGGCACTGGAAAGGGTTTTCCAGCGCTACCACCCGCAGATTATCATCAACGCTGCCGCGCACAAGCATGTACCGCTCATGGAGCATAATTGTGTCGAGGCCATCTATAATAATGTCTTCGGAACAAGAAACCTTGTCGAGCTGTGCGAGAAGTACCGTGTGGAGCGTTTCTTGTTTGTAAGCACCGATAAGGCAGTAAACCCAACAAACGTGATGGGCGCGACAAAA
>CAVJHY010000125.1:0-6779 GCA_963649405.1 bacterium
GGGTTGACCGCCGCCCGGGTTCAAATCCCGGCTTCTCCGCCAAATAGCCAAAACCCTTGAGAAATCAAGGGTTTTTCTTTGCGTTTTGGGGCGTTCCGTTCCGCTAATCGTCTTTTATCATCTTTTATCGTGTGCCGTTATGGTGTACGCTATGCGCTACATGTAACGCATGGTCATGCGTCACATTCCGGGCGCTTCATCGCGTTCACTGCTTCCCGCGCTGCATCATCAGTCGGGTGCACATATCTGTCCATCATCTTTGTGGTCGACCAGCGCATAATGCGCTTGACGATTTGCGGGGGCGTGTGCTCGTTTATCGCGTGGGTGGTTGCTGTTGTATGCCTGCACGAATACGGCGCAAGGTGGCGCGTTATTTGGGCATCCTCGAGCGCTTTATAGTACCGATTGTAAAACGCTGTTTCCGTTATCGGGTACAGCAGTTCCGTTTCCGTGGCGTTCATGGCATCCTCGATAACGGGGCAGATGTCGTCCGGCAGGAATAGTGCATCCTTCCTTCGCTCGTCCGTCTTGATGCCAACGCCGAGAATCTGGCGGTTCGGCAGGTCAATCATGGATTTCGTCAGCCTGCGCATTTCGCCCGGCATCATGCCGGTGAAAATCATGATGAGCGGGATACAGGCGTTCAGGTCGCCGGCATCATACCGCGCCCACAGTTTCGCTTGTTCCTCTTCGGTGAACGGCTCCGTTTCCTTCTCTTCCAGCTTCGGCAGCTCAATGAAGGACGGGAGGTCTTTGTTCACCCATCCGTCCGCTGCCGCAAGCCTGAACAGGTGCGAAAGGAGCTGCTTCACATCCTTCGCAGGGTAATAGGTCTTGCAGGTCTGCTGCACGGCTTGGCGCAGGTCCGCAACGGTCAGAACATCCACCGGACGATTGGCAAGCGGATGCAGCTTGCCCCATGCGCCTTTATACGCCGTCCGTTTCGATTCGGACAGGCGCTCCATTTCCGTGCCGGAGTAGGTTTCCCAGTACGCTGACAAAAGCGGTGCCTTGCGTGTTTCCGGCGCGTTGCTGAGGATGGCACAATAGGCAAGCGCTTCCGTCTTGGACTTGAAACCGCCCTTTGTGCGGTAGTGCCGTTCCAGCTTATTCGTGTCCGGATTGTGCCGGACTTCGAGCGTAACCCGTGCAGTCCATGTTTTCCCGCGCTTAAAAGCCGTTCCAAGCCCGTTGGCACGGGTCTTGACACCTTTCTGCCTTTGCTGGCGCAAGCCGCACCAAGGGCAAAATAAAGCGTTTTCAGGCATATCCTTTTTGCACTTCTTGCATAGCATGAGCTGCCTCCTTTATGATGAGGGAAAAGCCCGTGAGGGCAGAAGGAAGGTAGAAACATGATTTACTTGCAGCTTCAAGACGGCATCTGGACTATCACGGTTGACTATTTCTCCGGTCAAGTTCCTGACACACCATCTGTTGAACGAGCGCTTCAAGTGCTTCGCGCTGCTGCTCCTCTGATGCAGACTGCGGAATTGTAATCTGCACACGCTTCACGCCGTCCGGCTTTTCGGGCGGCGCTTCTTTTTTTACCTCGAAGGGGACACGACCGAGCAAACTGTCAGCGGACACATTACACAAATTGCATATTTTGAGGATGACTTCAATGGACGGTTCACGGTTCCCAACTTCCCAATTTGACACAGATTGGACACTGACACCCAGAGAAAGTGCTATTTCTTTCTGCGTTAGCCCCGCTCTTTCTCTTGCTTCCTTCAATTTCAACACTTCGTCCACCTCCGTTGCAATGTTACAACAAATTGTTGACAAGAACAATAAAAAAATTTCAACGAGGTGTTGACAATATCCACATTTTGTTATATACTGTTATCAACGAAACGAAGAAAGGGGTGAGCGAGTGAGCAACTGCCTCAAGGAGCTTAGAATTGCAAGGGGCTTAACGCTGCGGGATGTGGCTAAAAAAGTTGGCAAGACTTATCAGGCAATTAGCAATTACGAGCAGGGAGAAAGAAAGATTTCGCTCGACACTGCCGCAGGGCTTGCGAAAGTCCTCGATTGTAAAGTAGACGATTTAGTCAAAAAGGAGTGACCCCCATGCCGTTCACCATCGAGAGCGCTAAAGCGTGGTTAGCATCCGGCAGAGCTGAATGCAGTCCGCTTCAGGCATCAGGGCTGATGCACAGCGCACCCTACAACCTGAACAAGGCTGCAGAGTACTGGCAGGAACACGGTGTGAACACAATCGGCGGTGTCCGTTTCCGCTTTGCGGGGCGTAATCTCCGGCTCATGGTGGCGGACATCCTCAAAACCTTGGAGGTGTGACAATGGCAGTCTTCGGAGCATTGGCAATCGGGCTGGCGGTCATCATCCCGACCGCAATCGTGGAAGGGCTGGCGGCGCTGAAGGAGCGCAAGCGCGAGAAACAGGAGTGGGCTTACTACTACAACAAGTACTACCGCCACTGATGGCGGTTATGCGGGGGTGCAGGCACATGATGGCTTTTAGACTTCCCCATCCTAAAGCCGGTGCAACTCCGGCTCCCCGCAACGATTGAAGGAGGCAAAAGAAATGAGAGACGCAAAAGGTGAATTTCGGAGCAGGGTGTACCAAGACAGACCACCCTACGCAGACTACGAAGCTCCGGCGAAGTTTCAGGCTATCGAGACCATTGTTGCCAAACGGCTGCTGGAACATCCGAATGCGATTTGTTCTTATTCTGGCGGCAGTGACAGCGATATTATGTTGGATTTGATAGAGCGTGTGAGGAAGATGTATGATTTGCCGCCTATCCATTATATGTTTATTAATACTGGCTTGGAAATGGAAGCAACAAAACGCCATGTGAAAGAGGTCGCAGAAAAGTATGGTATCACGATAGAAACGATTCGTCCGAAAAGAAATATTGTGTTGGCCGTCCGCGATAACGGGGTGCCTTTTTTATCAAAGATTGTTTCGGAGAGATTGGGGGGGGCGTTAAAGAAAAACATTCCTATTTCTATTGCGGACGAGTACGACCAGTGCGATGACCCGATTGCGAAGTATGAGGAATTAAAACAGCGTTATCCGAAATGCGTGATAGAAATTTCATTTCTGTGTTCATGCGGCTATAAGGGTGAGCGCGGTATGTGCGGTAATCAATTCTCGATTCGTTCCGCAAAGTATTTAAGGGAGTTTATTCAGGAATGTCCACCAACATTTCCCATTAGTTCAAAGTGTTGCGATGTTTGTAAAAAACAACCAGCGCATCAAATAGAGAGGGGCTATGAGATGGTTATTACTGGTGAGCGCGAAGCAGAGGGCGGTATTCGTAGGGACGTACAATTCTCAAATGGAACTGGTTGTTTCGCAGAGCAAAAGAACGGCGTATTCCGGATGCGCCCCTTGTTCTATGTCACGGATAAAGACAAGGCATGGTACAAGGAGCATTACAACATTCGTTATTCCGATGCGTATGAAGTGTATGGTATGACACGGACTGGTTGCTGCGGATGCCCCATCAACTACAAAGCAGTGGAAGATTTAGAGCGCATTCGACCTTACGAACCGAACCTTGTTAAGGCTGCATGGAATGTGTTCGGTGATTCATACCGCTATCGTCAAAAGTATAACGAGTACAAGGCGAAGCGGTACGCCGAGAAAAAGGCAGGGAAAAAGGCAGGGGAATGAGATGAGCTGCCGGAGCAACTGCCTGGGGAATGTTGGGTAAGATAACATGAATGAAAAAACATGCTGCTATGGATGCGAAAAACGCGCTGTTGGGTGCCGAGAAGGCTGCAAAGACTGGGCGGAACACGAGAAACGGAAGGCTGAACGGTACGCCAAGCAGGATGCCGAGCGGCTTATCAGATACGGCTTTTCGAACTGCCCGATGAGCATAAACGGCGAGAAAAAGCGCGTTCGAGAGATTAAGCGGAAAGGAGGCGCATTTTGATGGGTTACTTGTTCGACATCTTTCAGAAGCTCCAAGACCACAAGGGGCAGAGAGCCAAGGCACGGCTTGACAAGCTCGTCTGGCAGGAAGATGACCGCCGAGATTATGCCCAATACGCCGGGAACGAAACCATCCTCCGGCATGGCTGGAAGGGCGACATCCGGCAGGGCAAAGAAAAAGCCTGAAGCAGTGGTGATGCTTCAGGCAAGGGATAACCAACGATGAAGAAGTGTGAACATATGAAATTGTCCACACACATTATAACAGATGTGGTGTGGAAAAGCAAGGAGAAAAAAGATGTTTGACAAGACAGCATTTGCGAAACGGCTGCGGGAACTGCGTGAAGAGAAAGGTTGGACGCAAAAAGAGGCTGCGGAGAAATGCGGCATCGTCTGCTCGACATATTCCGCCTATGAGAACAAAAAGAACACCAAAAGCCCGCTGTTGGATGTTGCCGTTCAAATCGCGGAAGGGTACGGCATCACCCTGAATGAGCTTTGCGGGATGGAAGTCAAGCCGCCGGAGAAGAAGCCGCTCACGCGTAACGAGGCGTTGTCGGTTCTCTTACAGCTCGGCAAGGACGGTTTTATCATGTATGATGGAGAAAACAAACAAATGGCTATCACTGATACGCAGATTGAAAGGTGGATACAAATTATAGCTATTTTGAAAGACAAAGAGCCGTTGCTGTGCAAGTCGATGATAGACGCAGCTAAACACGCATTTAAGGACGATGGAGGCGTAACATGAGAATTTGCAAAGAATGTCAAGAACCTATCACGGATGGGCAATTCTACGCAAACATTGACGGGGACGATTATTGCGCTGATTGTCTCCAACAGATGAGCATTTACAAGCTGATGGATTTAGTCGGCTATCCCATCAAAGAAATGTGCGGGGCAAGCGCAATTGACATTGACGATGAGGATTATGTAGCGCTGATGCGCTCTATCAAAGGAGGACGGCACAATGGCTATCAAACGGCCTGAACAAATGGACTTCTCACAGAAGTCCTACACCATGATTATCTCTGGCACTCCGGGGCTGGGCAAAACAACCTTGGCGCTGTCTGCACCAGACCCTATCTTGTTTGACTTCGACCAAGGCATCGCCCGTGTTCGCGCCGAGCACCGAACACTGACGAGCGAGTGCGAAACCTATGCCGACTTTCTGAACGACTTGAAATCTCCCGAAGTGAAAGCGGCAAAGAGCATCATCCTCGACACTGGCGGCAGCTTAGTGCAGCTCATGCAGCCGTGGGCGAAACAGCAAGAACCGAAAGCCGCAAGGGACGGCAGAGCGATGTTCGGGGTTATCAAGCGTGAGTTTGACCGCCTGTGCGCTGAAATCCGGCGCATGAACAAGAATCTGATTATCATTTTCCACACGACCGAGCAGCAGAAAGGCGACATCATCACACAGCGCCTTTCCTGCGAGGGCAGCGCAAAAGATATTGTGTGGACTCCCGCCGACTTAGGCGCAAACATGTTCATGATGGGCAAGAAACGAATGCTGGGCTTTACACCCACCGAGGAATACTTCGCTAAATCCTGCTACGGTATCAGCGGCATTATCGAAGTACCAGACCTTCCGGCAGGTGTGAAGAATGACTTCCTCACGAGGCTGTTTGAAAGAGCCTCCGCCAATATCGCTGCTGAAATGAGCACATACGCCGAGGAGCGGAAAGCCTACGATGCAGCGATGCAGCGGGGCGGGGAAGCCATCGAAAAGGTGGTAGATGCTGAAACAGCGACAACTGCCGCAGAAGCCCTAAAAAGCCTTTCTCACGCGCTTACAAGCAAAGCCGAGCTGTTATCCCTGCTGACCGACAAAACACGCTCTATGGGCTTAAAATGGGACAAAAAAGGCGGTTGCTATGTCGCTGCTTAAAATAACGCCATCGCTCATCAATTCACTGAATTACGCGATAGAAGCAGACGAGATGGACGGCTTTCGGGAGACACTACAACGGCTCCCGAAGCCGACCACCGAAGCACAGCAGAGAGGCATTTTGTTCGAGGGCAATGTGTACGGCGCATCATTAGGGCAATTCGTGCCGGACGATTCAGACAGCGAACAAGCCGCCGCAAAGCTGGGGCGAAAGCTCCAAGGCGCTGCATATCAGGTCAGAGGGAGTAAGCGCTTAAAGGCAAGCGGTCAAGAGCTTTTGCTGGTGGGCGTGGCAGACTTCATCCGAGCTGGCATTTGCTACGATGTGAAAACCACGAGCAAATACGAATACGGCAAATATTTCAGCAACACGCAGCACCCCGCATACTTCGCTCTGTTCGATGGTCTTAAACGGTTTGACTATCTGGTCTTTGACGGGCATCAGCTCTATACGGAGACTTACAGGCAGGGCGATTTTCAACCGATAGAAACGCATATAACGCGTTTTCTTAATACGCTGGACGGCTTAAAGCTGTTCGGAGAATACGAAAAATATTGGAGGGTTCAGGAATGAGCTTCAAGTGCCAGAAACCGAAAGAAAACAACTTCGGCCCGATGGAAGAGGGCAATTACGAAGTTATCCTCAAGGATGCGAAGTACACGCAAACGCAATCCGGCATCCCCCGCATCTCTTTTGACTGGGTTGTCCGCAACGATGTGGAGCAGAAATACAAGAACAGGCACATTTTCAAGCGGTACTATCAAGACAACGAAGGGAACTGGCCTGTTGACAAGCTGAGTAAAGCCGCTTACGCGCTGGGCGTTCCCGAAGGCGCTGACTTCGATGTGGATGATTTAGTCGGCAAGACTTGCCGAGCACATGTCAAACCGTTCACTTTCACAGACGACAGCGGGAACAAGCGCACCATAGACAGCATCACGAATTACACGGCATCCGAGAACGGGCAGTTAGTGCAGACGG
>CAVJHY010000126.1:0-6732 GCA_963649405.1 bacterium
AGGCACCGTAAAGGCACATTTTGCGCGTTGCTGAATTGTGCGGTGATGCCTTAATTTCTCGCCAACCCAGTAAAGTACCGCTCGATGAGGCGGACAGCCCCGCCCTGCGCGGCCAGAGCAGTCAGCTCACGGCGGTCATAAGAAATATCAAACAACCGCCCACGCGGGTAATAGCGGAACTGATGCAGCTCCTGCCGTAAACACTGGTCAAAATACTCGTCCGCCCACGCAAAATCGCCCTGAAAGACCACCATCTCTTGGTTATACGCCAAGGATAGGTTTTGCAGCGCCACCGCAAAACAATGCGCTAAATACGCAGTCACCTGCCGCGCCCGAAAATCACCATGATGCGAACGCTCAAAGAGAGACTGAAAGGTTAAATCTTCACAAACAGACTTGTCCTCGCCTAACGCTAAGAGCTTGCGCCGCACACGGTTTAGACTGACCATGCTTTCCAAGCATCCGCGCTTGCCGCAGCCGCAGACTACATCATCCGTGTCGCAGATAATCATGTGTCCGATTTCGCCAATGAGTGAATCTCGCCCGTTTTGCACATGTCCTTTGTCAATCAGACAGGCGGACACGCCCCATGTCGTAAACAAGGTCATTAAACGATGCTGCGCATATTCGGGATGCTCCGTGAGCAGGGCGCGACCAGCCGCCTTGCCCGCGTTTTCAACATAGTATTCCAAATGCTCGCCCATGAGCTTGCGCAGCCACTCGCCCATGTCCACCTCTGTCCCCCAGCCCGGCGCTTGCGAATTGTACCGCAGAATTTTCGTTTTTTCATCCACCGTGCCGGGAATCGTCAGCGCAATACCGTATAAAAGGTCAAAGAAAAGCGCGTGGCGCGTGAGATACCCCTCCGCCAACGCCTTCACTTCGGCAAGCGCATCACCCAAATGCTCATTTAAGCGGTGCGGTTTCTCCTCTAAATCCTGTAAAGTGCCTACCAAATTGCTGAGTGCTAAGGTCACGGACTCCGGCCATAGGTTGATACAGAGGATTTTCCGCTGGTCGTCAAAGCGGAAAAGCTCCGGCTTTTTGCCGCCCGCCTTCGTGCTGGCTCCAAAACCCACCGAGCTGACCACGCCCATCTGCTTCAAATGCTGCAAAAAGCGCATGGCGGTCGGGCGGCTGATGCCCGTGATTTGACAGATTTCCGATGCCGTCAGCGGCCGCCCCGAACGGATGACCTTGAGCATCACCTGCCGATTGCGTGCCTTCGCATCGCCCGGCATGGCCACCGGTCCCAGTGCAGCCTCCTGCTTCATGTCACTGCTCCTTAGTTTGAATCAATTCTTTGTACCATCTGCCGGAATCCTTTAAGATACGCTTGCCGGTTGAATAGTCAACATAGGCAAGACCGAAACGATCGTCATAACCCTTCGCCCACTCAAAATTGTCCAAGAGGCTCCAATGCAGATAACCCAAAATTGGGACGCCGCTGTCCATGCTGCGCTTTAGCTCGGTCAAATAGCGGGTCAAGAAATCAATGCGGTCAATGTCATGCACCTGCCCGTCCAGATACACCTTGTCCGTGCAGCTCAAACCGTTCTCCGTGATGATAATAGGCAGCCCGTAGCGCTTAAAGAAGTGCCGCGGCGCATAGTACATCATCTCCGGCGTAATCGGCCAGCCAATGGCCGTGTGCGGATAGCCCGCAGGGAAGGGAATTATGTGACCGTCTTCATCAGTCATATCGCCGTTATAGACATTCAGACCGATAAAATCCGGCTTTTCCATTTCGTCCCAATCGCTGTCCGGCTGGTTTTCCCAAACCTTACGCACAGTGTCGGAGACATTCCCCCACGCTCGCGGAAAAAAGAGCCTGTCCAAGAAAATATTGTGCGTAAAGCCCCATGCGCGGGCATCGCCACCTTTTAAATCAAAGGTCGTCTCATACGCGGCGTTCTCAGCTTGCTCGCTTTGCACTTGCGGATAGCAGATGCGCCCGCATGTGACCGTACCGATTTTGAGCGGCTCTTCGGAGGCAACGCGCAACGCCCTGACCGCCGCGCTGTGCGCAAGCGTCAGATGATGCATGATGAGCGCAATCCGCTCGTCCGTCAGATTCAGCCCCGGCGCGTGTTCGCCCGTGTAATAGCCAAGGACAGCCACACATTCCGGCTCATTGATAGGCATATAGGTGTGGACACGGCGGCTGAAATGCCGCCCGATGTACGCCGCATAACGGTCAAACGACTCCACCGTCTCGCGGTTTTCCCAGCCGCCCTTTTCCTGCAGGGCAGAGGGCAAATCCCAGTGATAGAGCGTTACCCACGGCTCAATGCCGTTCTTTAGGAGGGTGTCCACCATATAATCGTAATAGGCAATGCCCTTTTCATTGACAGCACCCGTGCCGCTCGGAAAAATACGCGACCAGCTCAAGGAAAAGCGATGCACCTTCACGCCAATTTCCTTCATCAGTGCCACATCTTCATCAAACTTGTGATAGGAATCACAGGCGATGTCGCCCGTGTCGTCGTTCTTGATGTGACCTTGCGTGTGGCAAAAGTCATCCCAAATGCTGGCACCTTTGCCGTCCTCGTTCCATGCACCCTCCACCTGATACGCGGCATACGCCGTGCCGAGAACGAAATCCTTCGGAAATTGAATCATGCTGCTTCCTGCCCTTCGTCAAATGGTCACTTCAACTTGATATTCCTGCTTGCCTTCCGTCAGCGGGACAACATTTCCCGAAACGGCTTTCCCGTCCACGGTCATGCTCTTTTCGCCCGTTCTGCGGACGGTGATGTGATAATCCGCGCCACGATAAGTGCGTTTTGCCGTAAACCCATCCATTGTGGAAGGCAGGCATGGCGCAACGCACAGCCCGTTCAGGGTCGGGCGGATGCCTAAAATATATTGGCTGATGTTCACGAATGTCCATGCTGCCGTGCCGGTCAGCCAGCTATTTTTCGCCTCGCCCTCGGAATAGGACGAGCGGGCGGCAACGGTCTGCGCATAGCAGTACGGCTCGCTGCGGCGCACCTCGCATTCGTCCTCCTGATAAGCGGGACAAATGCGGCGGTACAAATCAAAGGCGTTGTCGCCGTTGCCAAGCACGGTTTCGGCGATGCTGACCCACGGGTTGTTGTGGCAGAAAACAGAACCGTTTTCCTTGTATCCCGGCGGATAGCTGGTGATTTCGCCCAGTTCCTCATGATACGCCGTGTAGCAGGGGCTGAGCAGCTCCACGCCGTAGCGCCCTAAGAGATGAGTGCGCACAGAATCCAGCGCCTTCCGCGCCAAACCGTCCTGCACGCC
Source organism: bacterium (assembly GCA_963649405.1). GTDB lineage: Bacteria > Bacillota > Clostridia > Christensenellales > Aristaeellaceae > CAVDRM01. Next base: position 3,271 of record CAVJHY010000126.1, read on the forward strand.
CACGCCCGCCATCACGCAGAAGCCCTGCGGCTCAATAAAAATTTTGCCTTCTTCGCATTCGGCACTGCCCACCTTGTGACCGAAGGCGTCATAGGCGCGTAAAAACCACGCCCCGTCCCAGCCGGAACGCTCGATGGTTTTCGCCATGTCTTGGGCGGCTGCACGCATATCCGCCGCTTCTTCATTTAAGCCCTTCAATACGCACAAATCGGCATATTCCTGCGCGTATTTGACGAACATACCGGCGATGAACACGCTCTCCGCCACCGCTCCCTCGCTGGGACCGAAGGTCTGGAAACTCTCGCCAGGCTCGGAAGAAAAACAATTCAGATTCAGGCAGTCGTTCCAGTCCGCTCGACCAATCAGTGGCAGACCGTGCGGCCCCTTATGCGTCAAGGTGAATTGCACGCTGCGGCGCAAATGCTCCATGAGCGGCTGCTCGCTGCCCGCCTTGTTGTCAAACGGCACGGGCGCATCCAAGATAGATGTGTCGCCCGTTTCTGCGATGTAGGCATAGGTACAGGCGACAAGCCACAGGGGGTCATCATTAAACCCGCTGCCGATGTCGTTGTTCCCGCGCTTGGTCAACGGCTGATACTGGTGGTAGGTCGCGCCGCTCTCCCACTGGATGGAGGCGATGTCAATGATGCGCTCCCTCGCCCGCTCGGGGATCATATGCACAAAGCCCAGCAAATCCTGACAGCTATCGCGGAAGCCCATGCCGCGCCCCGTCCCGCTTTCAAAATAGCTGGCGGAGCGGCTCATGTTGAAGGTCACCATGCACTGATACTGATTCCAGATGTTGACCATACGGTCCATTTTTTCATCCGCGCTGTGTACCTGATAATGCGAAAGCAATTTATCCCAGTGCTGCCTCAGCTCCTCCAGCGCTAAATCCACCTGATTTTCATCCGCAAAACGGGCAAGGGTGCGCTTCGCCGTGTTCTTTCTGATGACATTCGGCGCAATGAATTTCTTGTCCCGCTCATTTTCGCCGTAGCCCAAGGTAAAAATGATTGTTTTTTCCTCGTTCGGCTGAAGTTTTACATCCACGCCCAACGCGGCAATGGGCGACCAGCTATGCGCCTCGCTGCCCGTATGCTGCTCATTTTGGATGACGGCGGGCGACCGCCAATCCCCCATCTGCCCCAAAAAAGCATCACGGGCAGTATCAAAGCCGCAAATCGGCGCATTTACGCCATAATAAGCATAATGACGGCGGCGCTCACGGTATTCGGTCTTATGGTAAATCGTGCTGTCCTCCACCTCGACCTCGGCAATGTTCAAATTGCGCTGGAAGTTGGTGGTATCGTCCACAGCATTCCACAAGCACCATTCGACCGCGCCCGTCATGCGCACATTTTTGGGGGCTGTGCCGTTATTTTTTAATGTCAGCTTATGCACCTCGCAGGTCTCGTTCTGCGGCACAAAGCAAGTCAACGAAGCGAAAAGCGCGTCCTTGCTGCTTTCAAACACCGTATAGCCGAGCCCATGACGGCAGGAATAGCTGTCCAGCTCCGTATCGCACGGATGATAGGCAGGGCTCCACGCCTTCTTGCCCTTTTCTTTGATATAGTAGAAACGTCCGCCGATGTCCGCCGGCACGCCGTTATAGCGATAGCGCAGAATGCGCATGAGCTTGGCATCCCGATAGAAGCAGTACCCACCACCGGTGTTGCTGATGAGGCCGAAAAAGTCCTGATTGCCCAGATAGTTAATCCACGGAAGGGGCGTGAACGGGGTGGTGATCACATATTCCATCCGCGCATCATCAAAATGTCCGTACCGCATGTGTATCTCCCTTTCGCGCAATAGCGCCATGTTTCTGCACGCCAAGCTGCCGCTCTCTTCTGTTCGTTTTCTGCATTTCTCGGCAGAATCCTTTCCTATTGTATCTCAAAACGATGAAAAATGCAATCGGAGGAGGAGTTTTTCTGGATTTTTCGGGATAGTAAGCTGTTAGCTTTAGTTACTCTCAATGTCAGCCGTCACTTGCTGTTTTCTATTTCCTAATCCCTATTTCCTAATGGCTAACCGCTCACGCCTCATACCACAGTCCTGAAATAATTTTTCTTCAGTCTGAAAATCCTTATTGAATTTTGCATATCGTCTTGTTATAATAGAGGCGAAAGGGATGCGCAAGCGTCCGAAAAATTGTAGGAGGAACAACCATGAAAAAGTTTCTGGCTCTGGTTCTGGTTCTGCTGCTGGCTCTCCCGACGGCCTTTGCGGCTGAAAAGATCGCTCTGGTGACCGACGTTGGCACCATCGATGACGAGTCCTTCAACCAGGCTTGCTGGCAGGCTGTCGAAGCCTACGGCACGGCCAATAATGTGGAATACACCTACTATCAGCCCACCGCTGACAGCACCGATGCCCGTCTGCTCTCTATCGACCAGGCTGTGTCCGAAGGTGCGACCGTCATCGTCATGCCCGGCTACCTGTTCGGCGAAGCGCTGATTTCTGCTCAGGAAGACTATCCTGAGGTGAAATTCTTGGCCATCGACGTTGGCTCCGGCGACCTGACTCATGACTATGTGACCTACTATGAGCCGAAGGAAAACGCCGTGTGCGTGACCTTCGCCGAGGAACAGGCCGGTTATCTGGCCGGTTACGCGGCTGTCAAGTCCGGCTACACCAAGCTGGGCTTCCTGGGCGGCATGGCCGTTCCCGCCGTTATCCGTTATGGCTACGGCTTCGTGCAGGGCGCTGATGACGCTGCTGCCGAAATGGGCGTGAAGATTGAAATCAACTACACCTACGGCGGCCAGTTCTTCGGCGATGCGAACATCACCGCGAAGATGGAAGGCTGGTACGGTGCCGGCACCGAAGTCGTCTTCGCTTGCGGCGGCGGCATCTACACCTCTGCTGTGGAAGCTGCTAATCTGCATGGCGGCAAGGTCATCGGCGTTGATGTTGACCAGAGCTATATCGATCCCTGCATCATCACCTCTGCGATGAAGGGTCTGCAGAATGTCACCGAGACCATCCTGACTGACTACTTCGCCGGCGAGTGGGACAACTACGGCGGTCAGTTCAAGAAGTATTCTCTGACCGAGGGCGACTATGTTGGTCTGCCCACCGCTGAAGGCTCTTGGAAGCTGGAAGGCTTCACCGTGGAAGAATACGAAGCCGTGAAACAGAAGATTATGGATGGCGAAATCACCATCGACAATTCCTCTGACGACGCTGTGAAACCTGAAGTCACTGAGAACACCTCCGTCAATTACATCGCATAATTCACGAAAGTAAACGCGCCCCGTTCTGCGAAAGCAGGACGGGGTTTTTGTATGCAGGGGAGATATTTTGCTGGGGAAACCATTCTTTATCGCATAAAGAATGGTTTCCCCACAATTATTTATTCCGTCTTTTTATTATTCTGTATCAGTTGCCCCATTTCGAGCAGGACTTCGTGGCGTTCGATGTCCTCGTTGGAGTATTCACAGGTATTGAAGCCCATGA
>CAVJHY010000127.1:0-6714 GCA_963649405.1 bacterium
CAGGAGCAGCCTCGGCGGGTGCCTCTTCGGGCTTCTTCGCCTTCTTTTCGGAGTCCAACGGCTTCATTGTCGGGAACAGCAGCACATCGCGGATGGAGGTGCTGTTGGTCAGCAGCATGACCAGACGATCCACGCCGACACCCAAGCCGCCGGTGGGTGGCATACCGATTTCCAGCGCATTCAGGAAGTCCTCATCCACGCCGCAGGCTTCCTCATCGCCCTGCGCCTTCAAAGCGGCCTGTGCCTCAAAGCGGGCACGCTGGTCGATGGGGTCGTTTAGCTCGGAGAAAGCATTGCCCATTTCGCGTCCCAACATGAATACCTCAAAGCGCTCGGTGTAGCCGGGGTGCTTGGGGTCGCGCTTGGCGAGCGGCGAAATTTCGACAGGATGGCCGTACATGAAGGTGGGCTGCACCAGTTTATCTTCGACAAATTCATCAAAGAACAAATTCAGAATATCGCCCTTTAAGTGGCGCTGTTCGTACTTGATGTGATGCGCATCGGCGGCGGCACGCGCCTCCTCCAAGGTGTTAATCTGGCCAAAATCAACACCCGCATACATCTTCACTGCCTCAACCATCGAAAGACGGGCGAACGGCTTTTCAAGGTCGAGCGTGACATCGCCGTACTGGATGATGCCCGTGCCGTTGACCTTCCGCGCCACATAACGGAACATATCCTCGGTGATATTCATCATGCCTTCAAAATCCGTGTACGCCTGATACAGCTCCAGCATGGTGAATTCGGGGTTGTGCTTGGGATCCATGCCCTCATTGCGGAACACGCGACCAATCTCATACACACGATCAAAGCCGCCGACAATCAGGCGCTTTAAGTGCAGCTCCAGCGCGATGCGCAGGTACATATCAATGTCCAGCGTGTTATGATGCGTGATAAAGGGACGCGCCGACGCGCCGCCCGCCTGTGTGTGCAGAACGGGGGTCTCCACTTCCATGAAGCCGCGGCTTTCCAAGAAGGTGCGGATGGCGGTGATAATCTGCGAACGCTTGATGAAGGTCTTGCGCACATCAGGATTGACAATCATGTCCAAATAGCGCTGACGATAGCGCAGGTCTTGGTCGGTCAGCCCGTGGAACTTTTCAGGCAGCGGCTTCAAGCACTTGGTCAGCAGGGTGATGCGCGTGCAGTGGATGGACACTTCACCTGTCTTGGTCTTAAAGACTTTGCCGGTGATGCCCAAAACATCGCCCACATCATCGCCCTTGAAAGCGGCATATGCCTCATCGCCGACTTCTTCCTTGCGGACATAAATCTGAATGTCACCCTTGCTGTCCAAAATATGCGCAAAAGAGGCTTTGCCCATAATGCGGCGGCTCATCATGCGGCCGGCCAGCGTGACTTCCTTGCCCTCAAACTCGTCAAAGGCATCGATAATGTCTTGGCTGTGTGCGGTCACATCAAACTTGGTCAAAAGATACGGGCTTTGTCCCTTCTCCACCAGCTCATTCAGCTTGGCGCGGCGAATTTGCTCCTGTTCAGAAAGGTTCATGGGCGCTTGTTCATTCGTCATTTCCTGCGGCATGATTTTATCTCCCACTTAAATGTCTAAGGCAGTACCGCACAAATGAGGCAGCGCGATAAATAGTGAATTTTGTGTCAGGTGCGATTGCAAAAATCGATGGTTTACTTTCTGTAAATCGAGATTTTTGCAAGAAGCAGATGGCACAAAAGGCACATTTTTGCGCGTTGCTGAATTGTGCGGTGATGCCCTAATAAAATTGCTTACTTGGCGGCAGTGATGCTCAGCACTTTGAAGGCGACGGATGAGCCGGGCAGATCAATGTTGACCTCATCGCCCACATGCTTGCCCAGCAGAGCGCCGCCCACAGCGGATTCATTGGAAATTTTGTTGTTCACAGGGTCGCTTTCACGAGCGCCGACAATGGTGTAGGTTTCCTTGGAGCCTTCTTCAAAAATATCCTCATCTGTGCTGGAAACGCACTCAATCTCGACCACCGTACCGATGTTCACGCGGTCGGTCTTAACCTCGCTGTCGTCCACCACGATGGCGTTATGGATGGCGGCATCCAGCTCGGCAATCTCCGCTTCCAAGCGGGACTGCTCGTTCTTGGCGGCATCATACTCGGCGTTTTCACTTAAATCGCCGAAGCCGCGGGCCACGGAAATTTGCTCTGCCACCTCAGCACGGCGGATAGTGGTCAAATATTTGTACTGTTCCTCCAATTTTTTCATGCCCTCGGCAGAAACAATGGTGCGGTTGCTGTGTTCATGGACTTCACTCATGAGAATTACTCCTTTCAGTATTACGGCATCAGCGCACAATTCGGTGACTCGCTTAAATGTGCCTTTACGGTGCCTCATTTGTGCGTTGTTGCCTTACATTTTTGAGGGAAACAGCCCTCAAAAATCAGACCGTCATAGTGTTGGTTGCGTGCCTTCTTAGCATGGACTTCATCCTGTACCGTCCATGCAAGCAGCGGGGTTTTGAACAGTTTATACATCACCCGCAGCGTGAACGGCAGAGCCTGTGTAAGCTCGCGGGCGATAAACTGAGGCCGTGAAATGCAGCAGCACAGGAAATGCCGCTGAATAAAGTACAGCAGATGCATCAGCCAGCCGCTGCCCTTTTCCAGCTTCTGAAAGCTGGAAAGCTGGCCGTGCGGATAAGCAGTGCCTCTGAAATACCCGGTTTCAAAGGGATTAAAAGATTCGATGAGAATGAGACCGCGATAGTCGGTCAATGCCTCGTGCAGCACCGGCGCAACGGACGGCAGCGCTGTTTTGCTCTTGATTTCAATGAGCAAAGGAACGCACCCGTCCACGAGATGAAGGACATCTGCAAGCATCGGCGGGGTTTCGTTTGTGCCGTCTAAATGCAGGGCGCTGAGCTGCTGCAGTGTCATTTTTTCAACGACCCTATCCACGCCGCACATTCGCCTGACATTATGGTCATGCATAACAACGAGCTGCCCGTCCTTTGTCAGATGGACATCCAGCTCGATGCCGTAGCCGTTTTGAACGGCTTTTTGAAACGCCGGCATGGAATTTTCCGGCACACCGCTGCCGTACAGCCCGCGATGCGCAAATAACTGATTGCTGATGCTGGCGCGAACGCGCTTTTGACTGCCTATATCCGGCGCAATCAAAAACAGCCACACCACAACGACCAGCAAAGGCATCAGCAGCAACAATGCTTTGCCCTCCAAACGAAAATGCCCTGAATAGTTTCCACAGTGGACACAGACTTACTCTGCCTCCCTGCCGCAAGGCACACATGAATAAGGCTCACATCGCAGCCCAAGCTATTATACATGAAGAATCCGCTAAATGCAACAAATTTTATGGAATGGAATCAGGGAGAGTCGGTCATAAAACGCCACATTCTCCCGTTCCTGCCCGCATTTTCCAATCACTGAATAAACAAATCATCCCTGAGCCGGTAGATGGTGCAGCCGCGGGTTTTATAGGTGGATTTGGAAGAAATGGCCTCGACAAACCATTCGGCAGTTTTGACGGCATCATATTGCAGATAGCCCCAGCGGTCGCCGTTCACGCGGTCGCCGCGCATATTGCTGTCCGTCCAATGCAGTTCGTCACTTTCTGCATCCCAATCGGTCATGAAGAGAAGGCTGTGCGGGCCATTGCCATAGTAATAATCGCCGCACATCTGGAAAAAGTCGCCGCGCTGAACGCTGTGCAGCACCTCACGGCATCGCTCCATGTTTTCTTCTTTTGTCAGGTTGTCATCGTATTTATATTGGGCGGCGATATAGAAAGGGCTGCCGTCTTCGGCACTCTCATTGCGCCATTCGATGCCGTACTGGTAGGGCGCAGAGTCTTTCTTGGACTTGTTTTTCGGCATATGCAACGCCAAATCAGGATATTCCGCCATGCGATAACTGTCCTTGAAGGTATCAAAGAGGCGCATCACAAAATTTTTGCACACGCCGCGGTCCGTATCGGTCTGCGCAGGGGCATGACGATAGTAAGAATCTTTGCTGTTTCTGAGCGCCAAATCAAACATATCGGCAATCAACTTGTCACGCGGCGACAAAATCTCCACGGTCTTTTGCGCGGCGATTTGCCCATCCTCGTCATAGCCGGTGACGGTCAGCGTAGAAGCCCAATAAAACATGGTCGTGTCAAAGGAATACTCAAGGGTATTGCCCTCGGCCTCGCAGGACAGGCTGCCGTCTTCCCAAGACAGCACGACCTCTATGCGCGTCAGATGTTCGCCGCTTGCTTTTACGGTCAGCTTGCCGCCGGATTCATAAGAGGAATTTTCCGCAGGGGACAAAATCGTCAAACTGCCGATGCTCTGCCTCTCTCCGGCACTGTTGACTCTCGGCGGCTCGACATAGGAGGTCTCTTCCTCTTCTTCCGCAAAGGATGGCAGACAAATAAGCAAAAGCAAGAAAAGCAGGGATAGATACCGCTTCATATAAACTCCTTATTGATGGACTATGGACGGCACACATACAGCGCGTTGGGCAGGATGGAAATCTCCGCCTTGTCCATCGGCAGAATTTCGCCGTCTACATTCACCGACATATGCTCGCCCTGAAAGGTCAGACGTTTGACCCGCGTCCATTCCGTTTCCTTAAATGTCAGAATTTTTCCTTTCAGCAGCAGGGGCAGCACCTGCATCATGCGTGGCTTTTTCATTTTTTCGACGATAACCACATCCAACAGCCCGTCATCCGGCACAGCCTCCGGCGCAATCTCAATGCCGCCGCCAATGAAGCGGCCATTGCCGACACCCAGCACGAGAATTTCCCGTTCGATGGTTTCTCCTTCCTCCAGTTGACAGACCAGCCGAATGCCGCTGAAACTGAAGATGGTGCGAATTACACCGTACAGATAGGGCAGCAGCCCGCGGCAGTATTTCTTGGCTTTTTGGGCATACTCCAAAACAGATACATCAAAGCCGACACCGGCTTCATTGAGGAAAAGCCGATCATTGAGCTGCACCGCATCCGTCTTGCGCGGGGCGTTGGTCAGCGCGGCCTCCAGCGCGGCGGCGGGGTCTTTCGGGATGCCGATGGTCTTGATAAAGTCGTTGCCTGTGCCGCCGGGAATGATACAAAGGGCGGTCTGCGTGTGAATCAGCCCGCGAGCCACCTCCAGCACCGTCCCGTCCCCGCCGACGGCCAGCACCTTTTCAGCGCCGAGCGCTGCCGCCTTTTTCGCCAGCTCTGTGGCATGGTCACGCGATTCCGTCAAATAAAATTCATGCAGAATGCCGCGCTTTTTCAGCTCCGCCTGCACCTGTTCGCCGATTTTTTTTCCGCGCCCGTTGCCTGCCACGGGATTGCAAATCACATAAATCATCGTCGTCACTCACTTTAGCTGTTGCCGTCATATATGCTTTTGATTAGCCACTCATCATTAGTCACTAATCGCTAAAAATATTTCGCCGTTCATCCTGCTTTTTCCTGCCGTTTTTCACGCAAAAAGCAATGTCAACTTTTGCATTTTTACAGGTTGCGTCCTGCTTCCCCGCCGTGTTATAATAGCACAGTGATTTTTAAAGAAGCAGGTGGGCAAAATGGCCAAACTGTATTTTCGCTATGGGGCGATGGGGTCTTCCAAAACGGCAAATGCGATTATGGTGCAGTATAATTATCAGGAGCGCGGTCAGAAGGCGCTGATGCTCAAGCCGCGTCTGGACAACCGCGACGGCGAACGCTTTGTCGGCTCTCGTTCCGGTCTTCGGGCACCATGTATGTATGTGGAGGAGCTTTCACAGATCAATGTGCATGACTACGCCTGTCTGATTGTGGACGAGGCGCAGTTTTTGACCAAGGAACAGGTGCAGGAATTGGTGCGCATTGTGGATGAGGAGCATGTGCCGGTGGTGGCGTATGGTCTGCGTGCTGATTTTCGAGGTGAGCTGTTCGAGGGCAGCAAATGGCTGCTGGCATGGGCAGACTCCATTGAGGAGGTCAAAACCATCTGCTGGTGCGGCCGAAAGGCGACTTTCAATGCCCGCTTGATGAACGGCAAGGTCATCAAAACGGGCGAACAGGTGGTGCTTGGCGGCAACGAGAGTTACACGAGCCTGTGCCGCGTGCATTGGGCGAAGGGGCAGCTTGGACCGGAGGAAACGAAACATGATTGATAACGCGCTTTTGCAGACCTTAGCTTTGCAGCCGGTGTTTCAATCTGCGTTAAATGATTTGCCCAAGTTCGAACGCATTAAGCGTTTTCCGCCGTTTTCGGGATGCCGCCATGCTTTGAAAATTGTCTTGAACAATGATGAAGCCATTTGCAAGGCAGCACAGACGGAAAAAGTGCAGAAATCGGCAATTCAGGCCATTTTGTTTCGCGAAGTTTTGGGCTATGGGCTGGAGGATGTCCTGTTGGACAAAATCCGTCATGATGCCTCCCGCGGCCTTTGCCAAATCCGCCCGTCCACCGCAGCCAACGCCGATGAAACGCTCGGCAACCCCGTGTTTTCCTATCATGATTACGCTCATCTCCTTGATAAACCCGAATATAGCATCCGCTATTGCGCCCGTATCCTCCGCGCCGAGGCACAAACCCTTCATGCAGATGCGCAAAATATGTCGGAAGAAACACTGCTTTCCGTCTTTAGAAAATATAATGGCAGCGAACAATACGCACGAGATGTGCTGAAATATTGTCGGGGGTTTGAAACAGTTAAATAGGTTTAGCTTCAATGCAAAAACTTGTGTGATTTAGGATTGCGGACATAGGGCTTATGGGACG
>CAVJHY010000128.1:0-6591 GCA_963649405.1 bacterium
AAAAATGCCGCGTATGCGGCTTTTTTGTTACGAGTGATGAGTGGATAGGGGATAGACAGATAGTAATCAGTCAACCAATGAAATATTCCCCCAAAATGAGCAATTTTATCATTCTGTACTTAGAAATTATGCCACTGCATTTACCGCATAACACTATTTCTAATCACTAGCCACTAGTCACTCGCCGAAGAATGCTTCATTAATTATATTCTTTTCTTCTTCTGCACAACTATCCGCTATCCACCACTATACACTCCTCCAATTTTCTGATATAATATCCTTGAATTTCATCATCGCGGGGAGGGAGCGGCATGGCGTTTGCTCATTTACATTTGCATACGGAATACAGCTTATTGGACGGCGCGTGCCGCATCAAACGGCTGATTCCGCAGCTCAAAGAACTGGGGCAGGAAGCCTGTGCGGTAACGGATCACGGCGTGTTATACGGGGCGGTGGAATTTTACACGGCGATGAAGGACGCGGGGCTGCATCCTGTCATCGGGTGCGAGGTGTACATCTGCCCGAATCGCTTTGACAAGCAGTCGCGGGACACAACGAGCCATTTGATTCTTCTGTGTGAGAACGAGCAGGGCTACAAAAATCTGATGTATATGGACAGCCTTGCATTCACGGAGGGCTTTTATTACAAGCCGCGCATTGATTATCAGCTCCTCAAGGATCATCACGAGGGGCTGATTGCCCTGTCTGCCTGTCTGTCGGGCGATTTGCCGAAAATGCTCTCGGACGGGCGATATAAGGACGCGGAAAATTATGTCACCATGATGCGGGACATCATGGGCGAAAACAATTTCTTTATCGAAATCATGGATCATGGGCTGCCGGAGGAAAAAACCGTGCTGCCGCGCCTGATAGAGATGAGTGAAAAGACCGGCGTGCCGTTGGTCGCCACGAATGACTGCCATTATTTGACGCAGGACGATGCCGATGCGCAGGAGGTGCTGATGTGCATCCAAACCGGCAAGACGCTGGAGGATGACAAGCGCATGCGGCTGGAAACGCGGGAGCTGTATGTCAAGAGCGAGACGCAGATGAAGGCGCTGTTCCCCGGTCATGAGGACGCGGTGGAGCGCACGCACGAAATCGCTATGCGCTGTCAGCTCGAATTTGATTTTCACACCATCCATCTGCCGCGCTTCCCCATCGAAACGGGCGAAACCGCCGAACAGATGTTGCGTAGGCTTTGCGATGAAGGCTTCGCCGAGCGCTATCAAAAGGACGATATCCGCGCCCGCGAGCGCCTTCAATATGAGCTTTCAACCATCATTCAGATGGGATATGTGGACTATTTCTTAATCGTCTGGGATTTCATCCATTACGCCCGTTCGCACGGCATCATGGTCGGTCCTGGTCGTGGGAGCGGCGCGGGCAGTATGGTGGCGTACTGTCTGGACATCACTCAGCTTGACCCGTTAAAATTTAATCTTCTGTTCGAGCGCTTTTTGAATCCTGAGCGCGTGACCATGCCGGATATTGACGTGGACTTTTGTTATGAGCGCCGGCAGGAGGTCATTGACTATGTGGCGCGGCGTTATGGGCAGGATCATGTGAGCCAGATTATCACCTTCGGTACGATGGCTGCCCGCGCCGTTCTGCGCGATGTCGGGCGCGTTTTGGGCTATCCTTATGCCGAAGTGGACAGGGTGGCCAAGGCCGTGCCGATGGACTTAGGCATGACGCTCGAAAAGGCGCTGGAGGTCAGCCAAGACCTAAAGGCGATGGTGGAGGGCGATGAGCGGGCGCGTCGGCTGTATCAGACTTCGCTTGCCTTGGAAGGCTTACCCCGCCATGCCAGCACACACGCGGCGGGCGTGCTGATCACGAACGAGCCGGTCATGCACTATGTGCCGCTGCAAACGAATGACGATGTGGTGACCACCCAGTACCCGATGGGCATCATTGAAAAATTGGGGCTGCTCAAGATGGACTTCCTTGGGCTGCGCACCCTGACCGTCATTCGGGATACGCTGGATTTGCTCAAAAAGCGCGGCATTGAAATCAATTATTTGAAAATTCCGCTCGATGATGAAGCAGTGTACCGCATGATTTCGGACGGCGATACGGACGGCGTGTTCCAGTTGGAAGGCGGCGGGATGCGGTCGTTCCTGACCAATATGCGGCCGCAGAATTTTGAGGACATTATCGCCGCCATTTCGCTCTACCGCCCCGGACCTATGGACTCCATCCCCCGCTATATCAAGGGCAAGCAGCACCCCGAAACGGTGGAATACGCAACGCCGCTCTTAAAGCCCATCTTGGAAGTCACCTATGGTTGTATGGTCTATCAGGAGCAGGTCATGCAGATTGTGCGCGATTTGGCAGGCTATTCCTACGGGCGCAGCGACTTAGTGCGCCGTGCGATGGCAAAAAAGAAAAAGGATGTCATGGCCAAAGAACGCCAATATTTTGTCTACGGCTCCGAGAAAATGCATGTGAAGGGCGCGGTTAAAAACGGCGTGCCTGCTGAGGTCGCCGAGAAAATTTTCGATGAAATGACCTCCTTTGCGTCCTATGCGTTCAATAAATCCCACGCGGCGGCGTATGCCTTGGTCGCTGTGTGGACAGCGTGGCTCAAGCGCCACTATCCGGCAGAGTTTATGGCGGCGATGCTCAATTCCGTCACGGGCAATGCAGGAAAAATTTCGGGCTACATCAACTACTGCCGTTCCCGCGGCATTTCCGTGCTGCCCCCGCACATCAATTATTCAGACAGGCGCTTTACCGTGGAATATGATGCGCAGGGCAAGCCCGCCATCCGCTTTGGCATGGGCGGGGTTAAAAATGTCGGCACGAATTGCGTGGATGCCATCGTGCAGGATAGGGCGCTGCGTGGCGTATTCAAGAATATCTTTGACTTCTGCCGCCGCATGGGTGGCGAGGATGTCAACAAACGCGCCATCGAATCGCTCATCAAGGCGGGCTGTTTTGACAATCTGGGGGCAAAGCGCACACAGGTCTATGCCGTGTACGAAAAGGCTTTGGATGCACAGGCGGATGTCCGGCGGCAGAATGTGGTCGGGCAAATGTCCCTGTTTGACTTTGGTCAGCCCGCGCAGGACATGGATATGCAGGAGACCTATCCGGCGCTGCCCGAATACCGGCATTTGGACTTGCTCAGGCAGGAAAAGGAAATGACGGGCGTGTATTGCAGCGGTCATCCCTTGGACGAATACAAGGAGACAATGGCTTCGCTCAAGGTAAACACGGCGTATTTGGCTGAATTGTCCGAGCGGGAGGATCACGGGCTTTCCGAGGACGGGAAGAGCGTGCAGATGGGCGGTCTCATTGCCGAATGCCATCAGAAGGCGACCAAGAAGGGCGCTTTGATGGGTTTCATGACGCTGGAGGACTTGACCGGACAGGTGGAGTGTCTCCTCTTTCCTCGCGTGTACGAGGTGTATGGGCGGGAATTAGAAAGCGACCGCGCCGTGCTGGTGTCCGGCAAGCTGTCCGTATCGGGCGATGAGGACATCAAGCTGATTGCGGACATCATCGAACCTTTGCCCGCAGCACCCGACAAAAAGGACACGCCCACGGATGCGCAGCGGGCAAAGGAGGCACCGGTCAAGCTCTATTTGCGTATCAAACGCAGTGAAATGCCGGCAGTTGAAGAAACATTAAACCGTATGCGCGGGAATGTGCCTGTATACTTAAATATTCCCGATGAGGGTATCACCCTCCTTGCCCCCAAGCGGCTGTGGTGCTGTGATGCGGAGGACACGCGGGCGACGCTCATGACCGTGCTGAGCCTTGACAATATGAAGGTGGTAAAAAAGCAATGAACAACATGACCATGACCGTACCCGCAAGGGCTGAATGGACGCTGGTGCTCAGGATGGCCGTCAGCGGCGTGGGGGCTGTGTTTGATGTCCCCTTGGATGTGATGGACGACTTAAAGACCGCCTTGGATGAGAGCGCGGAACTGCTCATGCACCAACCCTATTGCGTCAGCCATTTGACGCTGGATTGCCGCGTCGACCAAAACGGCATTCATGTCTCCTTAACGGCCGAGCGCTGCGCGGAAAAGCAGGACGATGAGCCGGCAGATGCGGACATTGCGGGGCTGATTATCGGGACACTGGTCAAGGAGGTTCATTTGGCTCGGGATGAGGGCGGCGTGAGCGGCGTTCATATGCTGCTGCCCGCACAGACGCATGGATGCTGAAAAAATGCACGCGCTGGCGTGCGAATACGCAAAGCAGCCGACAGACGAAATGCTGAACGCGGCGGTCGATGCCGCATTGCCCCTTTGCGCCCTGATTGCGCGGCGTTTTTCAGGGCGCGGCGTTGACGATGAGGACTTGTATCAGGTGGCTTCGATGGCGCTGGTTGCGGCGCTGCGCGGGTTTGATATAAGCCGCGGGCTTCGCTTTACCACCTATGCAACGCCTGTCATTACCGGCACGGTGCGCAATTATCTGCGCGATAAGGGCAGCATTTTACGCACGCCGAGGCGGATGCAGGAACAGGCGGCAGCACTCAAAAAATGTCGGAGCAATCTTACTGATGCCCTGCGCCGTGAGCCGAGTGCTAAAGAGCTGGCTCAGGCGCTTTCGTGGTCTGTCGTCCAAGTGTTGGAGACCCTGACCATGCTTGAAAATGCCGCTGTTTCCTCCTTGGATGCGCCGGATGCGGAGGGTAGAATGCCCGCCGAAACGCTTGGTTTTTCGGATGCCGCCTTTGAGCAGTTTGAAAACAGGAGTGATTTGAACGCGGCACTTTCCATTTTGTCCGAAGATGAAAAAGCGCTGCTTCGTTTTCGCTTCTCGGAACGATTGTCCCAGCGAGAGACCGCTGTTCAATTAGGCGTCAGTCAAATGCAGGTATCGCGCATGGAGCGGCGGGCGCTGCAAACGCTGCGAAAGACCATTGAGGGAGGGGAAACAAAACGGACGAGCCATTCTTAAAATCAGCCTTAACAGGGCAGTACGGCGAGGCATTGACCGAAAAAATTTTAGCGAGCATGAACGGGACGCGCCGAACGACCCTGCGTGCCAACGCTTTAAAAACGACAGCGGAGGCTGTCGGAGAGACGCTGACCAACGCGGGCATTGCTTGGGGAAAAGTGCCGTTTTATGCGGATGCTTTCATTTTGGCGGACGCGGATGAGCGGGCGCTGCGGGCGCTGCCGATGTACGAAAACGGCGAAATTTATGTGCAGGGGCTGTCCTCCATGCTGCCGCCGCTGGCGCTTGAACCGCGGGAAAAGGCAGATATCTTGGACATGGCCGCCGCGCCGGGGTCAAAGACAACGCAAATCGCTGCGCTGACGCACAACCGCGCCCAGATCACGGCTTGCGAAATCAACAAAATCCGCGCCGACAGATTAAGGCACAACCTGAGCCTTCAGGGAGCGCGGGCGAGTGTGATGGAACGGGACGCACGAAAATTAGAGGACTTTTTCCGCTTCGACCAAATCCTCTTGGACTCGCCTTGTTCCGGCAGCGGCACGCTGCTGCTTTCCAAGCCGGAGACGACACGGGCGTTTTCACAGGCGCTCGTCAAGAATTCCGCTTTGCTTCAAAAGGCGCTGCTTCAAAAGGCGCTGACCGTCCTGAAAACGGGCGGCGAGATGGTTTATTCGACCTGCTCCATTCTCCAAGCAGAGAACGAAGAAGTTATCCGCACGGCGCTCAAAAGCCGCAAGGCGGAGCTTGTCCCCATCACCCTGCCGAACGACCTTCCCCTCCTCCCGACCGCCATTTCCGGTTGCATCTGCGTCAAACCGACCGAGCTGTATGAGGGATTTTTTATGGCAAAATTGAGAAAAGTGAAGTAGGGCGCAGAGAACAGGAACGAGCGGTTAGCGGTTAGCAGTTCGGAATTCGGAATGAGAAATTAGAAATTAAAAAATTTCACTCTCCACTACCCACTATTCACTAGTCTCTATCCACTTCGCCCGCAAGGAGTTTTTATGCGTTATCAATGCCTTGTCTTAGACCATGACGATACTGTGGTGAACAGCACGGCGAGCATTCATTATCCGCCGTTTGTGGAGTCCCTCAAGGTGCTGCGCCCGAATGTGCATCTTACCTTGGACGATTATTTTCTGTTCAATTTTGACCCCGGCTTCTCGGAATATTGCGAGAATGTCCTGCATTTCACCAAGGCAGAGGCGGCCATGCAGGAAAAGCAGTGGTGCGATTATGTGGACACCCATGTGTCCAAGGCATATGACGGCATATGCGAGCTGCTCACGCACTTTCGTGCCGAGAGCGGGCATATCTGCGTGGTGTCCCATTCGCTCAAGGAAAATATCCTGCGTGATTATCGGGAAAACGACCTCCCCACGCCTGAAATCGTGTTCGGCTGGGAGCTGTCACCCGATAAGCGCAAGCCCGCGTCATGGCCACTTCAGGAGATCATGCGCGAACTTCACTTACAGCCCGAACAGCTCCTCATGGTGGACGACCTGAAGCCCGGCAAAGTCATGGCGGATGCCTGCGGCGTGCCCTTTGCTGCGGCTGGCTGGGCGCATCAGGTGAAAAAAATCGACCGCTATATGAAATCCGAATGCCGATTTTACCTCCCCACCGTGCATGATTTGTATAAACTCGTGTTTGATGAAAAATA
>CAVJHY010000129.1:0-6572 GCA_963649405.1 bacterium
TTCTGCTTTTTGACACAACAAAACCCCGCCTTTCTTATTTGACGGGGTTTGTCAGAGGGCTGAAGCCGTGGGAGATTTTATCTCTCACGGCTCTTGGTGTATTAGCGCTTATTCTTTGTACTTATTAAGTGCTTAATCTCAGCGCTAATTACTCATGCTAATCTTCTCGCTTACTCAGCGTAGGTGCAGTGCATGAAGTACTTATAGCCCAGCGGGTTAGAGTAGAAGCCCTGCACGCTGTCATCCAGCATATAGATATCGGTGTAGAAGTAGAGTGGGGTGATGCAGCCGGTGTCCATCAGCATATTCTCGGCCATGTGCATCATCAGGTAGCGGTCTTCCTTGTTTGTGCAGGACTTGATGGTGGAAATCAGCACATCATAGGTCTCAGCCCAAGTGCCGTCTTCAACCTTGATGTCATAGCCGAAGGAGGTCAGGTCGAGGTCATACATCGCCAGCTCGGCATGAGCGCCCTTGCCATACTGCACATCGTTGTTGCCGGAAGCAGTAACCCACATATCGAGGAAGCAGATCGGGTCGTTGAAGTCAGCCAGCCAGCCGTTGCGGGCGATGGTGTAGTCACCGGCCTTACGGGTGTTGAGGAAGGTGTTCCATTCCTGGTTGGTCAGGTTCATGGTGATGCCGACACCGGCGAGAGCGCCCTGCAGATACTCACCGATGGCCTTGTGACCTTCGCTGGTGTTGTACAAGTAGGTCATGGACGGGAAGTTGGTGAACTGCTGGGTGGTCTCGTCGAAGGCATAATACTTCTTGAGGATGGTCAGAGCGGCGTCCCAGTTGTCCATGTAGGCATCAGCAGATACATTGTAGTAGCCAACAAACTCGTTGCCAGCGCCGGCGTTCTTGTAGAATTCGCTGCCGTCCGCATCGGTCATGCCCATAGCGACGAAGGAGGAGGCGGGAACCTGACCGGCCTGACCGATTTCCTCAACGATGTAGTTGCGGTCAAACAGCAGTGAGATGGCCTGACGGATTTCAGACTCAGCCTTTTCCGCTTCCACACCGGTCAGGGTGCTGTCGGCGGGCAGGATGTTTTCGTTGATGTTCCAGCAGACATAGTAGGTACCAATCTGGCCGGCCACAACGAATTCAGTGGGATAGTTTTCCTTCAGGGCAGCGATTTCAGAGGTCGGCACATCATCGATGAGCTGCCAGTCGCCGTTCTGGAAGTTCGCCAGCATGTTGTTGGCATCATCGGACAGATAGAATTCGATGGTGTCCATGGTGACGGTGTCAGCAGCAAAATAGTATTCGCTCTTGTCGAGGGTAATCTTGCTGTTGTGTTCCCAAGCGGTCATGGTGTACGGGCCATTGGAAACATAGGTGGAAGGATCGGTCGCCCAGCCTTCGTTGGCCACAACATCCTCACGGACGGGGAAGAAGGTCGGGAAGGCCAGCAGCTCGTTCCAATAGGCGAGCGCATTGTTCAGCGTCACGACGAGGGTCTTATCATCGGTGGCTTCGACAGCCAAATCATCCGGATAGCCCTTCACGTTCTCGAACATATAGCCATAGTCAGCACCCAGCGCGGAGGAGGCAGCACGCTTCCAAGCGAAAGCGAAGTCGCCGGCGGTCAAATCCTTGCCGTCAGACCACTTGAGGCCATCCTTCAGGGTGTAGGTATAGGTGATCGTGCCATCTTCATTGGTGACAGGCTCGCTCAGCTCCGCCGCGCATTCGGCGACGATTTCCAGCGTGCCGTCTTCCTTCTGTGCCCAAGTCGCCAGACCGGAGAACAGGTGAGCGGCCATGGTCGCGCCGTCAACAGAGGAGTTGAGAGCGGGATCCAAGGTGTCCGGCTCAGAGGCGATGCACACAGCGATGCTGGTCTTTGCTTCATCTGCATTAGCAAACGCCACGCAGGACAGAGCCAAGACAAGTGCCATCATGAGAGCAACGAGTTTTTTCATGGTAAGGTTTCCTCCCTTTCAGGATAATATATCAAAAATGCGTTTCCGCATCTTTGAGCGGAATATAGAGCGGTTAGCTGTAGCGATTAGGGAACAGGAATTAGCAATTCACTAACCACTAACCACTATCCACTAATCACTAATTGATTTCCTTAACGCGATGGCACGCCACAAAGTGTCCTTTTTCCACCTCTTCAAACGGCGGCATGGACTGAGCGCAAGCCTCGGTCGCATAGCGGCAGCGAGTGCGGAAGGGGCAACCGGAGGGCGCGTTCAAGGGGCTGGGAATGTCGCCCGTCAGCGCGATTCGCTTGTTCGCCCGCGCCGCCTTTGGGTCAGGCAGGGGAACAGCGGAGAGCAGGGACTTGGAATACGGATGCAGGGGATGGTCGTAAATTTCGCCCGCGTCCGCCAACTCCACCATCTTGCCCAAGTACATTACCGCGATGCGGTCAGAGATATGGCGCACAACCAGAAGGTCGTGGGCGATGAACAGATAGGTCAAGCCAAGCCGTTCCTGCAAATCATCAAACATATTGATGACCTGCGCCTGAATGGACACATCCAACGCGGAAACAGGCTCATCGCAGACGATAAATTCAGGGTTGACCGCCAAGGCGCGGGCGATGCCGATGCGCTGGCGCTGACCGCCGGAAAATTCATGCGCATAGCGGGAGGCGTGTTCGCTGTTTAAGCCCACATAGCCCATCAGCTCCAAGATGCGCTCTTCGCGCTCCTTTTTCGTGCTGTACAGGTGATGCACATCCAGCGGCTCACCGACAATATCCGAAACCGTCATGCGGGGATTCAGCGAGGAATAGGGGTCTTGGAAGACCATTGTCGCCTTTTTGCGGAATTCCTGCAAATCCTGCTTGGTCTTAATCTGCTTGCCGTCATACCAGACTTCACCGGCAGTGGGCTTATACAGATGCAGAATGGTGCGGCCGACTGTCGTTTTGCCGCAGCCGCTCTCGCCGACCAGACCCAGCGTTTCGCCCTTGTTGATGGTGAAGGAAACATCATCCACGGCCTTTAGGGGCTTGGTGCGAAGGAAGCCCATGTTGATATCGAAATATTCCTTGAGGTGTTTGACCTCAATCAAGGGCTTTTTTTCGCTTGCTTCAGACATGCTCAGCCGCCTCCTCTGCCTTTTTTTCTGCTTCAAGGGCGTGTTTCACATTCATCCAGCAGCTTGAATAATGTCCCTCGTTGATGCACATGCTCTCCGGTCGCTGATTCAGGCAGACCTTCATGGCTGCATCACAGCGCGGCGCAAAGGGGCAGCCCTTGGGCATATTGAGAAGGTCAATGGGTGTGCCTGTGATGGGCTGTAAGCGCTGACCGTTGTTGTCCGCCGTGGGGATAGAGCGCATCAAGCCCCTGGTGTATTCATGGCTGGGATGATAGAAAATATCGTCCGCCGTGCCTTTCTCACAGATGGAGCCGGCGTACATTACGATGACATCATCGCACATCTGGGCGACCACGCCAAGGTCATGCGTAATCATGATGATGGCCATGCCGAGCTTTTTCTGTAAGTCCTGCATGAGTTCCAGAATCTGTGCCTGAATGGTCACATCCAAAGCAGTGGTCGGCTCATCCGCAATGAGGATATCCGGCTCACAGGCCAGCGCCATGGCAATCATGACACGCTGACGCATACCGCCGGACAGCTCATAAGGATACTGCTTTAAGCGCTTTTCCGGCTCGTTGACATTGACCAGCTTCAGCATTTCCAACGCCCGTTCCTGCGCCTGTTTGTGCGTGCGTTTTGTGTGCAGGAGGATGGCTTCCAAAAGTTGATGCCCGACCGTATAGGTGGGGTTTAAGGAGGTCATAGGGTCTTGGAAAATAATCGAAATTTTGTTGCCGCGCACGGTGTGCATAACCTTTTCATCCGCGCCGACAAGCTCCATGCCGTCCAGTTTGACGCTGCCGCCGATGATTTTGCCGGTGGGCGCTAAAATCTGCATAATGGAATACGCGGTGACGGATTTGCCGGAGCCGCTTTCGCCCACGATGCCCAGCACCTTGCCATGGTCAAGCGTGAAGGACACGCCGTCCACAGCCTTGACCTCGCCCGCATCGGTGAAAAAGGATGTACGCAAATCCTTGACTTCCAACAGTGCCATCTTTCTCTTCTCTCCCTTCTCAGGCATTCAGCTTGGGGTCAAACGCATCGCGCAGACCATCGCCGAACAGATTCAGGGACAAAACAATCAGGCAAATCACCACCGCCGGAATAATCAGGCGGTAGGTATAGGAGGTGATGCCGTTCAGCGCGTCCGAAGCAAGAGAGCCGAGGGAAGGCATGGGCGCGTTGACACCCAAGCCGAGGAAGGAGAGGAAGCTCTCCGTGAAAATGGCATTCGGAATCTGCAGTGCAGTGGAAATAATCAGCACGCTGATGCAGTTCGGCAGCAGATGCTTTTTGATAATCCAGCGGCCGCTTGCGCCTGTCGCCTGTGCGCTTAACACATATTCTTGCTCACGCAGGGAGAGAATCTGTCCGCGAATTAAACGCGCCATACTGACCCAATAAAGCAAACCAAAGACGATGAACATACTGATGATGTTCGAGCCGATGGATTCCAAGATGGTGCCTTCAACATTCAGCACTTGACCGAGAACAACGGACAAAAGGATGATGACCAGCATATCAGGCAGGGAATAAATAATATCAACGATGCGCATGATAATCAGGTCAACCTTGCCGCCGCAATAACCGGCGATGGAGCCGATGCATGTGCCGATAATCAGCACGATGATGCTGGCGAAGAAGCCAACAGCCAGAGAAATTCTCGTGCCGTAGACAACACGGATAAAGTAGTCGCGGCCATGCGCATCTGTGCCGAAAATGTGAGGAAACACAGATTCACCCGCGTCAATCTTCTTCTGCTCGGTTTTTCCGTAGGTGAAAGGTGCAAGATTATTGTACGAGCTGTCCACGGGGCGGCCGGGGGTCACACCCAGCATCTGGTCATAAGAATACGGCCAGACATACGGCAGGATGATGGAGGCCACAGTAATCAGGATAATCATAATCAGGCTAATGGTGGCCACCTTGTTTTTAAGAAGCCGCTTCACGCCGTCCTTGAAGAAGGTAGAGGACGGACGCATCGTGGCAATGTAGGCTTTTTCTTCGTCGGTCGCCGGCTCAAAAAGCGCCGGATCAAGCTGCATACTGAAGGGTTTCTTGTTGTTTACCATCGTTCCTGCCTCCTTACTCGTAGTCAATGCGGGGATCAACAACCTTGTACAGGAGGTCGCTGACCAGATTCATGATGACAATCAGGGAAGCGAGGAAAATTGTTGTGCCCATAATCATGGTATAGTCGCGGTTGGTGATGCTGGAAACGAACTGGCGGCCAATGCCGGGAACTGCAAAAATCTGCTCCACCACCATCGAGCCGGTGACGATGAACGCGAGCATCGGACCAAAGTAGGTGATGACGGGAATCAGCGAATTTTTGAGCGCATGACCGAAAATGATTCTCCGACTCGGAACGCCCTTTGCCCGTGCGGTGCGGATATAGTCCTGCCCCAGCACATCCAGCATGGAAGAGCGCGTCAAACGGGTGATGTAGGACATCGGGTACAGCCCCAAGGTGATGACCGGCAGAATGAGACCGCGGCTCGTTGCGCCGTTGGCAGGCAGCCAGCCGAGCTTCACGGAAAAAATAATCAGCAAAAACGAGCCCATAATAAAGGAAGGCATGGAAACAAAGGCCGTCGTGATGACCATGATGGTCTTGTCCAAGACCGTGTTGCGCCTGAGCGCGGCAACTGAACCAAGCACGATGCCAATGATGGCCGCGCTGAAGGCGGCAATCACGCCCAGCTTCGCCGAGGTCTTCATGCCGTCCAAAATAATGTCAATGACCTGACGACCGCGCTGCTTCAGCGAGGGACCAAAGTCAAACTTGGTGACAATATCGCTTAAATAGGTCACATACTGCTCAAGAAGCGGCTTGTCCAACCCATACTTGGCTTCCAGCGCTGCCTGTGCTTCCTTAGAAATGGCCTTTTCACTGACGAACGGGCCGCCGGGAACGGCGTGCATGACAAAAAAAGTCACCGTAATGACAATCCAGATGGTCAGAATTGCCAGCAAAATGCGCTTTAAAATATAAAACGCCATCTTTGAATTCATCGACTTCGCCTCCACGGACACTTAGCGCATTTGCTTTGCTTTTGAAAGCCTTGCTTATTGGAAAGTTTTGCTTTTTAGAAGCATTGCTCTTGCAAAGTCAAGCGCACTGTCGTGCCCTTACTGCCTTTCCCCTCCGGCTTTTCTTGCATCTGCTCACCGCTTCTGCAATAAACATAAGCCATCAGGAAAAGACTATAAATATTATTATGTCACAGTGTATGTATATTTTCAAGCCATATCCTGCATTTTGCGGAAATTTCATTGTCTTTTTATTGTACTTTTTGAATTATTAAAAGTGTGATGATACATTTAAATGGCTATTCAGAAATTTCATTGTACTTTTAGGACATCACCGCACAAATGAGTGTGTGCTTAATAATGGTAAAAATGGTATTATATAATGCCAACAAATACAATGGCGAAAATGGGTACAATTTTGTGCAAACCGTCAAATGGAAAGGATGGCGGAGGGTTACACAAAAGTTACT
>CAVJHY010000130.1:0-6572 GCA_963649405.1 bacterium
TCCTGGTCGCATCACGGAAGACTGATATTTACAGAAAGAATTTCACAGATCCAAAATGTCACTTTTCTCGTTGCTCCTTGGCTCTTTTTTCCGTTTGCAACCTTTTCTCCTTGATATACAGATACCATTTGAATCCGTTATCCATGTCATCTAAAAGTATTTTGTCCCATTCAGACAATTCTTGCAAATTTTTCGTCCCCTGTTTTCCAGATGAGCTTTGGCACCTTGTCTTTTCGTTCATTGAAGCTACTCCATTCCTTGCGCTTTATTTACTTGGCTCGATGCATAAGCACCATCAAACAAAGCCATTTCGCCATAAAAAAAGCAGAGATCCCAGGTGCCGACCAGTTATCTTCTCAAAGAAGTTTCTGTCTAAATTCCTCGCTTTGCCATAGACAGTATACTTAAGATGCTTTCAAAATTCAACTCTTTTTATTCGTTTTTCTGCAATTTTTGCAAGACTAAGGCTGGCATGATTAAAAAGGATTAGCTCTTTATTTTACTTACCGTGTATTTGGAGCATCTCGACTTCCCCCCTTTTTTTGCTTTTTCAGAAAGTAGTCCAGCCACTCCGTTCCCCTATCCATATCGCTCAAAAGGTTTTTGTCCCATTCTGACAATTCTTTTACGCTCTCTAACTTCTGCTTTCCAGATGCGTCTTGCTTTTCAATCGGTTCGCACATGCTGCATTTCTTCCACATTCTTAAAACGCCTTTTTTCCCTCGCCGTTCTCATTCATATCAGGATTGATTTTCAGATACTGCTGAATGGCGGCACGCGCCAGTTCATCACAGCGGTTATTTTCGGGATGGTCTGAATGTCCCTTGACCTTATGGAAGGACACATCGTGCTTGCGGACAACCAGCAAAAGCAGCTTCCACAAGTCCTGATTTTCGACCGGCTTCCCGTCCGCCGTTTTCCAACCGCGCTTTTGCCAGTTATCCAGCCAATGCTGCTCAAACGCATTCACCACATAGGTAGAATCGGAATATACTTCCACGCGGCAGCGGGTTTTCAATGCGCCCAGCCCACTGATGACGGCGAAGACCTCCATGCGGTTATTGGTCGTGCGCGGCATCGAGCCGGACATCTCTTTTTCGTGCGCCCCATAGCGCAAAATGACCGCCCAGCCGCCAGGTCCCGGATTGCCCGAACACGCCCCATCCGTAAATAACTGCACCTGCTTGAGCGCTTCGATCATGCTGTCACCGCCTGTCCTCGTATTTATAAGTATTATAGCATACCGTCCGTCTCAAAACAACAAAAAAACGGACGCATATTTCCGCTTTATTTGAAAATATGCGCCGTTTATTCGTATAATTTTATAAAATCAGCAACCGCCCGCAAGTCTCACATTCGACCTGTTTGCCCGCTTTGATGCTGCGCACCACGCCGGACGGCAGTGACATATTGCAACCGCCACACTGGTCGCCAAGCAGCTTAGCCAGCGGCGGCACGCTGTGCTGTTTGATGGTGCGATACTTTTCCATGTATTCCGGCTCGATGCCCTTCGCCTTTTCCGCAAGCCCCGCCTTGAGTTGCTTCAGCTCAACGGATTTGGTCTTGCACTCCTCGTCATAGACCACCTTGAGCTTATCAAACTCACCCTTGGTTTTGGCAGCGCGAATCTTGACATCATGCTGCAAACGTTCACGATCCCGCGCATCCTTGCGAATGCGGCGGATTTCCTGCTCGTAATTGCTTACCGTGTCCATCAGCCGCTTGGCATCGCCGATGTACTGACGCGCAGACGCGGCATCCGTAGCGGGCGCAGCTTCAATTTTGCCCTGCAAGGTCTTAAGCTGTTCCTCCGTCCGTGCTACGGCATCCTTGAGCGCCTCTAGACGATCGGCCATGTTTGCGACTTCTTCCTCGATGTGCTTGATGTTGTTCTGCTGCTCCACCAGATAATCACGATATTTAACGAGCTTCTGCCGTGTCGGTGAGCGCTTGATTTCGCTTTCTAACTTATCGACCGCGACATCTGCCTGCTGATAATCCCACAATAGCTTCAGTTGATCCATGAATATCCTCCTTACACCAGCGCACCCGGATAGGCCACGCACGTTGACGGATAGACCCGCACTGTATATTGTAGCGCATTCAGGCGCGTTTGTAAATAGTCCGCCAGCTCAGGCACAAGAAGCTGTTCGGTCGCATAATGACCGCCTTCATACAGCACCAACCCGCGGGCAACGGCATCCACTGTTTCATGATGGCGAATTTCGCCCGTTAAATACGCTTCTGTGCCCAAATGTCCGTCTAAAATTTCCTGATAGCCTTCACCGTAAGCGCCGCCTGCAATGGCTAAGGCGTGAATGATTTTATTTTGATTGCCGAAAATGCGAAGCGGCGCTTTCAGCAGCGTGCGGATTTTCTGTCCCAGCTCATCAGCCCGCATTCCCCCGCCTTCGACATCGCCAATAAAAAGATAGCCTTCCTGCCGAATGTTTTGCAGCTTCAATTTGTGTGCAGCACAGGCGCTGCCGCTTAATGATGATTTATCCAAATTTGTGTGCGCACTGATGAGCGCAATATGGTTTCGGATGAGTTCGCAAATCACATCGTTTTCTGGCAGTCCTTCGCGCAGATTTTTATGGCCATGGAAAAACAGCGGATGATGTGACACAATGAGCTGAGCGTTGAGCTTTTTGGCTTCCTCAACGACTTCCATCGTCACATCCAAGGCGCACAGCACATTTTCGACAAGAGTGTCCATCCTGCCCAGCAGAAAGCCCGCATTATCAAAGGCTTCCGCTGTATCAAAGGGCGCAAGATCATTCAAAAGGTCATAAATTTCACACGCTCTGACAGCAGACACGGTTCATTTCCTCCTTCAGCCATTGGCGGTACAGTGTGCCTTCCTCGGCCAGCATACAGGAATAAGCGCCGGAGCGCTTTTGCAGATAGCGGATATACGCCTCCGTTGCAAAACTTTCCATCAGGCGAGGACCTAAAAAGCGCTGCTTCGGGGTAAGTTTTTCCTGTCCGCGCACGGCCTTCATCATCACATAACAACGATTTTTCAGCCGGATGACCGTTTCAGTCTCCAAACGGTAAGAAAGCTGCTCCAAGGTCGCCCTGAGCATCGGTAAATCCGTATGCGCGGACAAAATAAGCGAAGCATTGCCTAATTTTAGAGGCTGAGCCAGCAGAATTTTTGAGGCTGTTGCCCCGCCCATGCCCAAGATGGCAATGGCATCCACAGGTGCTGTGATGGCATTCAGCCCGTCGGCGACGACAAATTCGGCACATTCCTCAAGCTGATGCACCGAAAGCAAATGTTTGGCCTTTAGGAGTGAATCCGCGCTGATGTCAGCCACAATCATTTTTTTGACCTTGCCGGATGCAAGCAGATAACAAGACAAACGCCCGTGATCGGCACCAATATCGGCACCGATATCACAGGCGGGAAAGAGCGCCGCAGCAACGGTCAAACGCGCATCAAGCTCAGGATACGGCATCAGTCAAGATAATCCTTTAATTTCTTGCTGCGACTGGGATGACGCAGCTTGCGAAGCGCCTTCGCTTCAATCTGGCGGATGCGTTCACGGGTGACGCAAAATTCGCGTCCTACCTCTTCCAAGGTGCGCTGATGCCCGTCATCCAAGCCAAAACGCAACCTTAAAACCTTTTCCTCACGTGGGGTCAGGGTGTCCAGAACATCCCAAAGCTGTTCCTTCATCAGCGCATGAGAGGCAGCATCAGCGGGCGCAGGAGCATCCTCGTCAGGAATAAAGTCTCCCAAATGGCTGTCTTCTTCTTCGCCGATAGGTGTTTCCAGAGAAACAGGCTCCTGCGCAATCTTGATAATTTCGCGCACTTTGCTTTCGCTGATGCCCATCGCCTTGGCGATTTCTTCCGGCGTAGGCTCACGGCCGTACTCCTGCAAAAGCTGGCGGGAAACACGAATCAGCTTGTTGATGGTTTCCACCATGTGGACAGGGATGCGGATGGTACGCGCCTGATCCGCAATGGCGCGGGTGATGGCCTGACGAATCCACCAAGTGGCGTAGGTAGAAAATTTATAGCCCTTGCGGTAGTCGAACTTTTCAACAGCCTTAATCAGACCTAAATTGCCTTCCTGAATCAAATCAAGGAACAGCATACCGCGCCCAACATAGCGCTTGGCGATGGACACAACCAGACGAAGATTGGCCTCAGCCAATTTACGCTTGGCCTCCTGATCCCCCTGCTCCATGCGCTTGGCGATTTCAATTTCTTCCGTGCCGGTCAGAAGCGGTACTTTGCCGATTTCCTTTAAGTACATACGGACGGGGTCGTCAATACTGATGCCCTCAGGCACCAGATTGGGATCCTCCTCCGGCAGCGGCTCAGGCTGGGCTTGCGGAGTGACTTCGGTTTCGGTCTCGGCATCCTTGGTCACATTTACACCTAATGCTTCCAATGTCTCCAGAACGCTGTCAAATTGTTCCGGATCAATCTCGTAGGATGCTAATTGATTGATAATTTCGTCATAGGTTAATGTACCCTTGGTTTTACCAAGTTCATACAGCTCATTGAGCTTTGCCTGTTTACGGTTAATTTTGTCGCTCAATGTCACCACTCCTCCCTGTTCCGCTCTGTTCCTTCAGCCGTTTCATTTCTGTGTTCAGCCGCATAATTTCCGCCAGTGCCTGACGCTTTTGTTCGGAGTCGCTGACAGTGGCCATTGCCGCCTTCTGCCGATTCAACTCGTTTTGAAGCCGTGTCAGCCGCAGACTTTTTAAGCAGTCCGCCGCAATAGAGACCGCGTTCTCCGGCTCTTCACCGGTCTGCATGGTAAACACCTTGCTGGCCAGCTCACGCTCCATCGGCGTCTCCGCGGAAGCAAGGATAGCAGCCGGCTTTTCCCCCGCATTCAAGCGTTTGACAAACGCTCGAAGTGTTTCGTCCACAAGGTCGTCCTCCCGCACCATGCCCTCCGGCAAAGCACCGGACGCAAGCAGGGACACAAGAAGCTGCTCGGAACGCATTCCTTCCTGCGACTGCGCCGCCGCCCTTTGAAAGCTGCTTACTCTTTGGACAGGCTGGCTGCTTCGCGTTGTAGCCGATACGGAGATGCCCATCTGTGCCACCAGTACATCGCGCTCAAAGCCGGTTTTCACGGCTAAATCGCGCAGATAGACTTCCAATTCCACAGGATCACGAACACCCGCTAAGAGTGCCGCACCCTTCTTGGCAAATTCAACCCTTGCCTCTTGGTCGGATAAATCACTTTCTTGTTCCAAACGCATCAGCCGATATTTCACGGCGGACATTGGCTGAAGTTGGTCAAAGGCTTCAATGCCGCGCTGACGGATAAATTCATCCGGATCAAGATTATCGGGAAAATACAAGACACGCGCCTTGATTTGTTCCTCCTCAAAGATGCCGAGTGCCCGCTCGATGGCGTGTTGACCGGCGCTGTCGCCATCATAGGCCACCCAGATTTCCGGCGCAAAGCGCTTAAGGAGACGCGCCTGCTCCGATGTCAGCGCCGTACCCAAGGTGGCTACGATCCCGACAACCCCCGCTTGCGACAGGGAGACAACATCCATATAGCCTTCAACCAAGAGGACACGCTTTAAGCCTCGCGCTTTTTTGAGCAGATTAACCGCATACACGCCGAGTCGCTTGTTGAACACGGGCGTATCGCCTGTATTCAAATACTTGGGCTGCCCATCGCCCATGATTCTGCCACCAAAGGCCAGCACATTGCCCTGCTGATCCAAGATGGGGAACATTGCTCTATCCCGGAAAAAGTCAAAGTGCGATTCACCTTTGACGACCGTCAGCCCTGCCAGACGCAATTCTTCCAAGGAAAAGCCCTTTTGCAGCAGCATTTCTGTCAGGTCGCTCCAATCAGCAAGACTGGCACCTAAGCCAAACCTGCGGATAATGCCGTCATCCAAGCCGCGGCGGTAAAAGTACTCCCGTGCACCGCGTCCCTTCTCAGTCCACAGCATCTCATGGTAATAGCGGGCGGCCAGACGGTTTGCCTCCAAGAGTCGCTCGCGCTGGCTCCGTCTCCGTTCATAATCAGGGTCTTCCACCATCTGCGGGAGAGGCATATGCATCCTGTCTGCCAGCAGCTTGGCGGCCTCATAGAAAGAGAGACGCTCCATCTCCATCAGAAACTGAATGACATTCCCGCCGGCCTTGCAGCCAAAGCAGTAATAGAGATTCAGCTCCGGATTAACGGAAAAGGAAGGGGTCTTTTCGTTATGGAAGGGACACAGCCCCCAATATCTGCGTCCGTCCTTCTTTAAGGGCAGATAAGCGGAAACCACTTGCACGATGTCCGCTCGTGCATAAAGCTCATCCAGCCATGAGGAGGGAAATCTTGGAGCCATCAGCACTCACCCGTTATCTTTCTTTCGCCATTTTCTGCGCAATTCCTGCAAAGCGGGAATTATTTTGTTAAGGCAGTACCGCACAAATGAGGAGGCGCGATAAATAGTATAAATTTTGTGACAGATGCGATTGCAAAAATCGATGGTTTACTGAATGTAAATCGAGATTTTTTGCAAGAAGCAGATGGCGCAAAAGGCACATTTTTGCGAGTCGCCGAATTGTGCGGTGATGCCTTA
>CAVJHY010000131.1:0-6422 GCA_963649405.1 bacterium
GTCGGGACACCCCGCATCGCTTCAAGTATACCGGGAAATTTGTGAAAAGTCAACGACAAGAGGCTTTTTCCGCTCAACGTTTTCTTGACAAAGCCTATACAAAATGGTAAAATAGAAAGTGGTAAAGAAGTTCTTTACCTTATTTTTTACCCTTACGGATTGTGTAAGGTTTTGCTATGCTAACTTTTACAATCTGTTGCCAAACGATTAAAATGAAGCAGCGTCGCCGAATCGGGCGGGGATGTTTCATGTATGAGGAGGGATGGTTCAAATGAACGGCGTTTGGTGGGTGGCGTTAGCGGCGGGGACGGCGCTGATGCTGCCGAAAAAGCAGGAGCATAATGTGATGAAGCTCCCCTCCTTTCGCGGCGTGGCGGAGGTGCGTTCCAGTCTGCCGGGTCGTTTACGCCTGAATGTTCCCGCCGTGTCGCAAAATATGCCGCAAGCGGAGCAGATGAAAAAGCAGCTTGAGGGGACGGGCGTGATTCGCTCGGTCGCCATCGAGCCGCGTACAGGCTCGGTGCTGATTTGCTATGACGAAAGCGCCGTACAGGGCGCGGTGGTGCTGGGCGCGGTCATCAAGCTGATGGGGCTGGACGAAAGCGTGAAGCGCCCGCCCGTCAGCAAGCTGAACGAGGAGCTGAAGACGCTGTTCAGCGCCGTCAATGCCGGCGTTTTGGACGCGACAAACGGTCTCTTGGATGTCCCGACCGTGGCGGCTGGGGCGCTCACCGTGGCGGCGCTGCGCAGCAAGATGAAGAGCGGCTGGGCCGTGCCGGGTGCGATGACGCTGCTCTGGTGGGCATCCAGATTATTCGGAGCGCAGAATCATGAATAAATTAGAAGAAAAATTTCTGCGGCTATGTCTGCGGCCGCGGGTTGAATGCGACCTAAAGGGGCGGCTGCGCATCAGCTTCGGCACATATAAACTACTGCCCAAGGAAGCGCTGCCGTACCTGCATTACATTCAGGATGTGCTTTTGCTTCTGCCCGGCGTGACAGGCGCGGAGGTCAACCCGCGCATCGGCACAGTGCTGATTTTGTACGACCCCGACCAGACGGACTCCCGCGCCATTTTGCGCTGGGTGGATACCGTGGTGGACGAAGGCATCCGCATTTCCGGGGAAAGCATTTGGCAGAATGTTCGGGAAGAGGAGCTGCGCGAGATTATCCGCGATCGTTTAATCCAGCGGCTTCCTCAACAAAAAGAAGGCTGAATATCATGCTCAGGAAAGAAAATCAAGAAGATTTCATGAAGAGCCGCGTCATGCACAGCTTACCGGGGCGGCTTCGTCTGAAGGTGCAGGGGCTGGAATTTTTGCAGGACGAGAGCCGCGATATTGCGACCGAATTGGCGGCGATTTCCGGTGTGTCCTCCGCCCGCGTGACGGCTTGCACAGGCGGCGTTCTCCTGCAATATGACAAGAATCTGCTCGATTCCGCCGAGCTGTGCGAACAGGCGGACTTGGTGCTGGCACGGCACGGCATGGCAGCGCTCAGGGCGCAGCACGCGCAGAAGGGCGAAGAGCCGTCCGAAACGCCGATGACGAGCAAACGGCTGATGAAGCGCTTGGCCATCAATGCAGGCGCTCTGGTGCTGGGCAACACAGTGCTGACCGCGCCGCTCGTTGGCGGTGCGCTGGCGAATTTTACATCTCTGGAAGCGATTGCAAGTCTCTCCCTCTCCGCGCCGATGGCGAAAAGTGCATGGGAAGGGTTAAAGCATGACCTTCGTCCGAACGCGGACTTTTTGACCGTGACCTCCATTGTCGCCAGCCTCCTGCTGGGCAACGCGCACTCCGCGCTGATGATTTTGGCGCTCTCCGATATGGCGGAGCTGATGACCTCTTACACCATCGAGCGCACCCGTTCCTCCATCAAAAAAATGCTCTCGGCGGACGAGGGCGAGGCATGGAAGGTCATGCCGGACGGTCAGCTCAAGCGGCTGCCGATGAATCAAATCAGCGAGGGCGACCTCATTGCCGTTCACACGGGCGAAAAAATCTCCGTAGACGGGCGTGTCGTCTCCGGCGCGGCTGTGGTTGACCAAAGCCCCATCACGGGCGAGTTTGTCCCCGCCGAAAAGCGCGAGGGCAGCGAGGTCTTTGCAGGGACTGTCGTCAAGAGCGGCAACATCCATGTTGAGGCCGCCAAGGTGGGCGACCAGACGGTCATTTCCCGCATCGTGGGCATGGTGGAGGCAAGCGAGCTGAAAAAAGCCCCCATTCAGCGCTATGCGGATAAATTTTCCAATTACCTTGTGCCGCTGAATTTCCTTTTGTGCCTGTCCGTCTGGCTGGTGACGAAGAATCCCCAGAAAGCGCTCAAAATGCTGGTGATTGACTATTCCTGCGGCATCAAGCTCTCCACCGCGACGGCGTTCTCCGCCGCCATTAACACAGCGGTCAAGCAGGGCGTACTGATTAAGGGCGGCACATTCATCGAGCAGATGAGCAATGCCAACACCGTCCTCTTGGACAAGACCGGCACCATCACCGAGGGCAAGCCGCGCATTGTCGCCATGACCACCTGCAAAGACGGCATGAACGACCGCGAGGTACTTGCCTATGCAATGGCGGCAGAAGAGACCAGCACACATCCCTTAGCGGGCGCAATCATGCGCTATGGCCGTGAAATCGGTGCTTCACCTGTGCCGCACGGCGATGTGGTGACGGAGGTCTCCCGCGGCAGCAAGACGCTGACGGAAAGCGGCAAGACTGTGCGCGTGGGCAATCTCAAATATATGAAGGAAAACGGCGTGAAAGCGCTCTCCCATCTGCCGGAGGGTACGGGCGCGATTCCGAATTATATCGGCGTGGATGATGAAATTGTCGCCGTGCTGTATGCGATGGACAGTCCGCGTGAAAATGTGCGCCGCGCCATCAACAGTCTGCGCTATGACGGCGTGGGCGACATCGAACTGCTCACGGGCGATATGGAATCCCAAGCGCGGACAGTGGCCGAGCAGGTCGGCGCGGACGGCTACCGTGCCCAGCTTCTGCCGGAGCAGAAGGCCGAAGTCGTTCTGAAAATGCAAGTGCAGGGCAACGGCGTGGTCATGGTGGGCGACGGCATCAACGATGCACCGGCGCTGGCGTATGCCGATGTGGGCATCTCGATGGGCAGCAAGTCCACCGACATTGCGATGGAAACGAGCGACATCATCATCAACCGCGATGACCCGATGGTCATTCCTGCCCTGCGTCAGCTTGCGCGGGCGACCATGCGCATCGTTCATCAAAATTTTGCCTTGGTCATTGCCATCAACACGGTCGGTCTGATTTTGGGCGCGGCCAGCGGTATTTCCGTCATGATGAGCGCACTTTTGCACAATTCCTCCACCATTCTGGTGGTTGCTAATTCTCTGCGGCTCATGTTCATGAAGCCGGGGGACGGGAGGGGCTAATGCACAGCGAACAGGGAGCCACCCATTTGGAAGTGCTGTCCGCCATTCGCGGCCGCATCCGTCTGCAATTAGAAGCGCCGCTTTCATCTGTTGCGCCGATTACGCACATTGCGGGTGTGCTGAATTGCCGTTACAATGACCGCATCCGCACACTGCTTTGCGAATACGACCCGCAAAAAATTTCCGAGGAGCAGCTTCTCGTCCGCATTGGCGCTGCTTACGCCGCGCAGACGAGCGCAAGCCTTTTACACATCCGTCATTCCGAGGAGAAGGGCTTTTCAATGGCACCGAGCGGATACTTGGCGCTGCTCTGCATCGGGCTGGACGGTGCGCTGACCTTCGCCGGCTCGCCGCTTACCTCCTTCAGCCGCTGGCTGTCCACGGGCGCGACCCTTGCCGCTGTGGTGGAGCATGGCTATCAGGAGCTTCATGTGCGCGGCAGCTTTGACCCGGAGGTCATGTCTGTCGTTTATCTCATCAACTCCGTCGGCAAGCCGAGCGCCGTCCGCGCCAGTTTGCTTGCGTGGATTATCACCTTTGGCCGTCATCTGATTCCCCGTGCCCCGCGGGAGCAGCCCTATCTCATCCGCCGCGGCAAGAACAGGCTGACCCTGACTCCCTTGGCGGGCAGCGAAAGCGAATTAGCTTTTGCGGGGAATATGTTTCAGCAGGGCATGGAAATGATGGCGCAAGGCGGCAAATGAAAGTCAGCAAAAGCAGATTTTCATTTGACATACACAACTACAAGCCACATAAGGCTTACACATTCAAGGAGGTAAAATGATGGTTATCAATCCTATGGTCAAGGGCATTCTGATTGGTGTGGGCGTGAGCGCTCTGGGCTTCTGCGCCTACAAGCACAACGAGGAAAAGGTGGATGATTTTCTGCGCCGTCACGGTGTCAAGGTGAAGTCCCCCGCCGCTGGTTTTGAAACCATGTCGATCGAGGATCTCATGCGCACCAAGGAAACCATTGAAGACCTGATTGCCGAAAAGGAAATGCAGGATCAGAGCGTGACGGTCGAGAGTGACCCCACCCCTGCCGAAGCGTAAATCTTTCATTGTAACCAATTCAAACCGACGCATGAAATCTTCTCATGATTCATGTGCCGGTTTTTTATTTTTCTTATACAAAATGGTCGAATTTCCAGTTTTTTCCTTGACAAAACAATCGTTTTATGATGTAATAATCTTTGGGGTTGTTATATTTTATAAAATCAGCCTTGCTGTTGCTATCAAAACCGAGGTACGGACAAATGACGAAGAGCCGGATTTTAATTGCTGATGACGCGGAGCTGAACCGCGATATGCTGAGCCTGATGCTCGGCGAGCAGTATGATTTCATTTATGCGAAAAACGGCTTGGAAGCCGTTGATGTATTAGCCAGTAAAGAAACGGTGGATCTGCTGCTGCTGGATGTCAATATGCCGGAAATGGACGGCTTTACCGTCCTCAAAATCATGAACGAGCGGCATTGGATTGAGGAATGCCCTGTCATCATGATTTCGGCGGAAACAGGCGCGGACTTCATTGAGCGGGCGTATGAGCTGGGCGTTGTCGATTATATCAGCCGTCCGTTCTATGCAGCCGTAGTGCAGCGCCGCGTTGAGAACACCCTGCTCATGTACTCCAACCAGAAGCGCCTCATCCGCTTGGTGGAAGAGCAGGTACGCGAACGCGAAAAAATCAACAATTCGATGATTAACATTTTCAGCAACATCATCGAACTGCGCAACCACGAATCGGGCAGCCACACGCTGAATGTGCAGACGATTTCCAAGCTCCTGCTGACACATCTTGCGCAAATGACCGACCGCTATAACCTTTCTAAATCACAAATTTCGCTGATTTCCACCCTTTCCGCCCTGCACGACATCGGCAAAATTAAGGTGCCGGAAGAGGTCTTGAACAAGCCCGGCAAGCTGACGGACGAGGAATGGAAGCTGATGAAGGCGCACACCGTGGACGGTGACGCCATTTTGAGCCACGCGGAGCTGGACCAGACCAGCAATTTTGCCCGCACAGCGCGGAGCATTTGCCGCTGGCACCATGAAAAATATGACGGCAAGGGCTATCCGGACGGTCTCAAAGGAGACGAAATTCCCATCGCCGCGCAGGTGGTCTCCTTGGCGGATGCCTATGACGCGCTGACCAGCGAGCGCTGCTATAAACGCGCCTTCTCCCATGAAAAGGCCGTGCAGATGCTCTTGAACGGCGAATGCGGCGCGTTCAACCCGCTGCTGCTCCAGTGCCTCACCGATGTTTCGGACGAGCTGGCCGAACTGGTCAAGAGCAATGAGCATTATGATGCCCAGCGCGATGCGGCGTACATCACTGATGAGCTGCTGACCAGCTACGAGCTGCCGCAGGACAACGCCCTGCGCCGGATGCGCGACAACGAGCGCCGCAAGAAGGACTTCTTTATGGACTGCTTGGACGGCATTGCCTTTGAATATGACACGCTGCTCCATCGGGCGACCTTTGTGCATCTCCATGACGATGACCGCAACACCCGCTCCTTTGCCACCCGCGAGAGCGAGAACAACATCATGCCCATCAAATATTGGGATGCCCTGCGCGATGCGCTCATCAAAACCACCGCGGACGACCCTATCGTCAAAATGGATGTTGCCCTCAACATCGACGGTCATCTCATCCCCTTCCACGCCACGACGATGGCGCTCTGGCCGGAGAGAGGCACGGCGTATATCAGCGTGCTGGGGCATTTAACGCCTATTGAAGAGTGAAATAAAGCAAAAATCGGCAAGCTGCTGCTTGCCGATTTATTTAGCGGAAATGAGCGCGAAGGGCTGAAACCAAATTCCCTATGGAATATAGGAGGGAAGGAGGTGAAGCCGATGCAAAAAGACGAAACGAAAACCAGACGAGTTCGGAAAACAACTCGGAAAACCGTCACTGAGACGACTACCGAGATTTACGGCATCACCGCACAATTCAGCAACGCGCAAAATGTGCCTTTACGGTGCCTCGCCTCAATCTACGATAGAGGCATCGG
>CAVJHY010000132.1:0-6394 GCA_963649405.1 bacterium
TTCCACAAAATTCACTATTTATCGCGCTGCCTCATTTGTGCGGTGCTGCCTTAAGGAAAAAGACCAAATATGAAATCCATGAGAGCGGGGGAGAGAGCTTCCCTTCTCTCATGGTTTTCGGCTGTTTCTATACCGCTTGATATCAGGCGAGGGAATCAGCGGCAGGGTCTTGTACTGTTTTTCGAGGGTTATTAAAGAAAGATGGTACGATAGAATACAGCCAAAGGAGACGATGATATGACGAAATACGTCCTCAAGCGAATTCTGCTGATGCTCTTTGTGTTGTTCGTCATCACCACAATGGAATTCGTGCTGGTCAGAATGCTGCCCCGCGAGCTGCCCACCGACAAGGTGCAGGCTGCGGCCATTCAGGAGCGCTGGACTGCGCTGGGCTATGATGAGCCGATTTTGGTGCAGTACGGCATCTATCTGAAGAACATCGTGACAAAGTGGGACTTTGGCACGTCTTGGTATATCGCATTCCGTCAGCCGGCTTGGGATGTACTGATTGACCGTCTTCTGCCGACCGTTCTGGTCAACCTCTACTCTTTATTGTTCTCGATTCCTGTGGGCATCGCGCTGGGCATCTATGCCGCCATCAAGAAAAATAAGTGGCAGGATTCCTTCATCAGCACGATGGTCATGCTGTTCGTGTCCATTCCGAGCTATGTGTACGCCTTCCTTGTGCAGTATTTCCTGTACTTTAAGCTGGGCTGGCTGCCGCTGCAGGTTTATTCCTTGGCGGATGCCGGCGGCTCGTGGACGACATGGAAGATGTTCTATTCCATGATTGCGCCGATTTTGGCGCTCTCGTTCGGCGAAATTGCGGGGCTTTGCCGTTTCACCCGCGCCGAGCTGACAGAAACGCTGACCTCCGATTATATGCTCCTTGCCCGCACCAAGGGCTTGAGCCGCGGACAGGCAACCGTCCGCCATGCCATGAAAAACGCGATGGTGCCGATTCTCCCCATGCTGATTTCCAGCTTCATCGGCATCTTGGGCGGCTCGATGATTATCGAGCAGATTTTCTCCATCCCCGGCGTTGGACAGCTTTACATTAAGTCCATCCGTCTGTTTGACTATGACGTGTTCATGATGGACGGCATTTTCTACACCTTCATCGGCCTCTTGGCCGGTATCGTGGTGGATATCAGCTACGGCTTTATCGATCCGAGAATCAGAATGGGGGAGAAGTAAGATGTCAGAAAAATATACGGCGGTCTCCAAAATCCCCCAAGAGGAATTTGCTTTCGTACACAGCGGTGAGAGAATCACCGATAAAAAATTTGAAGATAAGCCCATCGGCTATTTTAAGGACGCATGGATTCGCTTCCGCAAAAACCATGCCTCCGTGGTTGCGGCCATTATCATCATCTGCGTGGTGCTGTTCGCCTTCTTAACGCCCATCATCAACAGCCGCTATGATGCCCGCTTTATGGATTCCTATTATGCCAAGAAAGCCCCGCGTGTGCTGGCGCTTCGTCCTTACGGCATTTTCGACGGCGGCACGACCCGCTCCTTCTCCGAGTCAGGTCTTTTCAAAGCCGTGGCTGTCGGCGTGGCGGCAGAGTCCGCGGACGGGAATATCGTCACCATTGAAGAGGGCTTGAAGAGCTATTACCAGCCCATGCTTTCGATTAGCGACCCCGTGGAAAAGAAGGCCGGCAAGAAGACCAAGAAGACCTTCAGCGGCGAGATTGACACCTACTTGGAGGTCGGCTTCAAGTACCTGAGCATCGAGCAGATCGAATATCAGAAGATTGTGGAGTGGGAGCAGGAAACCGGCAACCGTGTTCTCTATCCCCTCGTTGAGGACAACAATTATAATGCTGATGCCAGCGATGCCAACAACTGGTATAAGGTCAAGAAGGGTACGCCCGTCCGCATCAACGAAAAGGGCAAGGCGGAAGAGCTGACCTACGCGCTGGACACCGTGCTGGAAGACAACTATAAGCGCGATGCCAACGGAAACCTCATTTATTATGAGTACGCGGGCGGCGGCACATTCGAGACCGCGCAGTACAAGGTGCGCGTCCTGTACTACAACTATTATCGCTATAAGAACGGCTTTGAGCCGAGCTATTTCTTAGGCACGGACAGCCAAGGCTATGACCTTGCGCTGCGCATGGCGGGCGGTATCAAGCTGAGCTTGCTTGTCGCCGTGTGCGTGTCCGTCATCAACTTCATCATCGGCGCGATTTACGGCGCGATTCAGGGCTACTACGGCGGCGTGGTGGACTTGATTTTGGATCGTATCAGCGACATTCTGTCCGGCGTTCCGTTCATCATCGTGGCAACGCTGTTCCAGATTCACCTGTCCGCGAAGGTCGGCGCTGTGCCGAGCCTCTTGTTCGCCTTCGTGCTGACGGGGTGGATTGGCACGGCTGCCCGCGTCAGAACGCAGTTCTACCGCTTTAAGAATCAGGAGTATGTCATGGCGGCACGGACTTTGGGCGCAAGCGATGCCCGCATCATCTGGAAGCATATCTTCCCCAACTCCTTGGGTACGATTATCACCTCCTGTGCGCTGGTCATTCCGGGGGTCATCAACTCCGAGAGTATGCTGAGCTACTTGGGCATTGTGAAGTTAGGCTCTGCCGAAACGACCTCTTTGGGTACTTTGCTGTCCGATGCCAGCGGCATCTGGACGAACTATCCGCATTTGATGATTTATCCGGCACTCATTCTGTCCCTGCTCATGATTTGCTTTAACCTGTTCGGCAATGGACTGCGCGACGCATTCAACCCGTCGCTGCGCGGAGTGGAGGATTGACGCATGGATAAGATTCTTGAAGTAAAGAAATTAAAGGTCGCCTTCCGCACCACCAACGGCACGCTGAAGGCTGTGCGCGATATTTCCTTTGACTTGGAACGCGGCAAGACGCTTGCCATCGTCGGCGAATCCGGCTCCGGCAAGTCCGTGACCTCGAAGGCCATCATTGGCATCTTGGCGGGCAACGCCATCGTCGAGGGCGGTGAAATCCTCTATGACGGCAAGGACTTGCTCCGTGTGCCGGAGGATGTCATGCACAAGCTGCGCGGCGACAAAATTTCCATGATTTTCCAAGACCCGCTGTCTTCGCTGAATCCCATCGTGAAAATCGGTAAGCAGATTACCGAAGCCATGCTGCTCAAAAACAAGGCGGCGCGGCGCGAGGCGCGGAACGAATTTAACGATATGCTGCGCCTGTTAAAGACGCATATGCTGGCTGCCAGTGACCCGTCCGAGACCGCGCATATCAACAAAATGTGCGAAATCTTTGACAAGTTCAACCTTCAGGCGACCAAATTGGAGCAGGCGTATAACATCGACCTTTCCGAAGCCGCTGACCTTCTTTCTGCCATCGAGGACACCCTCTACAAGGCCGATAAGAAGCAGAATGTGGATTATAAGGCGCGGGTGAAGGAATTTGCAGGGCGCTTAAAGCGCATCAAAAACGCCTATTTGACGAGCAAATTCAAGACCAAAATGCAGGAAAGCAGCGCGGCGCTGCATTCTGCTGCCAACCTTTCCGGCGATGTCCAGAAGGAAGCGGCGCTGAAAGCCATGTCCGCTTTACGCAACCTCTTGGAGCAGATGACCGAGCAGACGAGACCGGACTTCTTCCGCATCGGCTTCTATATGTACAAGAATCCGAACGCGGATTTGAGCGGCCGCCCGATGGAGGAGGTCAATGAAGAAGTCCTCCACTATCTGGACGACAACTTCATGCTGGAATTTATCGAGCTGGAAGAAAAGGGCGTTCGTCATTCCTATGAGACCGCGCTCGAAGAAAAGAAAAATGTGCTGTCTGCCCTGCGCGCCGCCCGCGCTTACTATCTTGGCGATTTCGACAAGAACGGCGCAAAGACACTCTGTAAGGACTTAACCAAGAAGATTGATAAGTCCATTGACCGCTTGGAGGTCATCAAGGACAGCGCTGCCTATGCCTTCGGCATCAGCCTTGACCACGCCATCGACCAGTATTTCTTCCATATGCACAACAACCCCCGCGAGGAAGCGCGGTTTAACCGCCAGACCAAACGCCGTGATAGCCTCATCGCCCGCGGCAAGACGGTCGAATGGAAGGTCATCCCGAAGAATGTCTATGACTTGAACGACCTTCGGGAAAACATCATGACCGTTATTGACCGCCTCATCGAGCGCTATTCAGCGTATGTGGCGGATTCCGAGAACGTGGATTTCCGCGCCCGCGACATTGCGCTGATTGACTTCTTCAAGGAAAAAGCTTCTCAGGCTGTGTACCGCATCACCAAGGGCATGGCGAAGGAGAAGGCCATCCGCCTGATGGAAGAGGTCGGCATTCATGAGCCGCGCACTCGCTTCTATCAATATCCCTTTGAATTTTCCGGCGGTATGCGCCAGCGCATCGTTATCGCCATCGCACTGGCGGCTGACCCCGACATTCTGATTTGCGATGAGCCGACCACCGCTTTGGATGTGACCATTCAGGCGCAGATTCTGGAATTGATTAACAAGCTCAAGAAGGAGCGCAACCTGTCCATCATCTTCATCACCCACGACTTGGGCGTTGTGGCGAACATGGCGGACGACATCGCCGTCATGTACGCGGGCAAGATTGTCGAATACGGCACGGCGAACGACATCTTCTATGACCCGCGCCATCCGTATACATGGGCGCTTTTATCCTCCATGCCTGACCTTGACACGAAGGAGAAGCTGGAGTCCATCCCCGGCACGCCGCCGAACATGATTTATCCGCCCAAGGGCGATGCCTTTGCCGACCGCAACCGCTACGCCATGAAGATTGACTTTGAGCAGCAGCCGCCCATGTTCAAGGTGTCCGAGACGCACAGCGCCGCCACATGGCTTTTACATCCGGATGCCCCCAAGGTGGAGATGCCCCAAATCATCAAATCGCGTATTGAGCGCATGAAGAAAGCGGAGGTGGAGTAAATGAGCAGCAATTTTGACTCTCAGCAGCCCCTGCTGCGCGTTGAGCATCTGTGCCAGTATTTCGGCCCCACCAAAGCGGTTGACGATGTGAGCTTTGACATCAAGCGCGGCGAGGTTTTCGGTCTCGTCGGCGAATCCGGCTGCGGCAAGACCACCACCGGCCGCTCCATCATCAAAATTTACGACATTACTTCCGGCAGCATCTACTTTAAGGGGCAGCGCATCTGCGCCGGTACGCTCTCCTATACGAACAACATCAAGGCAGCCAAGGCCAAGATGAAGACCG
This sequence comes from bacterium, assembly GCA_963649405.1. Lineage (GTDB taxonomy): Bacteria > Bacillota > Clostridia > Christensenellales > Aristaeellaceae > CAVDRM01. The sequence goes on from CAVJHY010000132.1 coordinate 5,205, forward strand.
CCGCGCCCGATGAAAAGGAAGCGCTGCAAAAGGTCATCGCCGAAAATAGACATCAGATTGCCTTGGCGCATCACGACCAGAAGTATTCCGACAGCGATTATGCCAACAAGCTGGTCGCCAAAACCAAAGAGGAATACGAGGAAAAGCTCGCCGCCGCTAAAACGGACGAGGAAAAGGCAGAGCTTCGCAAGAAATATAATGAAGATATCCGCATTGCGAAAAAAACCAAGCTGATTACCAACATCCAGATGATTTTCCAAGATCCGGTCGCTTCCCTGAATCCCCGCATGACGGTGAAGGAAATCATCGCCGAGGGCTTGATTATCAACGGCATTCGGGATAAGAAGTACATTGATGAAAAGGTGTACGAGATTCTGGAATTGGTCGGTCTGACCCGCGAACACGCAGGACGCTATCCGCATGAATTTTCCGGCGGTCAGAAGCAGCGCATCGGTATTGCCCGCTCGGTCATCATGCATCCCGATATGCTGATTGCCGATGAGCCTGTCAGCGCGTTGGATGTGTCCATTCAGGCGCAGGTCATCAACCTTCTGAACGATTTGAGAGAGCAGCTTGGTCTGACCATCCTGTTCATCGCGCACGATTTGTCGGTCGTCAAGTATTTCTCCGACCGCATCGGCGTGATGTATTTTGGCAAGATGGTGGAGCTGGCGACCTCGGATGAGCTGTTTGCCCACCCGCTGCATCCCTATACGCGCAGCCTCTTGTCCGCTATCCCGTTGCCTGACCCCATCAGCGAGAAAAAGCGCACCCGTATGCGCTATGACCCGCTGTCCGCGCACGATTACAGCGGCGATGACCAGCCGAGCTTGCGCGAAATTCTGCCCGGTCACTTTGTGCATTGCAATGACGCGGAGTTCGAGCAGTATAAGAAAGAACTGGGCATTTGACGAAAGCGACTAACAGCCGCAGGATATTCTTTGTTGATATTCTGCGGCTGGTTTTGTATGTATGGTCGTGCTATGTTCCCGTAAGCCGGAGCGGGGGAGATGCTGACGGAAATCATGCGAAGCCGAAGCGGAAATTACGCGAAGAGAAAGAGTAAAAGGAGTACCTATGTCAGAGGAACAGCCGATTGAAAAAAAGAGCAAGCTGCGCCGAAATTTGATTGCGCTCGGAGTCGCCCTTGCATTGACGGCGATTTTTGCATATGTCCGCGGCTTCGGCTT
>CAVJHY010000133.1:0-6364 GCA_963649405.1 bacterium
GTACAGGACCATATGCGCTGGAAATGTTGATTTTCCTAGCTTTTTCGGCAAATTCATTAAGACTTTATGATTTTGATTTCATCATCCTTTCTGAATTTTTGTCTTTCTAAAAAATTTTCAAACTACATATCCCACCTTTTAATAGAACAAAAGTAATAGGTTCTTAGGGTGGGGACTCGGTGCATATCGAACTCGTAGGCGTTTTTTCTGCGACTCAGAAAAGTGATAGACAAACTTCTCTTTAGGGGGCAGCCGCTCTATCCTGCTGAGCTACGAGACCAAATCGGTTGAATGCATTGGCTTTACACTCGAGAGCCATGCCGAAGATACATTCACATCCGGCTCATCCCCATGCATTGCATTTCAAAATGCCGCAATCCATAAAGAAGTGAATCGGTGCATCTCGAAATGCTTTATTACTATAGCACAGTATCCCTCATTTTTCAACATTTTAATTTTTTTCATGCGAAAACAATGCGTTTTATTGCGTTTGAACACCTAAGCCGACATAAATTTCTCCGATTGCAAAAAGCAAAGTGGATTTGTGCAAAATAAGGCATCACCGCACAATTTAGTGATGCGCTCAAATGTGCCTTTTCGGTGCCTCGTCTCACTCTACAATCAAGGTATCGGCAGTCTACCGTTGGCAGACTTGAAATCCATTTGGGATTCCAACCTTGCTCAGCTACTTCTTTCCGAAATCTTCGATTTCTTCATTCGCATCTGACACAAAATTCGCTATTGATCGCACCGCCTCATTTGTGCGGTGCTGTCCTTGATTTTTCTAAGCTTCGGCTTTTTCAATTTCTCGAAAATAATGAAGAGAAACTTGTTTCGAGCATATGTCTCCTCACATCTTGCCGTCTGAGTCTCTTAACGCGCAAATAAAGTAGCACCCATGCTCATCCCGCTCTGCCATGAAACTCTTGCAGATTGGTACAGCATGGGTGCTTTCTTTATGGGTTCATTGCTTATCAGTCTACGCCAACCATTTTCGTGCGTCGGCGTTTTTAAACCGCTTTTGCAAACAGTTGATAGTAGGCATTGGTCTTTTCCATTTCCTCAGGTGTGCCGCAGGCTTCGACTTGGCCGCCCTTCATTACGATGATGTTGTCCGCGTTCATGGTAGCGGCGTAGTTATGGGCAATCATGATGGTGGTGCGGCCTTCCATCAGCTTATCAAGTGCTTGGGTCACTAAGGCTTCGCTGGTCATGTCCAGATTGCTGGTTGCTTCGTCCAGCAGCAGGAAATCGCTGTTCCGCAGCATGGCACGGGCGATGGCAATGCATTGCGCTTGGCCACCGGAGAAGTTGAAGCCGCCCAGACCCACATCTTCATCAAAGCCACGCGGCTTCTCCATGATAAAGTCGTAGCAGTTGGCTTTTTTCGCGGCTTCGATGAGCTCCTCTTCGCTGACTTCACGATCAAGGCCGTAGAGGATATTCTCCCGCACGGTGCCGCCGATGAGCGGATCACGCTGGAAGACATAGGCAAACCGATCACGCCACTTGGTCACATCATAAGCGGCGATATCATCATTTCCAAAGTGAATTTTGCCTTGCGTAGGCTCATACAGCCGAACCAGCAGCTTAAAGATTGTGCTCTTGCCTGCGCCGTTGCCGCCAATGATGGCGGTGACCTTTCCCTTGGGGATGGTCATGGAAACATTTTTCAGCACATCGTGTTCCTGCGTATAGGCGAAGCTCACATTGTCAAAGGCAATGTCAGCGCCGCAGGAAGGCACATCTACGCCGCCTTCTTTTTCCTGCTCGGCATCGGAAATGCTGTTAATCTTCTTCATGCTGCCGAAAATGCCGGACACCGAGCCGACATTCATGAAGAACTGCATTAGCTGAAGTCCGACAATGCCGGTAATCATGTAGAAGGCGGTCAGGTCGCCGATGGTCAATTCTCCGGTCGGCACAAGCTGTCCGCCGATTACAAAGACGATGAAGATGAACGCAATGGAGAACATGCCGGAAATCAGCTGATAGCCGGCGACCATCAGCCAGTTCAGGAAGTCTGCAATGTACATCCGCTTAAAGGTGGCATTGGCCTTTTGAGCCTCCATCTTTTCGGCGACGGCGCTCTTAATCAGGCGGAAGTTGCGCACACGCTCGGCCAAATAGCTCATACTGCCTGCCACGGTTACGGTGCTGTACACACCTAACTTGTACATCAGCTTGCCGTAGATGATGCAAATGACAATGGTCAGCGGAATAATCATCAGGGAGTAATTGGCGAGCATGATGTTGTAGCTGTACAGGCGGATAAAGGCTTGTACAGCGGTGACCACACACACCACGAAGGAAACAGCCATTGAGAACAAAGTCGATGGTGACTCAGCATCGGAGGTGATACGGCTCACTAGCTCATTGCCGTTGTCCTGATCATAAAACTTGGAGGGCAGATGCATGATCTTTTCCCAAAGTTTGCACCGCACACGCAGGTTAATGGTTTCTTCCATCCGCCGCGTAAAGTAATTGGAGGCAATGGATATGACTGCCGCCGCCGCTGTAACGGCAATGTAATTGAAAAGCACATTGCCGTTGATGGCCTTTTGGCTCGTATCAATAACACCGGCGGTGAGGGTGGCGCTTTGCAGCTCCGCGCTCATGGTCGCTGCGGAAAAAATGAAGGAAAAGATAATGACCAGCCAAGGCATCTTCACGCCCTTCAGAGCACTGAACTGCTTTGAGAGCTTTTTCATTCCTGTTCCTCCTTTTCTGCGTTTTCCGCCATATGACGGTATGCGGGGCAATTCTCCATCAGCTGGGTGTGCGTGCCGTCGCCCACCAGCACGCCGTTAAGCAGCACGATGATCCGATCGCAACGGCGGGCATAGTCCAAGTTATGGGTAACAAGGATGCGGGTCTTGCCAGCAAAGATATCATCTATGGTTTTCTGAATCTTCGCAGAAACCCGCACATCTAAGGCACTGGTCGGCTCGTCCATCAGGATAATGTCGCCGCCGCGAAGCACTTCGCGGGTCAGCACCAGCCGCTGATTTTGTCCGCCGGACATGGAGCCGCCGTCGGGGGCAATGGTATGATTAAGCCCTTCCTCACAGGTCTCCAGATATTCTGAGAAGCCTGTACGCCGGGCGGCATCCCAAATTTCTTCATCCTCCACCTTGCGGTCAATGCCGTAGGTCAGGGCTTCCCGCAGTGTGCCGCTGAAGATTTCTGCGCCTTGCTGCACATAGGCCAGCTTGTGCCGGAAAGTTTCCAGCGCGATTTCTTCGATGTTTTGACCGCCGACGATGATCTTGCCGGCATCAGGCGTATAAAACCGTTCCAGCAGGCTGACCGAGGTGGTTTTGCCGCTGCCGCACATGCCTACAATGGCCACGCTGCTGCCGTCCGGCACGATGAAGGACACATTCTTCAGGGCTGGTTCCTCATTGTCGGGATAGGTGAAGGTCACATTTTCAAAGCGGATTTCGCTGCTTGTCGGATAGGCGTCTACGCCTGCATTCTCGTCCTCACCGCTCATGATGCCGGCAGTGCGCTCAAGCCCGCCCTTGATGCCCTTGATTTTCACCCACTGATCAAAGACGACATCCATATAAGGGAACAGATTCTGGGCAAACAGGAAGAAGGCCAGCCACATGGTCATGTCGATTTTCTTCTGTTGGAGCAGAATTACGGCCACCACGACCACAACGAATTTCTGCAGGATGCCGATGACTGCCGCAATGCCGGAGGCGACATTTTCCACACGAACAACCTTCATGTTGGCCTTTAGGATTTCACTGGCAACCAGCTGACCCTTTTCAGCCTCCGCCGCTTCGTTGGTGTAGGTCTTAATCAGGGGCAGATGGTTGATGCGGTCTGCTAAGAAGCTGGTCAGTTGACCAATGTGACCATAGAGCAGGGTGGTCGCCGTCTGCATTTTTTTCCCCACAAAGAGGGAATACAGGTACTTCATCGGTATCATGGCAAAGCAGGACAGCGCCAGAATCCAATGATACTGATGAATGCGTACCAGCGCCGCAATCACATAATACAGGTCTGGAATCAGGTAAATGATTACATTCACCAAACTGTTCACAGCAGAGCCGGTATCGTTGATGATGGCGCTCATCAGGTCAGACGGATCGTTTTGATCAAAGTAGGACATTTTTATGCCCAGCATCTTCTGCCAGATGCACTCGCGTGATTTGCGCACGCTCAAGGACTGCGCCTGCATTTGGCTGGATACCATGATGAAGGACAAAAACCCCAGCGTTATGTAGTACACCACAGCTTCCGTGATGGCATCAGAAGACAGTTCGCCGCTCAGCAAGTCGGCCGTCGTATTTGGAAGATTCAGCAGCATGGTGTTGAGCGTCAAATTCAGCACCATGGCAACAAGAATCCACAGCCAAGGCAGATGGAGCTTTTTCAGAGTGCTGAACAGGCTTTTCCAAGTTGCGCTGCTCTGTTTTGCTTTTGGTTCCATTCCAAACTCCTATTAGGCGTTGTTGAGGGCATCACCGCGCAATTCGGCCGTTTGATGCTGCCCTTTGAAAAAAAGCGGATGCCAAACCATGTGGCATCCGCCGCTCAACAATACTGCTTATTCGTAGACCTGCGCCATGAAGGTTTCCTCGATGAACCGAGCATATTCGGACACGGAGTGATCCTTCACCAGACTGTAAGCAATGTACTGATCAATGGAGGAATTCAGCTCTGCGCCGGTGTAGACCACCATGAGCACCGTGTCAGATACGCGGGTGGCACCGCTGGTGGTTTCCGCCAGCTTGTCCGCGCCTTCCTTGTTGGGGCTTTCGTAGTAGGTATAGGCGGCAACCATGTCTCCATCTTTGCCATAGAGGTAGGTGGTCATGGAAGAAATGCAGTCCGCTTCGTCCTCGCCCACAGCAGCCTGACCGCTGGCGGTCAGCACGACTTTTTGGTCATACTTAATGTCGGTGGGATCCTGATGGCCGTCATAGGGCTTGTAGGGATTCTCGCCTGCATCTGTACGGACACCGTAATTCATCTTCAGATATTCCACATAGGCGGTGTCGCCGGTCAGCTCCATCATTTCCATTTCGGAGGCAATGGCAGCCTTGTCAGACACGCACTTGAGCACCGTGTCGCTTTCGACAGTGAAGGTCATGCCGAACACATCGGTCATGGCATTCAGCACTTTATCCTTATCGTCGGTGCCGGCAAGCATCAGATACATATCAGACTCCACGGGTGTGCTTTCCTTGGCATAAACCACGAAATACAGGGTCACAGCGCCCGAAAATGTCACCAGCTTGGATTCATCCGGCAAGCCCAGATTCACTTCTTCACCGGCTTCATAGGCAACATATTCGCCGGTGGAGAGATTTACCCAGCCTTTGGCCAGACCGGTGGTTGCATTGTAATCGTACATACCGGTTACGTTGCCGTTTTCATCCATCACCAGAGTGTTCGGGTAAGCGGAACTGCTTGCAAGCTCCGCCAGCGTATCGCCAAAGTTGCTGTTAGACAGCACCGTGCGGGAATCGTAGGTCACACCGCCGGGATCCTTGTGGGAATAATCTCCCAGCATCACCACATCGGCCTTGCTGAACAGGCTGCTGCTGCAGCCCGTCATGGTCAGCAGCACGGCAAGAAGCAGGAAAACAGACAGAATTTTCTTCATTTTCTTCATAATTATTCGCTCCCTTTGTTTATTTCTCTTTATAGTATAGCTTACAGTGGCAGTAACCCTCGAAGTTCGGGTTCTGCATCTGCGCCTTGAATTCCTCACAGATGCACTTGTACTCAGGCTTGATTTCCCTGCGGCAAGGGCAATAGCCGCCGGTGGCTTTCAGACCCGACCGAATCCGTGCGACTACGGCAGGATTTTCATTCAGTCTTACCTTCCCCATGATGCTTCTCCTTATTCGTACAGAAGCCCAGCGACATGGCTTAGCAATTCATTTCGGTCAATGCTGCCGATGCTGCGATCGATTTCCTTGCCGTTGCGGAAATACAGCAGGGTGGGCATAGCGTCGATGTTGTTGACATTGGCCATGTTCGGGTTAAAGGAAACATTGATGCGGCCAAAGGCTACCCCCGGCAAATCATCTGCTGCAGCGTCAAAAACGGGTGCCATCATGACACATGCAAAGCAATTTTCGCCGTAGCAGTCAATCACGGCGTACTCAGCCTCGGAAAATTCCTTCCACTGTTCGTCGTTCAGTTCCTTGACCATGTTACTCCACCACCTTCTGCTGAATTAACTGATTCAGGTACTCGAACATGGGCTCAATGCACAGCTCGTTCTTTGTCATCTCCAGAAGCTCCTCCCGACCGGGCACTGCTTCGCCTACCATCCGGAACATTTCTGCCATCTGGTCAGCATACTGCTCAATTGCTTCCTTGTCGGGTGTCGTGCCCT
>CAVJHY010000134.1:0-6331 GCA_963649405.1 bacterium
CTTGACCGTGATGGGAATAAGGCGTTGTTGATAAGCCGCTACGGATTGGATGCTCAGCCATACAATACGAAAGATACAGACATCACATGGGAAAAATGCACGCTTCGCACATGGCTGAACGGAACATTCTTGAACAAAGCCTTTACAAACGAAGAGCAAAAGGGCATTGTATTGACGAATGTAGATAACAGCAAGAGTCAAGGGTATAGCAGTTGGAGTACCAACGGTGGCAACAATACGCAGGATAAGGTATTCCTGTTAAGTTATGCCGAGGCGAATAAATATTTTGGTGTCACCTACAATGACGACAATAATATGAAGGCTCGCGTAGAACCAACGGCATATGCCATTGCGCAGGGTGCTAGGACAAATAGCAGCAATAAGACTTCAAGCGGGAAGGCGGCAGGCTATTGGTGGCTCCGCTCGCCCGGCAACGATCGGAGCGATGCGGCCTTCGTGTACACCGACGGCTCCCTCGACAACTACTATGTCAACTACGACAGCAGCTGTGTTCGTCCAGCTTTGTGGGTCAATCTTGAATCTGATATCTTCCAATCTGGAATCTAAAAAACGCTTTAATAGTTGCAAAGAAATTTGAACTTAGATGTCGAATACAAACTATGTGGTGAGGTGCGGTGCAGTCTTAACCTTCAAAACTCCGCATTCTTATTCTTTGTTCGAGTTGTCATTCCCGCCTTCGTGTGCTATAATACGGGGCAATGTTAGGAACGGCGGGGGACTTGTGCATGAGCCTGTTTTTGCTGGTGTTGGAAATTTTGGGAACGGTGTCGTTCGCCGTGTCCGGCGCGTTGACGGGGCTGAAAAAGGACATGGACATCTTCGGCATATCCATTTTGGGGCTGACGACGGCTGTCGGCGGGGGGATTATCCGCGATTTGCTGCTGGGCATCACGCCGCCCATGACCTTCAGAAACCCCGTGTATGCGCTGGCTGCCATTTTTACATCCATCATCGTGTTTCTGCCGCCCATTCGTCGGGAGCTGCTATCCAACAACCATTTGAGCAGCAAACTCCTTCAGGTGACGGACTCCTTGGGACTGGCGGTGTTCACGGTCAACGGCGTACAGGTCGCCTTCAATATGGGGCAGAATTACGATTTGTTCCTGCTTGTTTTTTTGGGTACGGTGACGGGTGTCGGCGGCGGGGTCATGCGGGATGTCATGGCGGGCGATAAGCCGTTCATTTTCGTCAAACAGGTCTATGCCTGTGCCGCCATTGTCGGGGCACTGCTCTGCGCACTTTTGTGGAAGGCTTTCGGCTCCACCTACGCTATGCTGACGGGTCTGATTGCCATTTTTATCATTCGTTCACTGTCCGCACATTATCATTGGAGCTTGCCGAAAGCTCATATAGGAGAGCAAAATAAATAATATATGAGGCACGAAAGTGTCTTATTTTTTATCTTTTGCGCATTTTTCACTGATTTTTGCCGTTTCAGCCTTTACAGAAGGGCACGGTTGTGGTATACTTTCGTACTGGGCGTAAATTGACCCAGTGGGGCAGAGTATGTCCTGTTGAACGGAAGGAGTGTGCTGCGCGTGTACGCAGAGGAGCTATTGGCGCTGTTCAAGCGCATCGCTCCGGAGCAGCTCAATGAAATCGGCCGTCGGGCGCTGGTGCTGACAGGCATCGAAAATATGCAGCCCGTGGGTCGTCGGGCGCTGTCGGCGCGGCTGCATCTGTCCGAGCGCGAGGTGCGCGCCGTGGCAACCTCCCTGAAGGATCAGGGATTGCTTCACTTGGACGCGGCCGGTATGCAGCTCACGGAGCAGGCGCGGGATGTTCTGTCCGGCGCACGCGATTTGAGCCGCGCCATGTTCGGTTTAAGTGAGCTGGAACGCGCCTTGGCCGAGCAGCTCCATGTTCAGCATGTCGTGGTGGTGTCCGGCGATGCCGATGAGGAGCAGCAAGTGCTGCGGGATGTCGGCAGGGCGGCGGCGCACCGCATTAAGCAGGTGCTTCAAAGCGGCATGACCTTGGCAGTCGGCGGCGGCAGCACCATGCTGGAAGTGGCGCATGGCATGACATCCAGTGTTCCGCTCAATATCATGGTCGTTCCTGCCCGCGGCGGCATGGGCTCGTCCGTGGAGACACAGGCAAGCGTTGTGGCAGCGGAGCTGGCACGGCATGTCGGCGGGCACTATCGGGTGATGCACTTGCCGGACAGCGTGGACGAGGCGACCTTGCGCGAAATGTGCAAGCAGAAGGAGCTGCGCGAGACCATTGAGCTTTTGCAGCGGGCGGATGTCGTGGCGCACGGCATCGGTCGGGCTGACCAAATGGCCAAGCAGCGCGGGCTGTCGCAGTTTGAAAGCGACAAGCTGCTCAAAAAAGGCGCTGAGGGCGAGGCATTCGGCGATTTCTTTGACCGCGAGGGGCATACGGTGATGCAGCTCAGCACCGTCAGCGCGGAGCTGACGCGGCTTCAGAAAAATCCCGTGATGCTGGCCGTGGCCGCCGGCACGAAGAAGGCTGCCGCCATCATCGCCTGTATCCGGCATGAGGAAAGCTATGATTCCCTGATTACCGATGAGGGCGCGGCAAACGAAATCCTCAAGCTGCTGAAGGCAGAAAATGACGGTTGATTGTACGAGCAAAAAGCTCTGCAATATAAATTATGCGTTCCAATGACCATCAATTATTTTAAAGGAGTGGCTGACAAATGAACAAGAAGACCATCGAAGATGTCAATGTAACCGGCAAACGCGTCCTTGTGCGCGTGGACTTCAACGTTCCTATGGACGGCACCAAGATTACTGACGAAAACCGCATCCTCGGCGCTCTGCCCACCATCAATTATCTGGTGAAGAATGGCGCGAAGGTTATCCTGTGCAGCCATATGGGTCGCCCGAAGGGTGAATTCAACATGAAGTATTCTCTTGCGCCCGTGGCCAAGCGTCTGTCTGAGCTGCTGGGGCAGGAAGTCAAGATGTCCAAGGATGTTGTGGGCGAGGATGCCAAGGCGCTGGCCGCTTCCCTGAAGGACGGCGAGGTCATGCTGCTGGAAAACCTTCGCTTCCACAAGGAAGAGGAAAAGAACGACCCCGAATTTGCCAAGGAACTGGCTTCTATGGCCGAGCTGTATGTGAATGATGCGTTCGGTACGGCGCACCGCGCTCATGCCTCCACCGAGGGCGTGACCCACTATCTGCCCGCTGTCTGCGGCTACCTGATTGAAAAAGAACTGCGCATCATGGGTGACGCGCTGGAAAATCCGCAGCGTCCGTTCTTGGCCATCCTGGGCGGCGCGAAGGTCTCCGACAAGATCGGCGTTATCAACAACCTCTTGGACAAGGTTGACGTGCTGATCATCGGCGGCGGCATGGCGTACACCTTCCAGAAAGCCATGGGTGGTCACATCGGCAACAGCCTGTGCGAAGATGACAAGCTGGAATTGGCCAAGGAGCTGCTCGCCCGCGCTGCTTACAAGGGCAAGCGCATTGTGCTGCCCGTGGACAACGAAGCCGGCAACGCCTTCAAGAATGACTGCCTGCACATCACCGTGCATTCTCAGGAAATTCCGGACGGCTTCGAGGGCATGGACATCGGCCCTGTGACCCGTGAAATGTTCGTCAACGAAATCAAGCGTGCCCATACCATCATCTGGAACGGTCCGATGGGCGTGTTTGAATTCCCGACCTTTGCCGCCGGCACCAAGGCCATCGCGGAAGCCGTAGCCGACAACCCCGGCATCACCATCATCGGCGGCGGCGACAGCGCAGCGGCTGTGCAGACTCTGGGCTATGCCGACAAGGTGACCCATGTGTCCACCGGCGGCGGCGCTTCCCTTGAATTCTTGGAGGGCAAGGAACTGCCCGGCGTTGCTGCTTTGAATGACAAGGAATAATCATTAACGAGGGCTGGGCGATGCTGCGAGGTGTCGCCCATACCCGTTTGAAAAGGAGAAATTGACTATGCGCACTCCCATTATCGCCGGCAACTGGAAGATGAACAAGACCCCGAAGGCTGCCAAGGCTCTGATTGAGGAATTGAAGCCGCTGGTGAAGGAAACCAAGAACACCGTTGTTGTCTGCGTTCCCGCTGTGGACATCGCGAACGTCGCACAGGCTGCTCGCGGCAGCGGCATCAAAGTCGGCGCTCAGAATGTGCATTTCAAGGAATCCGGCGCGTATACGGGCGAATTGTCCGCTGAAATGATTAAAGAAGCGGGCGCTTCTTATGTCATCATCGGTCACTCCGAGCGCCGTCAGTATTTCGGCGAGACGGACGAGACAGTCAATCTCCGCGTGAAGGCGGCGGTTGCGGACGGCCTGATTCCGATTATCTGCGTGGGCGAAAACAAGGCGCAGCGCGAGGCGAATTATACGGACGCGCTGGTGGAATATCAGACCCTGATTGCGCTGGAGGGCTTGACCGCCGCGCAGGTGAAGAAGGTCATCATCGCTTATGAGCCTGTTTGGGCCATCGGCACGGGTCTGACGGCGACCGACGAACAGGCGAACGAGACCATCGGCGTTATCCGCAAGGCCATCGCCCGCAAGTACGGCAAGGGTACGGCGAATGCTGTTCGCATTCAGTACGGCGGCAGCATGAACCCCAAGAATGTGAAGGGGCTTATGGCGCAGCCTGAAATCGACGGCGGTCTGATCGGCGGCGCGTCCTTAAAGGCCGAGGATTTCAGCAAGGTCGTCAATTTTGACAAGGAGTAAAAACATATGTCTCAAATCACTGCTCTGATCATCATGGATGGCTTCGGTATCAACAAGGAAACCAGAGGCAACGCCATTAAAGCGCAGGGCACGCCCAATCTGGACAGGCTTCTGGCGCGTTTCCCGCACACGCAGCTTGGCGCAAGCGGCATGGATGTGGGTCTGCCGGACGGACAGATGGGCAACAGCGAGGTCGGTCACCTGAATATCGGCGCAGGGCGCATCGTGTATCAGGAATTGACCCGCATCACCAAGGACATTCAGGACGGCGAATTTTTCAAAAAGAAGCCGCTTATTGACGCGATGGACAAGGTGACTGAAAACGGCGGCTCACTCCATCTGATGGGTCTTTTGTCGGACGGCGGCGTGCATAGCCACAACACTCACCTGTATGCGTTGGTCGAAATGGCGAAAATGCGCGGGCTGAAAAAGGTCTATGTGCATTGTATGCTCGATGGCCGCGATGTCCCGCCGACCAGCGGCAAAGGCTATGTCCAGCAGCTTGAGGACAAGCTCAAGGAAATCGGCGTGGGCGAGATTGCCAGCATTCAGGGCCGTTATTTCGGCATGGACCGCGATAACATTTGGGAGCGCGTGGAGCTGGGCTATAACGCCATCGCTTTGGGCGAGGGCGTGGAAGAGACCGACCCCGTGCAGGCCGTTGAAAACAGCTATCAGAACAATGTCACCGATGAGTTCATGAAGCCCACCGTCATCATGAAGGACGGCAAGCCCACCGCCACCGTGCAGCAGGGCGACAGCATCGTCTTCTTTAACTTCCGTCCTGACCGTGCGCGTCAGCTCACCCGCACCTTCATTATGCCGGATTTCAAGGGCTTTGTGCGCAAGCGCGGCTTTATCCCCGTCAATTTCGTCTCCATGACGCAGTATGACGAGACCTTCACAGGCCTTTCCGTTGTCAATCCCCCTGAAACGCTCACCAACACGCTGGGCGAATACCTTTCCAACCTCGGCAAGACGCAGCTTCGTATCGCGGAAACGCAGAAATATGCCCATGTCACCTTCTTCTTTAACGGCGGCGTGGAAGCGCCTAACCCCAAGGAAGACCGCGTGCTGATTGAGTCCAGTAAGGTCGCCACCTTCGATATGAAGCCCGAAATGAGCGCTCCTGAAGTGACCGCCAAGGCCAAGGAGCTGATTGACAGCGGCAAGTATGATGTCATGATTCTCAACTTTGCTAACTGCGATATGGTCGGCCATACGGGTGTCATGGAAGCGGCTGAAAAGGCCGTGGAAGAGGTTGACAAGGATGTCGGCATCTTGGTGGATGAGATTTTGAAGCTCGGCGGACGCGCCTTTGTGACCGCTGACCACGGCAACGCCGACCAGATGATTGACTATAAGACCGGCGAGCCGTTCACCGCGCATACCACCAACCCCGTGCCGTTCATCGCTTGCGATGAGGCGCTGATTGGCAAGTCCCTGCGTACAGGCGGCCGCTTGGCGGACATTGCCCCCACCATGCTCGATTCGATGGGACTGCCCGTTCCGGCTGAAATGACCGGCAAGAGCTTGATTATCAAGTAAATTTACAAAAACATCTCTTCCATCCAGTAACTTTACCTATACGCTTTCTTGGAAGGGGTGTGGGGAAACCATTCTTTATCGTATAAAGAATG
>CAVJHY010000135.1:0-6281 GCA_963649405.1 bacterium
TCAAACAGCTCCCCTTCACCTGCATTAAGCCGCAAAATTTCATGGTAACCGGCTTCGTGGAGGTAGGCGGGCATTTCGTCAAAGTGGGTGTCCAAAAGGTCGGCTTGATGACAGTCGGATGAAACGATGACCTGACCGCCCAAGTCGTGAAAACGGCGGAGCGCCCAAGGCTCAGGGTATGGCATGGGCTGATTGGCACGCGCCATGCCGCCCGTATTGACCTCCAAGATGCAGCCGGCGGCCTTGGCCGCTTCCAGCGCTTCGCCCGCGTACTTGCGGTAGAATGGCGCGGTTGTGTTAATTTGGTCACGAAGGTACTTCAAAATCAGGTCAAAATGCCCGACAATGGCGGGATGAAACGCCGTCACCATCGAAGCGACTTCACGGAAATAGGCTTTGACAAACGCATTCACATCGCCGTCAAATTCTTGATAGAGCAGGCGCAGGCTCTGCTCCCTGTTGTGGTCCAAGGTGATAAACCCGCCGGTCGTGTACAAACAATGCACAGAGCCGATGAAATAATCGTATTCGCGGCAATCGGTGTCGGAAAAAAGATCGCGCTCAACGCCGAGATACAGGCGGATTTTGCCACCGTAAAGTGCTTTCAGCCGCTTAAATTCGGCGCAGTAGGCGCGTTCGCGCTCCGCGTCCATCGCATAGTCAAAATCAAAGGTTTGCCGCCCGTGCGCGGTAAAACCGAGGGACACAAAGCCCTTCTCAATGGCGGACAAAACCATGTCCTCCATCGTGCTTTTTCCGTCGCAGAATTGGGAATGCGTGTGGCAGTTGGATAAAATCATCATCAAGCCCCCTTCAAACAGGCTGATTTTATCACGATTTGTTGTATAAGACAAGATAAATGTGCTATAATCGCTCTTGTCGGCTTCAAATTACACCGACAGAGCGGGGAGGAACAGAGCTTGCCGTTTGATGAAAAGCAAATCAGCCGCAGCATTCAGCGGGATTTTCGGAAGGAAATCTGGCGGAAATTCATTTCGGCGGTGAAGACTTATCATTTGATTGAGGCGGGCGACCACATTGCCGTCTGTCTGTCCGGCGGGAAGGATTCGCTCCTGCTGGCCGTCTGTATGCGCGAGCTGCAAAAGTACAGTGAGGTGCCGTTTTCCGTTTCGTATCTCACGATGGACCCCGGCTATTCGCCCGCAAACCGTGAAAAGACGCGGCAAAACGCCCATGCGCTTTATTTCGAGCCGAAGGTCTTTGAAAGCCCGATTTTTGAGGCGCTGCAAAATGTGAAAGCCTCTCCCTGCCATGTCTGCGCGGCCATGCGGCGCGGGTATTTGTACAAGGAAGCGCAGAACATGGGCTGCAACAAGATTGCCTTGGGGCATCATTTGGATGATGTGGTGGAGACGGTGCTGTTAAGTCTCCTGTACGGCGGCGAGTACAAGACCATGATGCCGCGCCTGAACAGCAAGAATTACGCGGGGATGCAACTCATCCGACCGCTGTATCTGGTGCGAGAAAAGGACATCATCGCTTGGAAGGACGCGATGGGGCTGGAATGCCTGACCTGCGCGTGTGTCGTCACGAAAAAAGAGGACGGCGGCAAGCGCAAGCGCGTGAAAAATTTGATTGCTCAGCTTGAATCGGAAACGCCTGCCGTCATCGGCAATATTTTCCATAGTTTGGAACACGTGAATCTGCAAACCGTTCTGGGCTATCAAATGACCACGGAGAGCGAAATTGTTCATGTGACTGAACAGGCTGCAGATGTGGATTCTGACTTATGATTTTACCTGTACGCTTTCTTGAAAAGGGGGCGGGAAAACCACTTCAAAGAATGGCTCCCCGCATTTATATTATAATCCGAATAATTTCGCTTTCGCTGCGTTCATGCCCGCTTCTGCGCATTCCTTGGTGCCTAAGCCTTGGCACAGCGCAACGGTCAGTCCAGCGGTCATGGCATCGCCAGCGCCCGTCTGCGAGGCGGTGGAGACGAAATTCGGGCGCAGATAGCCCTGCACAATGGTATCCGCATAATAAACGCCCTCCGCGCCCAGCGACAGGAAAACGCGCTTCACGCCCTGAGCAAGCAGGGCTTCGGCTGCCTTTTCAGGCGTGACCTCCATGGTCAGCGTCTCCGCCTCATAAAGATTCGGCTTGATGGCGGTTAGATACCGAAGAATCGGCGCGACACGCGGCGCTTTTTGGCAGCTCACGGGGTCAAGCAGAATCGGGACGGTGATGCGCGGCGCAAGGTAGGCAAGCGTCTCCTCCGGCACATTGGCATCCAAGACGCAGACTTCTGCCTGATTGATTTGCGACAGCAGCGGGGCTAATGCGCTCGGTGTCAGCGCATCGGCCAGCGCCATATCATTGATACCGACCAGCATATCGCCGTTCTCGTCATGCACGGCGAGGTACACGGAGGAAGGAAGGTTGGTCTTGATGGCATAGCGAATATCCAGCCCATCGCGTTGACAGGCGGTCATGAGCGTCTCCGCCATCGCGTCATTGCCAAAAGCAGTAAAGAAGGTCACATCCGCGTTTAAGGCGGCGACCTGTGCCGCAATATTCCGCCCAACCCCGCCCGGCTGCATGAAAACATGACCGATGTTGGAATCCCGAAGGGAAAAGATGCCGGACGGCGTGCCTAAAACATCCATGTTGATGCCGCCAATGACGGCGATTTTTTCTTTCATAGCACCTCACAAAAGCAAGGTACAGTCGCCAAAGGAGAAGAAGCGGTACTCCTTTTGAACGGCTTCGTTATAGAGAGACAGGGCTTGCTCACGCCCGATGAAGGCACTGACCAGCATGAGCAGGGTGCTTTCCGGCAGATGAAAGTTGGTCAGCAGCACATCGGTCGCCTTGAACGGCACGCCGGGCTTGATGAAAATGCTTGTCATGCCGCCGCCCGCGTGGACAATGCCGTCATCGGTGGTGACGGTTTCCAAGGTACGCACGCTGGTCGTGCCGATGCAGACAATGCGTCCGCCGTTTTTACGGGCGCGGTTGATGCGCTCTGCCGCGTCCTCCGTCACCTCGTAATATTCCTCGTGCATGAGGTGATTTTCGACATCCTCCTCCTTTACAGGACGGAAGGTTCCGAGACCCACGTGCAGAAGAACGGGCACAATGTCCACGCCCTTGTCACGGACGCGCTGCAACACCTCTTCCGTAAAGTGCAGACCCGCAGTCGGCGCGGCGGCACTGCCGTCACACTTGGCATAGACGGTCTGGTACTGGGAGGGGTCTTCTAACTTTTCATGGATATACGGTGGAAGCGGCATTTGTCCAAGCTCATCCAGCAGCGCCTCGAAAACGCCCTCATATTGAAAGGTCACGATGCGACCGCCCGCGCTGGTCGTTTCGCCGATGACGCACTTGAGCTTGCCGTCCCCAAAGGAGACGACAGTACCGCTCTTTAAGCGGCGACCGGGACGCACGAGCGTTTCCCAAGTGTCCGTGCTTTGGCGGCGAAGCAGTAGCACCTCAACAGGAATGCCCGTTTCCTCCTTGATGCCTAGCAAACGGGCGGGAATGACGCGGGTTTGGTTGATGACCATGACATCATTCGGCTGCAAAAAATCGGGAAAAGCGCGGAATATTTTGTCCTCCGTCTTCCCTGTTTTGCGGTCATAGACCAGCATCCGCGCTGCGTCACGCGGCTCTGTGGGGGTCTGGGCAATCAGGCGTTCCGGCAAATCATAGTAAAAATCGGAAGTTTTCATGTATATGCCTCGATTAAAATAGTGATGTTTGTTCGGCACTTGGCTTCTGCTCGGTGGGGTAATTGCGTCCCAAATGCGCATAGGCGGCGGGGGTCAGCACACGCCCACGCGGGGTGCGCATCAAAAAGCCAAGCTGCATAAGAAAAGGCTCGTAGACATCCTCAATGGTCACGGCATCTTCGCCCGTGGTCGCCGCCAAAGTGTCAAGACCGACAGGTCCGCCGGCGAATTTATCCATCATGGTGGTCAGCACCGTTCTGTCCACGCGGTCAAGCCCCAGCTCGTCCACATCCAGCATATCCAGCGCCTGACGCGCAACCTCAAGGGTGATGATGCCATCGCCCCGCACCTGTGCAAAGTCGCGCACGCGCTTGAGCATTCGGTTGGCAATACGCGGCGTTCCACGGCTACGGCGGGCGATTTCAAAAAGTCCATCCGGCTCACAGTCAATTTTCAAAATCCCTGCCGAGCGCCGCACGATGCTGGACAGCTCTTCCGGCGAATACATTTCCAGCCTGTACAGGATGCCAAAACGGTCACGCAAAGGCGCGGATAACTGACCGGCGCGGGTAGTTGCGCCAATCAGGGTGAACTTCGGTAAATCCAGCCGAATGGAACGCGCTGTCGGACCTTTGCCAATCATGATGTCCAGCGCGTAGTCCTCCATCGCGGGGTACAGCACTTCTTCCACAGAGCGGGACAGGCGGTGAATTTCGTCAATGAACAGCACATCGCCCGCTGTCAGGTTGGTTAAAATAGAAGCAAGGTCACCGGGGCGCTCGATGGCAGGACCGCTGGTGATGCGGATGTTCTGCCCCATTTCGGAGGCGACAATGCACGCCAGTGTGGTTTTGCCGAGACCGGGCGGTCCATAAAGCAAAATATGGTCGAGCGCGTCATGCCGTGACAGCGCCGCCTTGATATAAATGCCGAGGCTCTCCTTGACCTTTTCCTGCCCGACATATTCCCGCAGGGTATGCGGCCGCAGGGAGGTCTCGATGTCCTCGTCCTCCTTACGCATTCCGTTCATCATCAGACGATCCGCATCTGCCACTTTTTATCACATCCCCGCCATGTTGCGCAACGCCAGACGAATCAGCTCGTCAGCCTTGCTGCTCTCGTTTTGTACCTTGGAAACGGTCTTCGCCGCCTCGGACGCGGTATAGCCCAGCGCCTGAAGCGCTTCGATGGCCTGCGCCACGGCGTCACTGCCCAGATTAACCGGCACGGAAGCGCCGCTTGAAGAGGCATAGGTCAATTCTTCTTCCGTGACCTTGCCCTTTAATTCCAGCGCGATGCGCTGCGCCGTCTTTTTGCCGACGCCCGGCGCACGGGAGAGGGCGGCAATATCGCCCGTCACAATAGCCAAAGTCAAATCCCTCAGCGGCATACTGCCCAAGATTTGCAGCGCACTGCGCGGACCAATGCCGCTGATGCTGGTCAAGGACAGGAACATCTGCTTTTCCTCCGGGGAGGCAAAGCCAAACAGCTCCATTGAATCCTCCTTGACGGAGAGCCATGTATAGACGGTCATTTCTTCACCCGCAGCGGGGACTTCGGCAAGCGTCGCCATGCTGCAAAAGACCTGATAGCCGACCCCGCCGACATCAATGACCAGCTCGTTTTGTCCCTTTGAGGCAATCCTTCCGCGTAAAAAGGCGTACATGATGCCCTCCTTATTTCATCAGAAATTCGGTCTTCATATGACCGGTGTTGGCATGAGTTAAAGCAGCGGCCACAGCGTCCGCCGCGTCATCGGGACGGATAATGTCCTGCAAATTCAGAAGCATTTTTACCATGTGCTGCACCTGATGCTTGTCCGCCTTGCCGTAGCCGACCACCGCCTGCTTAATCTGCATCGGTGTATATTCATAAATGCTTTTCGTAAATTCGGCACAGGCACACAGGGCGCTCCCGCGAGCCGCGCCAACATTGAGTGCCGTGGTGACATTCCGTGCAAAAAACAGCTCTTCAAAGGCAATATCATCCGGCTTGTACAAGGTCAGCAAATCACGCACATCCGAGTAGATTTTGTGCAGACGGTCAAACATCCGCATATCCGGCGTGGTGATGACCGCACCGGTCGCCACTAATACAGGCTTGCGCCCGTCCGTATCCACAACGCCGTATCCCATCGTTGCCAGCCCCGGATCAATCCCCAAAATGCGCAAAAAAATCACTCCATTTTGTCCCGCAACAGAACAATCCAATTTTAGAACATATGTGCGGGTTTGTCAACTCCGTTAGCATATGATTATCAACAGACGAAAGAAAATAAATAAAAGACTAATGAATCTTTGCGCGATTCAGCATTAATATAAATTTGTTATAATTTGTGCCATATCATTTATACGATGCTTACTTAAACTGATAGGTTTCAAATTTTTTATTGATATGTATTCATCTTTTAGTTGTCGGCACGGAAGTATTGCACAGCAAAGACACCAAATTACAATGGTTGCGCTGTCTGAATAGCTGCCAAGAGATGCGAACACGACACGCGCTTCGTCATAGCTGCCGGCCTCAAGCTGTGCCTTGGCTGAAGTGTACATTGCTTCATAGTCAGCGCTATGCGTCTGGTAG
>CAVJHY010000136.1:0-6249 GCA_963649405.1 bacterium
GCATTAAGGGGTAGCCTAAATACAGCCATTGCTCGTGATAGCGAAACACCGCGAGGAGACAGCAGACCATGAGGATAACGAGCGTCAGAAGCTGCGCGGGCATCCAGACATACCAAGTGTCCATGATGGCCATGCGCCCCAGCAGCACCAAAATCAGGGAAGCCATAATCGCCGCAAACAAAAGCACCCGCACTGTCCGCGCTGCCGTGCGCAATTTGTCTTTTAACAAATCCGTCACGCAGCAGGCAAGCAGGGCAGAATCCACCATCAGGCAGACCTGCCGCCCATAGGTGCCGACCGTGGGCTGCGGGTAGCGGAAGGCGAAATCATCCGCATCCACCACAAAGAAAATGCCGGTGATCAGCACCATCAGACCCCAATGCAAAAGATGACGCTCCGTGGCGGGATTGCGCTTGCGGAAACTGATGGCCAGCCCCAGCATGAGCAGGGCAGAGAAGGCGGCGCAAATGCCCAGCGCCCACTCGGTCAGACAGTGCATTTCTACATAGGAATGCAGGAAGGTGTCGGAGCCGAGCAACAGACGGTTGAGAAAATTCCGAAAAGCCCCGGCATTGCCCAAGGCATGGAGGTTGGCTAATCGGATTTCAACGGTGTCCTCCGCAGTCAGCCCCGTGCTGACCCACTGCGCCCATTCGCGCCCGCACTGTGCAAGACAGCCGTCTGTTTCTTCCGTGCAGGCTTGTTCTGAGCAAACTTCTTCGGCGTTTACGAATAGGCGAAAGCTCAAATGCTCCAAGCAAAAGTTGACCGTTGCGCCCTCCGGCAGAGCGCCGTTTTCAAGGGAAGACTGAAAATGACCGCGCAGAATCAGCGTCTGTCCGACCAAGTTGCTGGTGTCGGTGAGCAGCTGAAAGCTCTGCCCGTCCAAGCTGTATTCGCCGACAAAGGAAAGGCTCGCCGGCTCTTTAGAAAAGGACTGCATGGATTTCAAAACGCCCGATAGCACCGTGCAAAAGCCAAGCAGTATCAGCACCAGCATACCTGCGCGGTAGTCCAGCCTTTTGGTTTTCATGGCATGAAGCAGTCCTTTCTTAGAGGAAATCAGTACATCTGTGCCAGCATTTCTCCGTGATTATCAATGCAGAGAATCGCAAAATGCCCATCATACGCCGCGCCGGGGTTTAAGAGCAGCAGCCCGCCCCTGCCCTCCTGCATGGGGCGATGCGTATGCCCAAAGAGTGCCGCTTTCGCGCCGACCTCCCGCGCATGGTATTCCAATGCGGAAAGACCGGATTTGACGGCATAGCAATGCCCGTGCGTTGCCAGAATCATCGGACCGAAATCGGGAATCAGAATTTCTTTTTCGCCGCGCATAAAATCGCAGTTACCGCCCACCTGATAGAGGACGGGCAGCTCGGCGGTATAGGGATCAAGGTCATAAAAGCCGTCGCCCAAGTGGATGACCGCGTTGAACGCGCCCATGCTCTCGGCACGCATGAGCAGGGAGGACAGCGAAGCGCCGTGTGAATCGGACAAAACAAGAATGCGTTTTGAAAATGTCATAGAACTTCCTTTATGAGCGGCAGCATGGCTTGCATGGCCATCGCCCGATGCGACACGCGGTTTTTGTCCCCGGCGGACATTTCGGAGAAGGTCTCGCCGGTCTTGCACAGGAAGTGCGGGTCATAGCCAAAGCCGCCCTCGCCGCGGGCTTCCTCGATGATTTCGCCTAAGCATTCGCCGCGCTTTTCCAAAGTGAGACCGGAGGGCAGACAGAGCGCCATTGCGCAGACGAAACGCGCCGTCCACGGCTTTTGAATGGCGGACAGATTTTGAATGAGCAGGGCATTGTTCTTCTTGTCATTCCCATGCTCGCCCGCGTATCGCGCCGAATACACGCCCGGCGCACCGTTCAGCGCGTCCACGGAAAGGCCGCTGTCGTCCGCCAGCGCCGCATAGCCGGTTGCCTTCGCCACGGTCTGTGCCTTGATGCGGGCGTTTTCCTCAAAGGTCTTGCCGTTCTCCTCAATGTCGCCCTCAAAGCCTGCCTCGCGCATGGAAAGAACGCGGACACCCTCGCCCAGCATGGCCTTTAATTCGGTAATTTTGTGCGCGTTGTTACTCGCCAACACCAAAGTGTGCTTCTGACCTATGAGCGCAGCTGCCTCGCCCAAGATGCTTTTTTGAAGCTGAATCAGCTCCCTGCAGCCCTTTTCGCCCAGTGCAATCAGGCTCTCCAGCTCCGATCGAGAAAACGCCGCACCTTCGCCCGTGCCTTGCAGCTCAATGAAGCCGCCTTCCTCGTTCATGACAAAATTCATGTCCGTTCCGGCGGTCGAATCCTCCGTATAGCAAAGGTCAAGACAGGGCGTTCCCTGCCAGATGCCCGCGCTCACGGCGGCGATATGATGAATGATGGGGGATTCTTTGAGCAGCCCCTTTTTCATGAGCTTTTGGATGGCCAAGGTCAGCGCCACAAAGCCGCCTGTGATGGCCGCCGTGCGCGTGCCGCCGTCCGCCGTCATGACATCGCAGTCCACGGTGATGGTGCATTCGCCCAGCCAGCGTCTGTCCACCGCCTGACGCAAGGCACGCCCGATTAAGCGGCTGATTTCCACGCCGCGTCCGTCCTTCTTCACGCCGTCTCGCGCCTTGCGCCGTCCCGTGGAGGCAGGCAGCATGGCGTATTCCGCCGTTACCCAGCCCTCGCCCTTGCCGCGCAGGAAGGGCGGCACGCTCTCTTCTACGGAGGCCGTGCAGATGACACGGGTGTTTCCCGTGCGGATGAGGCAGCTTCCGTCCGCCGTCGGGACAAAATTCGGGATGATTTCATGCTCTCTAAGCTGTTCGGGTTTGCGCCCGTCATTTCTTTCCATGCGCTTCATGCTCCTTATATATTGATAGGACAAAAATTATTTCAACATATATCCTCGTTTTTCCTGCCGAAAATGCAGAGGCTCAAAAATACTTTTTGCCCCTCTGCCAAATGAAATCCCGATACATCGTGCTTTCATTTGAACATCAATTTCCTGTAAATCGGATGGCAAAGCCATCTCGATTTACGGTCAGATATTGATAGAAGAAGAGGTATTCCAACCGCTCCTCACACCAGCAAAGCCGGTGTTGCGGAATTAAGAGAAGGGGTTGCGCCCCTTCTCTCATCCCCAAAGGTTTATTTGATAAGATGCCCATTCGTGACGAAAAGGAAATATTTCGTCATAAAATTGTAAAAATTCTCGGTCTGAATGATTGTAATTGAGCAGAAAATATGATATGCTATAAAGCGTAGAAAGAGCGGGAAAGAGGAGGGTCGCTGTGGACGAACGGCTGCTACAGAAGGACATTTTAGTCTTCGATGTGGGCAATGTGCTGGTGCGCTTTGATCCGAAAATCATCGCCAAGGGCTTTTTTCGACCCGAAAAGGCGAAGCAGCTCTTTTCCGGCGTGTTTGAAAGCGGCCTGTGGGGGATTATCGATACGGGGTTGATGCACACCGGCGCGTTAGCACGGATGATGTGCGAGGCTGCGCACACGGATGACCCTGAAGATTATCTGACCGTCAGCAACCTGCTGGACAATTTCTGCGAGCATGAATGTGCGCTCAAAATGTCTGAGCAGATTCCCGAACTAAAGGCAATGGGCAAGAAGCTCTATTATCTGAGCAACTATTCTACGCCCGCATTCGAGCGCACGAAGACGCGGTTTTCGTCCTTCTTCTCCCTGTTTGACGGCGGTGTCGTCTCCGCGCACGAGCATATCTGCAAGCCTGCACCCCGCATTTTCCAAATCCTCTGCGAACGATACGGCTTTCAGCCGCAGGACGCGCTGTTTATTGATGACACGCTCAGCAACATCGAAGCGGCGCAGCGCGAGGGCTTTGCCGTATGGCACTATACGGACGGCTTAAAGGAAGTAGTGGACGACTAATATTTTCGTCCGGCGCAACAAAACTGCCGTCCAAATCGTTTAATATATGGAGAGAGAAAAAACGCTCTCTTTGCTCTTGAATTGGAAGGGATGGATGCATATGAAACAGCTTACCCGAAAGAAAGCTCTGCTGCTTGTCCTGTTGCTCCTTGTGGCAACGGTTTTAAGCGGCTGCTATACAGAGCCGGAGGTCATTCAGGGCGGCACGGATTCCGTCTATAACGGCAGTGTGCCTTACCCCGTTTATTCCCAGAGCGTCGAGCCGACGGCAACCCCCACGCCCACAACCGGCACGGGTCAGCTCGTCATCTTCCCCGATGTGCGAACCGATGAGCCGACCGCGACCGGCACTTCTTCTGGCGGCATCACCATCATCGGCGTTGATACGACCGGTACAATTGTGCCGACGGACACCCCGACCCCGACACCCTCTCCCACGCCCTCCACGGTGCTGAAGAAAGGCTCCACGGGTCAGGCTGTGCGCGAATTGCAGCAGAAGCTCAAAAATCTGGGCTACTTGACCGGCTCTGTGGACGGCTCGTTCGGCGCGGCAACCGAAAAAGCGGTCAAGGCGTTTCAGAAGGCTGTCGGCCTGAATGCGGACGGTGTTGCAGGCACGAAGACGCTTGAAAAGCTGGCAACCAGCAAAGTCACCGCCAAGCCCACCGTGACCCCCACCCCCAAGGCCACCGCAACCCCAGTTGTCAGCAAGAATACCTACCTCAAAGTTGGCTCTTCCGGTACACAGGTGACGAAGATGCAGGAACGCCTGATTGCACTGGGCTATTTGAACGGCAAGGCGACCGGCAAGTTTGACAGCATCACCGAGGCAGCCGTCATTGCTTTCCAGAAGCGCAATACTTCTTATTCGGACGGCATCGCGGGCTATCTGACATTGACCGCACTCTATAAATCCAGCGCGAAGAAGGCTTCCACCTCTTCCGGCATCATCGGCATTTCCTTAAAGGAAGGCGCAACCAACACGGCCGCCGTGAAGACTTTGCAGCGCAAACTGAAGGAACTTAAGTATTTGAGCGGCACCATTGACGGCTCATTCGGCTCTGCCACCACAGAGGCGGTCAAGGCGTTCCAGAAGAACAACGGTCTCAAGCAGGACGGTGTGGCGGGCGGCACAACGCTGACCAAGCTGTTCACCGGCAGCCCGAAGAGTGCATCCGCATCGAGCAGCGATGATGACGATGATGATTCTTCTTCCTCCTCGGCGACCAACCCGCCCTCCTACCGCACGGTGACGAACCCGCCCTCCGGTTCGGACTATATCACCCTGCGTCTCGGCGACAGCGGTGCGCCTGTGAAGACCCTTCAGACCTACTTGAAGAAGCAGGGCTACTTCTCCGGCACGGTGGACGGCCGTTACGGAAACGCCACCTACGAGGCCGTGAAGAAATTCCAGAAGGCCAAGGGTCTCAAACAAGATGGCATCGCCGGTGCCGCAACCCAGCGTGTCCTCATCGAAGGTGACTTCCCGATTGGGTCGTAATTTTCCGAGCAATGAAATAAAGGTTCGTTTGTTCGAGCTTGCAGATTTTTTGTGAAGGCAAAAAGTCGTATCTTTTGCCTTCACGGAAAATCTGATAGGAATGAAACTCCCTCTCGAATCGTAAACGATTCTTCATGATTTTGATTTCGCCCCTCAATTCGTAATAATCGGTCGGTTTTACTGCTGCTTGCCAAGCTCCTTTGCTCATTGGGACTTCTCCCGCTGCGGCCTTGCCGATTCTATACGGCTCCGCCACCAGCTATTGGCAAAGGCCGGTAAAAACAGACGAAGCCTGTCGGCGATGCGGAATGGATTCCGCTTTCGGCGGGAAAGTATGTCTTTTATATATACTCTTATACTCTGCATCATTGGCGCAATCACGCCCTCATACCCCTCACGGATCAGGTCAGCGCTGCGGTCATTGCCCTCCTACTTGATGTACTCGTCCTCGATTTCGTCTTCGTCCTTCAAAGATAATTTCTGATTTTCCGCGGAATTATTATTGACATTTTCGCCATCCTGTGATACATTTCCGTTGGAGGCGAGTAGCCCGTTGGGAGTGTTTGCTCCCGTGGTCTTTGAGCCGTTTGACGGTGGCGTCTCCCACGAGGAAGGAACATTCGTCCGTGGTTTAAAGACCCCCGTCTGAGTGTCCGCTTCCTCAATTTTATTTGCATTGTACACCGTGTTGACTTTTTCACTTTTTATAAATCCTTAACAAATATTTTTTCAATTTAGAGCCGAGTTACGCGGCTCTATTTTCTTGTATTTTGCCCCCATTTGTGCTATACTGCGTATCGATAACGAATCGGGGGATTTGGAAGACCAAGTCCCCTTTGCAGGAGGCAATTTTTTATGCT
>CAVJHY010000137.1:0-6238 GCA_963649405.1 bacterium
GACTATGCCTTCGTGCTGGAAACGGGTATGCTCGGTATGCAGGGAACGGGCAAGGATTTGCTGGACGATCCCGGTGTGAAGGCGGCTTATTTAGGAAAAGCTGCCGGAAAATAAAATATGTTGACAGGAGTGAAGTAAAGATACCAAAGTATATTTTTGCTTCGCTCCTGATTTCTCTTTTTTGACAAAAAAGGAAAATCAGGCAATTATTCGACCCGCGTTAAAAATTTGTTAATAAAGAAAACAAAAGATGTACAAAAATGGTATTGCAATCATACCAAATCGTGCTATAATGTGCAAAAGTTTTCTTCGACACCGAAGAAACTTTAAAATTTCTTCAAGGAGGACTGATCTCATGACGACGCGCAAATTACTCTCAATGGTTATGGCTATGCTGATGGTTCTGTCGCTGGCGCTTACAGCGAACGCTGAAGGCACGATTAAAATCGGCACATCTGGCCCGATGACCGGCTCGGCCGCAAGCTATGGTATTTCTGTTAAGCAGGGTGAGCAGCTCGCCGTAGATGAGATCAACGCACTGGGCGGCATTCAGCTTGAACTGAACGCACAGGACGACGAAGCCGATGGTGAAAAGGCTGTCAACGCCTACAACACCCTGCTCGACTGGGGCGCTCAGATGCTCGCCGGCACGGTTACAACCGGTGCTTGCGTGGCTGTCAGCGCGGAAGCGTACAATGACCGCATTTTCATGCTGACTCCCTCTGCCTCCTCTATGGCTGTTATCAACGACAAGGATAATGTGTTCCAAGTCTGCTTCACTGACCCGAACCAAGGCAGTGCCTCTGCTGAGTACATCTATCAGCATCAGCTCGGCACCAAGATTGCTGTCATCTACAACAATGGCGATACCTACTCCACCGGCATCTACCAGACCTTCTCTGCGAAGGCTCAAGAGCTTGGTCTTGAAATCGTTTCCGTGACCACCTTCCCCGCTGACACCACCACGGACTTCTCCGTGCAGGTTGCTGATGCGAAGCAGAACGGCGCTGACCTCGTTTTCATGCCGATGTATTACACCCCCGCTTACAACATTCTCCGTCAGGCTGCCGCTGTTGACTACAAGCCCGTGTTCTTCGGCGTGGACGGCATGGACGGCATCCTGAACATCGAAGGCATTGACACCTCTCTGGTTGAAGGCGTTTACCTCCTGACTCCCTTCTCTGCGGACTCTACCGAGGAAAAGAGTGCCAAGTTTGTCGCCGCTTACAAGGCCGCTTACGGCGATGCGACTCCCGACCAGTTTGCTGCTGACGGCTACGATGCCATCTATGCGCTGTACACTGCGATTCAGGCTGCCGGCATCACCGCTGACACCTCTATGGAAGATTGCTGCGAGAAGCTGATTGAAGTCTTCCCCACTATCGAAGTCGCCGGCGTAACCGGCACGATGACTTGGAGCGCCACTGGCGAAGTCACCAAGGATCCGAAGGCCGTGAAGATTGTTGACGGCGTGTATGTCGGCGTTGACTAAAATGGTATAAAATCCGCTGCTCCACCCGAAAGGCGGATGGAGCAGCGATTTTGTATTTATTAAAAACTGTAACCAACCGTGGGAAACCGCCGTTGGTTACTTTCCATATAACACAGAGACGTCAAGGGGTTGAAGAGTACATGACCATTTTCCTTTCCTATTTAATGAACGGCATCAGTCTTGGCAGCGTGTACGCCATCATCGCGCTCGGCTATACGATGGTCTACGGCATTGCCAAAATGCTGAACTTTGCGCATGGCGATGTCATCATGATTGGCGCGTATATTTCCTTCTGCGCCACGCAGTATTGGGGTCTCCCCCCCATTCTCTCCATTCTGTGCGCAATGGCTGTCTGCACGGTGCTGGGCATTGTCATTGAAGGTTTGGCCTATAAACCGCTGCGTCAGGCCAGCTCCTTGGCCGTGCTGATTACCGCCATCGGTATGAGCTACCTTTTGCAAAATATCGCGCAGCTCATTTGGGGTTCAAACCCCAAATCCTTCCCCATGCTGTTTAACTTCGGTGAAAATATCACCCTGTTTGACGGTCAGCTTTTGATTAGCTGGGAAATGATCATCACCGTGCTGGCCAATATCGTCATCATGGTGGCGCTCACGCTGTTCACGGGCAAGACCAAGATGGGCAAAGCCATGCGCGGCGTGTCCGAGGACAGGGGCGCTGCCGAGCTGATGGGCATCAATGTCAACCTGACCATTTCAACCACCTTCGCCATCGGCTCTGCGCTTGCGGCTGTTGCGGGCATTCTGCTCTGCACCGCCTACCCCACCCTGCAGCCTACCACAGGCTCCATGCCCGGCATCAAGGCATTTACTGCGGCTGTCTTCGGTGGCATTGGCTCGATTCCCGGCGCGATGCTGGGCGGCGTACTGCTGGGTGTCATCGAAATCTTGGGCAAGGCGTATGTATCAACCGAGCTTGGCGATGCCTTCGTTTTCGCCGTTTTGATTGTCGTTCTTCTGTTTAAGCCGACCGGTCTGCTTGGCAAGCAGGTGCGTGAGAAAGTGTGAGGTGAGCGGAATGAAAACAAAAAAAATCAGCAAAAACACCTTGAGCAATTCAATCACCTACGCCATTGTCATCATAGCCTTTATCATCTGCCAAATGTCCATCTCCGGTCAGCTTCCGTGGTTTAAGATGAGCCGCTCCTTAAAGGGTCAGCTCATTCCCATCTGCGTGTACATTGTCATGGCCGTGTCCTTAAATTTAACGGTCGGCATTTCCGGCGAGCTGTCCTTGGGTCATGCGGGCTTCATGAGTGTCGGCGCGTTTTCCGGCATCATCATGTCCACATGGTTGTTGTCCGCCTTTAACCTGACCAACACCACCGTCCGCCTAATTCTCGCCATCATCACCGGCGGCATCTTTGCGGGCATCGCGGGCGTGCTGATTGGCATTCCCGTGCTTCGTCTGCGCGGCGACTATCTGGCAATCGTTACCTTGGCGTTCGGCGAAATCATCCGCAATGTGCTGAATTGCCTGTATGTGTCCGTGGACGGTGCGGCGCTGCACATTTCTTTCAACAATCCATCCATTGCCGGAAAAATGGTCGTGAACGGTCCTGCGGGTGCAACGGGCGTTGCGAAAATTTCCACCTTTGTCATGGGTTTTGCGCTCATCATTTTCGCGCTGATGGTCGTGTTGAACTTAATCAACAGTCGTTCCGGCCGTGCGATTATGGCCATCCGTGACAGTCGCATCGCGGCGGAATCCGTCGGCATCCGCGTTACCAAATACAAGATGATGGCGTTCGTCGTCTCCGCTGTACTGGCGGGCATGGCGGGTGCGCTGTACGGCCTGAATTATTCCTCAGTACTTGCTTCTAAGTTCAGCTTTGACACCTCCATTCTGGTGCTGGTGTTCGTGGTGCTGGGCGGTATCGGCAATATCCGCGGCTCTGTCATCGCTGCCGCGCTGCTGACCGTGCTGCCGGAAGTGCTTCGTGCATTCAGCGATTATCGTATGCTGGTCTATGCCATCGTACTGATTCTGGTCATGCTGCTGACCAACAACCCAAAGCTGATTACCTTCTTCACCGTCTTAAAGCGCCGCCTGTTCAAGAAAAAGAAGAAAGCGCCTGTCGCGCCGGAAGGAGGTCAAGCATAAATGAGCCAGCAGAAATTTAAACCGACAACCCGCATGGTGCCGGTGCCGAGCCATTCTATCGTGCCGGAGCGCGATATTGACAAGCAGCCCGTTCTGGAAGCCAGTCACTTAGGCATTGAATTTGGCGGTCTGAAGGCCGTTGAAGATTTTAACCTGACCATCGGCAAAACGGAAATCGCCGGCCTGATTGGACCAAACGGCGCGGGCAAAACCACCGTGTTTAATCTGCTCACCAAGGTTTATCAGCCCACCACCGGCACGGTCATGATCAACGGCAAGGACACGGCAACCCTGTCCGCAGAGCAAGCCAACCGCTTGGGCATCGCCCGCACCTTCCAGAACATCCGCCTGTTCAGCAATATGTCCGTGGAGGACAATGTGCGCATCGGTCTGCATAACCAAATCAAATACGGAATGTTCTCCGGCATCTTCCGTCTGCCCGCCTTCTGGCAGCAGGAAAAGAAGATGCACGAAAAGGCACTGGAGCTGCTCTCCATTTTCGATATGCAGGACATGGCCGATTACAAGGCAGGCTCTCTCCCCTACGGCGCTCAGCGCCGCCTTGAAATCGTTCGTGCGCTGGCAACCAACCCCTGTCTGCTCCTCTTGGACGAACCGGCAGCGGGCATGAATCCGCACGAAACCGAGGATTTGATGGGCAACATCATCAAAATCCGTGACCAGTTCCAGATTGCCGTCATGCTGATTGAGCATGATATGAAGCTGGTTATGGGCATCTGCGAGGGCATCTGTGTGCTGAATTACGGCCGCGTCATTGCCAAGGGTACGGCGGAAGAAATTCAGGCAAACCCCGTTGTCATTGAAGCCTACTTGGGCAAAAAGAAGGAGGAAAACGCATGAACAGTCTGCTGAAAGTTGATAATATGCATGTTTATTACGGCAACATTCATGCGATTAAAGGCATCTCCTTTGAGGTGTTTGAGGACGAAATCGTTACCCTAATTGGTGCGAACGGCGCGGGCAAATCCACAACCCTGAACACCATTTCCGGTCTGATGAAGCCTCGCACCGGGCATATCACCTTTGACGGCAAGGATTTGACGGGCATGCCTTGTAACAAAATCGTCTTCCTTGGCATGGCGCTCTGTCCCGAAGGCCGCCGCATTTTCCAGCAAATGACCGTCAAAGAAAATCTTGAAATGGGCGGCTATTCCCGTCCGGCGAATGAAATTGATGCCTCCATTGAAGATGTTTTCCAGCGCTTCCCCCGCCTGAAGGAGCGCGAAAAGCAGATTGCGGGAACCTTGTCCGGCGGCGAGCAGCAGATGTTGGCCATCGGCCGCGCTCTGATGAGCAAGCCCAAGCTGCTGATGCTGGACGAGCCGTCAATGGGTCTTGCCCCCATTCTGGTGGAGCAGATTTTTGACATCGTGAAGGAGCTGCACCGTGCTGGCGTTACCATCCTGCTGGTCGAACAGAACGCGCAGATGGCGCTTTCAGTGGCTGACCGCGCCTATGTGCTGGAAACCGGCCGCATCACCATGGAAGGTCGCGCCTCCGAGCTTCTGAACAACGATAATGTGCGGAAAGCATATCTTGGAGAATAAGACAAATGAGCGCTTCCTTCGTCATGAAGGAAGCGCTTTTTAGGAGCAATGCATCATGATTTTTGATGGTCTATCCTTTCACAATGTTTCGGCAATGCCCGCTGATTCTGCCTATCCGGGCTATCGTCTGCAGCGTCTGCCAGATGGAGTAAGAACATCTGTCGATGCTTATGCTGCTGACCTTTGCCGCAGTGTGGAAATTCGTTTTTATGTCAATGAGCATCCGATAAATAAACTCGGCGGCGCGGTGTATCTGCTTGCGCGGGATATAGACGGCGAGGCGGTTGTCTTCTGGGGTGACTATCAAGTCCCCACCGTTTTTACACTCCCCTGCGGAGTGATTACGCCGGTACAGATCGCTTTTCCATCTGCGCTTGATACCTTGCCTGCCGGACGCTTTCCGAACAGGCTGTGCCGCATTTTCCTAAACAACCGCAGTAGCGTTCAGTATATCGGTCACGAGGGACTTGAAGTGCGCCTGCCAAGGGCAGACGAGCTACCGGAAAAGACGCTTGTCTGCATCGGTTCATCCATCACACATGGTGGGCTTGCCCGCTCCAACTGTAATTGCTTTGCGCAGCTCACCGCACGATGGCTCAAGATGGATATCATCAATCTCGGTTTCAGCGGCAGCATGAAAGCCGCACCGAAGTTAGCTGATTATATCGCCCAATGCGTTCAGGGCGATGCATTCTTCATCGAGCTTGGCGCAAATATGCTGGAGGAATTTTCCATTGATGCCTTTAAATGTCGTATTCTATATATGCTGAAAGTCATTGCGCTTGGGCATGCCACTGTACCCGTTATCGCCACGGGCATCACCTCAGGTGTGTGGGCAACGACCAAACGCGATGCCTTTAACAAGGTCGTTGAAGAGTGTGTTCAAACGCTGCAACTGCCCAATCTGCATTTTTTCGCTCCTGAAAAACTGATGCCGGATTGGTCACTGCTTTCGGCAGACGGTATCCATCCATCTGATTACGGCCACATTGTCATGAGTGAACGGCTAAGTGAGGAATTCAAAAAATATCTCTAGGGCAGCACCGCACAAATG
>CAVJHY010000138.1:0-6221 GCA_963649405.1 bacterium
AGCTGCAGATCTTCAAAGGAATAGAACCTCAGGTAATTATAAAATCTCTCCTGATTGCTGCGGTAACTGCGCTCCGCCTTCCCGTTGTGCCACGATGTTCATGGTCGAATCGTCTTGTGGATGATCTTGTGTTCTATAGACATCACCGCACACTTCAGCAACGCGCTCAAATGTGCGGTGATGCCTTTGATATATGGTATCTCCGACACACAAACTGTATGTCTTTCTCCTGCCGATACAGCTTCACCGCCCGAACTTTTGTCGTTAATTCATGTTGCAAATACCGCTTCTTCTGAGCTACACTTTCCATGACGATTGTTCCTTTCCGTTCGTTTGGTTGTGTTGACTTTATTCTAACAGGTTCAATCTTCTTTTTCTACCCATGCGGTCTCACATCTATTGTAATGCTACATCTTAGCAAAATTTTAGCTTGTATACTAGTAGACAAACGGGAAAAGCTATGCTATAATGCGGACAAGCAGATGTTTTATGAGGGATGATTTTTTCCTCACGAAACACGGAAGAAATAACAGGAGGCTTCATTTATGAAAAAGGTTCTTGCGCTCGTTCTGGCTCTCGTGCTCGTGCTTGGCTGCACCGCAGCTCTGGCAGACACCGTCACCCTGACCTACAGCGAGGTTAACCCGCTGGACACCATCGTTGGCAAGACCGCGACCTTCTTCAAAGAAAAGGTTGAAGAGCTGACCAACGGCACCGTCATCATCAACATTCAGCATTCCGGCGTTCTGGGCACTGAAGCTCAGGTGCTGGACGGTATCCTCAGCGGCAGCGGCACGGTTGACATCGGCCGTTTCTCCGCGTTCCAGTTCACCTCCTATGGCTGCAAGAAGGCCACCCTGCTCTCCATCCCCTACACCTTCGTGAGCCGCGAGCATTTCTGGAACTTCGCTAACAGCGAGCTGGCTCAGGAATTCCTGAATGAGCCGCAGGAAGTTGGTCTGCCCCTGCGCGGTATCTGCTACGGCGAGGAAGGCTTCCGTCACTTCTTCTTCAGCAAAGAAGTCACCGACATCAACAGCCTGAAGGACATGAAGATCCGCGTTTCTGAAGACCCGGTTATGACCGGCATGGTCACCAACCTTGGCGCTAACCCCACCGTGGTTTCCTTCACCGAGCTGTACAGCGCGCTGCAGACCGGCGTTGTGGACGGTGCTGAGCAGCCCATTGCGAACTACAAGTCCAACGCTTTCCCGGAAGTTGCTCCCTATCTGATGCTGGACGGCCACACCCTCGGCGCTATCCAGATTGTCATCACCGACATGGCTTGGGCGAAGCTGGATGAGTCCCAGCAGAACGCCATCATGGAAGCCGGCAAGCTGACTCAGGCTTACAACGCCGAGCTGAGCGCTTCTGAAGAAGCTAAAGTGCTTGAGCAGCTCAAGGCGGACGGTGTCCATGTCATCGAAGTCGAAGACAAGGCTGCTTGGGCGGAAACCTGCAAGGAAACCATCGAAAAGAACACTGCGGATCAGGCTGAGCTCTATCAGAAGATCGTTGACATGCAGTATGCGCAGTAATTTCTTCAAAACAGTCATCTAAGCTGAACATTCGTTAGTTCTGCAGGGGGAGGAGCGGAAAGCCTGCTCCTCCCCTTTAATAAAACATTTTTGCGTTTTATCTTTACGAGATTTTAGCGGAAGGGGTCGTCAGACAATGCCGAAAATCTTTAAGGCTTTGGATAAGCTGAAAATTGTCTATGACATTACGGACAAAATCCTGATGTTCATCTGCAAAATTTTGCTGATTGCGGATATCATCATTGCAATTCTGACTGTTATTCAGCGTTATGTTCCCAACTACATTTTCCCCGCCATGCCGTGGGGCGAACAGATGGTGCTCACATTCATGGTCTACATGGCCGTTTTGTCTGCCGCCATCGCCATCCGCCGCGGTGCGCATATCCGCATGACGGCGTTTGACAAGTATTTCCCGAAGAATTTCATCAAGGTTTCTGACTTAATCAGCGACATCATCGTTCTGGCGCTGGGCGTGGTCATGGTCGTTTACGGCTCTCAGGTCTGCACAGGCCCGCTCGCCAAGTTTGGTAAGTATGAATCCATCCCGACTTTAAGCAAGCTGTGGATGTATCTTCCTGTTCCGATTGCCGGTGTCGGCATGATTGTTTTTGAAATCGAAGATATTTATCGCGTCATTCGTTCCTTCTTTGTGGAGGAAGAAGAAAAAGCTGACGTACAGGAGGTGGAAGGCGTATGACCCCTGATGTTCTGTCGATTGCTATATTACTCGGTTCCTTCCTTCTGCTCATTATCCTGCGCGTACCGATTGCGTATGCCGTGGGCGTTTCCACCGTTCTTTGCTTCCTGAACATGGGCACCGGTCTCACCACCCTGCCGATTCAGATGGTCAAGGGCATTTGGTCTTACAGCCTGATGGCCGTTCCCTTCTTCATCACGATGGGCTGTTTGATGGGTACAGGCGGCATATCGGATAAGCTGGTCGCCTTAGCAAATTCTCTGGTTGGCTGGATGCGCGGCGGCTTGGCGATGGTCAACTGCGTGGACAGCTACTTCTTCGGCGGCATCTCCGGCTCCGCTGCTGCGGACACCGCGAGCCTCGGCTCCATCATCATCCCCATGATGGTTGAGCAGGGTTATGACGACGACTTTGCCACCGCGCTGACCATTACCTCCTCTGTGGAAGGCATCCTCGTTCCGCCGAGCCACAACATGGTCATTTATGCCACCTCCGCCGGCGGCGTGAGCGTAGGCGCTCTGTTCATGGCCGGTTACATCCCCGGCGCTATCCTGTGCCTGTGCCTGATGGTCGGCTCGTACATCATCTCCGTAAAGCGCGGCTATCCCAAGGGCGAGCCGTTCAGCATCAAAAAATTCCTGAAGCAATGCAAGCAATCCATTTGGGCTTTGGCTGCCATCCTGATTGTGGTTGTCGGCGTGGTTGCCGGTGTGTTCACCGCCACTGAGAGCGCCGCTATCGCCGTCGTTTATTCGCTGTTTGTCAGCGTGTATGTGTACAAGGGACTGAACTGGAAGGGCGTTTGGAAGTCGCTGAACGAGTGCGTGGAAACCCTGAGCATCGTGCTGATTCTTATTGCCACCTCTGCGGCCTTCGGCTACTGCCTGACCATCCTCCATGTTCCGAAGTTTGCGGCTGACCTTATCACCAGCGTTTCCAGCAACCCCATCGTGCTGGCGCTGCTCATTAACCTGATTTTGCTCATCTTGGGCTGCATCATGGACATGGCTCCGATTATCCTGATTGCCACTCCCATTCTGCTGCCTATCGCGGAGAGCATCGGTATCGACAAAATCCAGTTTGGTATTATGATGATGCTGAACTGCGGCATCGGTCTTCTCACCCCGCCGGTCGGCTCTGTGCTGTTCATCGGCTCTGCTGTGTCCAAAGTGCCGATGGAGCGCGTGGTTAAGGCGACCCTGCCCTTCTATCTTTGCATGATCGTTGCGTTGCTGCTGATTACCTTCATTCCCGAAATCAGCCTGTTCCTGCCGCGCCTGTTCATGCAGTAAGGAGCAATTTTCATGAAAATGACATTCCGCTGGTACGGCAGCAAGGATGACCCGATTCCGCTGCGCTATGTCCGGCAAATTCCCGGCATGAGCGGCCTGATGGGGCTTTTGGATAAGCCCGCCGGTATCGCTTGGGAAGAGGACGAAATCCGCGCTCTTGTCGAAGAGGTACACGCGGGCGGCTTGGAATTAGAGGTCATCGAGAGTGTGAATGTCCATGAGGATATCAAGCTCGGTCTGCCTACCCGCGACCAGTACATCGAAAACTACTGCACCACCATCCGCCGCTTGGCGAAATACGGCGTGAAGGTCATCATCTACAACTTCATGCCCGTGTTTGACTGGCTGCGCACGGACTTGGCTCGCGTGATTCCAGAGGACGGCTCGAACAGCCTGTACTTTGACGAAAAAGATTTAGGCGAAATGGGTCCCTTAGAAATCGTGCGGCGCACCGCCGAAGCGTCCTGCGGCTTCTCCCTGCCCGGCTGGGAGCCGGAGCGCCTGAGCCTGCTCGAACAGACCTTGAAGGGCTATGAGGGCATGACGAACGACAAACTGCGCGAAAATTTCAAGTATTTCTTGGACGCTGTCATTCCCGTGTGCGAAGAGGTCGGTGTGAAGATGGCTTGCCATCCCGACGACCCCGCTTGGCCGATTTTCGGTCTGCCGCGCATTGCGCACAGTCAGACGGACTTTGACAAGATGGTCGCCCTGCATGATTCGCCCGCAAACACGCTCTGCCTCTGCACCGGCTCGCTCGGCTCTGACCCGAACAACGATGTGCCTGAAATGGTGCGGCACTTCGGCGCGATGAACAGAATCGGCGCGATGCATGTGCGCAATGTAAAGCACTTGGGCTATCATCACTTTAGAGAAGCTGCCCATCTGTCCTCGGACGGCGATTTGGATATGCACGCCATCATGAAGGCCATCTATGATTTCTGCCCAGATACCTATGTCCGCCCCGACCACGGGCGCATGATTTGGGACGAAAAGGGACGACCGGGCTACGGTCTGTATGACCGCGCTCTGGGCGTGGCTTACCTGAACGGCTTGTGGGAGGCTATCTGCAAGGAGAATGCCAAATGAAGCTGAATGAACCGGATATTTTGAATTCTGCATCTTGGCGGGAAGCGCACATCGCGCTTCCCTCCTTTGACTGGAAAAAAATGTGTACACAGACAGGCGATGCCCCGCACTGGGTACACTTTGGTGCCGGAAACATCTTCCGCGGTTTCATCGCCGGTTTGCAGCAGACCCTGCTTGAACAGGGGCTGGAAAACACGGGCATTGTCGCAGCGGAAACCTTTGATGATGAAATCATCGACAAAATCTATGACCCGCATGATTCTATGACCCTGCTTGTTACCCTGCTGCCGGACGGCTCAACGGACAAGAAGGTCATTGCGTCCATCGAAAAGGGGCTGCGTGCCAGCCCGCGCTTCCTCAAAGACTGGCTATCCCTATGCGCCGCGTTTGAAAATCCGGCGCTGCAGATGGTCAGTTTCACCATCACCGAAAAGGGCTATGCGCTGTACAATATGCACGGCGAAATGCAGGAAATTGTCGTCAAAGACATTGCAAATGGGCCGTCCAATCCCTGCCACGCCATGAGCGTGGTGACAGCGTTGCTTTTCAAGCGCTTCAATGTCTGTGGCAAGCCCATTGCGATGGTCAGCATGGATAATTGCAGTCACAACGGCGAAAAGCTGAGGGCAAGCGTTCTCAAAATTGCTCACGGCTGGCTGGATAACGGTTTTGTCCCCGCCGCGTTTGTGGAATGGCTGGAGAACGAGCAGAAGGTCAGCTTCCCGTGGAGCATGATTGACAAAATCACGCCCAGACCGTCCGATGTCATTGAACATCAGCTTACCGATTTGGGGCTTGAGGACATGGCGACGATCGTCACGAAAAAAGGAACATACATTGCGCCCTTTGTCAACGCTGAAGCGCCGCAGTACCTTGTCATTGAAGACAATTTCCCGAACGGCCGCCCCGCGCTGGAAAAGGCGGGCGTGTACATGACCGACCGAGACACTGTGAACAACACGGAGCGCATGAAGGTCACGACCTGCTTAAACCCACTGCATACGGCGCTGGCGGTATATGGCTGTCTGCTCGGCTATCATCTGATTGCCGATGAAATGCACGATATGGAACTTGTAACGCTGGTCAAGCGCCTCGGCTATCAGGAAGGACTGCCTGTCGTGACAGACCCGAAGATTTTAAGCCCCAAGGCGTTCTTGGACGAGGTAGTGGAACAGCGTCTGCCCAACCCCTTCATGCCGGACACCCCGCAGCGCATTGCCACGGACACAAGCCAGAAGATTCCCGTGCGTTTCGGCGAGACCCTGAAGAGCTATTTTGCCCGTCCCGACTTGGATGCGTCTGCCTTGGTCGCACTGCCGCTGGCGCTGGCCGGATGGCTGCGCTACCTCTTGGGCATTGACGATGCGGGCAATGAGATGCCTCTCAGCGCCGACCCCATGCTGCCGCAGCTCCAAGCCGCGCTCAAAAATGTCACCTTCGGTCAGCCCGACAGCGCCAAGGGCGCACTCACCGACATTCTGAAAAACGAGGTGCTGTTCGGCATTGATTTGAACAAAGTCGGTCTTGCCGACAAGATCGAGACCATGTTCACCGAAATGCTGACCGGCGTAGGCGCTGTCCGTGCAACGCTCAAGAAATATTTGG
>CAVJHY010000139.1:0-6097 GCA_963649405.1 bacterium
GTGGTCAAGGTCGGCACAGTGACATATGATGCCGAGACCGTGCAGACCTCCTTAAACGTCACCTACGGTCTGTATGCGGCATATGGCATGGCGCTGAATGACACGCAGAAGCAGCAGCTGATCGAGACCACCGCGGAGCGCTTTGTGGGGCTTGCCGTGCTGCAAAACCAGCTTAAAAAAGCGGGGCAGGGGGACATTGACGAGGCCACGGAAAAGGCGCTGGATGAGCAGGCGCGGCAGAGCTATGAAAGTGCGTGGCAGCAGATAAGCGAGACCCTGAAGGAAACCTATTCCGATGTCACGGACGCGGAAATCACCGCGTTTATGAACAGCATCGGCTACACGCTGGATGCGTTCCGGCAGGAGCTGGAATATGCCTATTTCTATCAGCGCGTGCTGGCGCTCTATTGTCCTGACCTGACTGTTACGGACGAGGAGGTCAGCGCTTACTATGACGAGCAGTATGTGTCCGTCTATCGGGAGCGCTATCAGGACAATATCCCCCTCTTTGAAGAGGAAATTTTGCAAACGGGCGGCGAGAGCCTGTATATGCCCGAAGGGTATCGGCGCGTGAAGCACATTGTGCTGGCGCTGCCCGATGATGTTCAGGCGGAGTTAGAAACGCTGGAAGCCGCCTTGACCGAGCAGAACGAAAATGTGCAGACGCTCTATGAGGCCGCCGCGCAGGAGGCCGTGAAGGAAGACGGCGATGTGGAATCGGCGCGGGCAAAATACCAAGAGGCCGTGAGCGAA
Organism: bacterium; assembly: GCA_963649405.1. Classification (GTDB taxonomy): domain Bacteria; phylum Bacillota; class Clostridia; order Christensenellales; family Aristaeellaceae; genus CAVDRM01. Next base: position 754 of record CAVJHY010000139.1, read on the forward strand.
GCGGAGAACACGAGCGCACAAATCACCGCCGTGCTGGACAAGGCAAAGGACGAATTGTCCGAGACGACCGATGCCATTTATGCGGCGCTGGAGGCGGGCGAAAGCTTTGAAACCCTCATGACGGCTTATTCCTATGATACGAATGTCGCGCCGGAGGACGCGGGTTACCTTTTGCACGCGGATTCCGTTCTGTGGGATGAGAATTTCCTGCAAGCGGCGCTGGCACTGGAAAACATCGGCGATGTGTCTGCACCTGTCGCCACGGTGCTGGGCGTGCATATCATTCTTTATGCCGCTGATGAGCCGTCCGGCGCTGTCGCCCTGACGAACGAGCAATATGCCCAGCTTGAAGCCGCCGCGCTTCAGGAGAAGCAGACCGAGCGCTTGGATGTGCTGATTGCCGAATGGAAGGATGACTACACCATCGAGACCCATCCGGAATACCTGTCCTTAGATTAACGCTTTACTTTCTCTCTCTTTCCCTTTTCATCCGACTGTCGGGAGGTAAATACCATGTTGAAGCGCCTGATTGCTCTGTTTTTGACTCTGCTGCTCATCGTCCAGACCTGTCCCGCGCTCATGGAGCGGGCTGTGCCGACCCTGACGGATGCCGAAATCACCGCCTTAAAGCAGCTTGCGGGCGGTGCGGATGACAGCGCACAATGGCACGAGGGCATGGCTCCCTCTGCGTCCATGAGCGCTTGGCAGATGTACGAATGGGCAGATTGGTTTCTGTCCGAGACCTTGCACAGCCTGATGCTCTCCGCCCAAAGCTATACCGAGCATTGGGATGATAAGACAAACCTGACAAAAGAACAGCAGACCATCGTGGATATCGAATGGAAGCTGCATGATTTGGAGGATGAGCTGTCTTATCATGAGGAGATTTTGGAAAACGGGCGCTTGGCCATCCTGAACGGCATTGAAACCTACCAAAGCGAGGATGCCGCGGACAGCGACAAAATCTGCGCCTACGACCGCATCATGGAGGCAAAAAGCGAGATTGAGGCAAGCATTGCAACCATCAGCAGCGGCTATGCGGCTTACAAGTCCAAGCTCAATGCCTACCTGAATCAGTTTACCGCTGTGCAAAGCAATGCCGACTTTGCTTCGGAGGAAGATGCCCACACTGCGCAGGTACAGGACGAGGCAGAAGAAATCGAGCGCAAAGAGAATGCCACCAATGCGGGCTTTGATGTGACGGTGCTTTCCACCAACCAGATCGCCATCGTCATGCAGGATGCGAATCAAAATCGCCTTCAGGGCGTTCAGATCCAGCTGATTCAGGAATCGCCCGCCCTGACGCAAACCAAGTCGACGGATGCAAGAGGACGCGCCATTTTTAACATCAACGAATTCAGCGCGGATGAAGACAAGAAATTGAAGCTGATTCTTCGCATCCGGATAAACGGGTACCAAGAACGCGAAATCAAATACCTGAACATCAAAGGCGGCGAGGCCGTGACCTTTCACTTGGACGAGAGAAACGCAGCGGAAGCACCGTACCTGTACATGGGCAGCTTTAATGACAAGGACATTTTAAGCGAAACCCACACCTTCTATTATTCTCAAAAGAACGATGCCGACCACACCTTCTCCTTCAAAGTAAAGAGTCAAAAAGCCGGAACGCTGACCCTGTGTTATCAGACCTATGACGGGAATGACATCGTGGAGAAAAACATCTCCCAAAGCTATGATGCCGATGACGATGAAAAAGAATACCGGTTCAAGGGCAAATGGCTCAAAACCTTGGTTCCGGACGGCAAAATCACCATAAAGCTCACGGAAAACGGCAAAGACTATAACTTCCCCTGCACGCTCAATATCGAAAAAGCCTTAGTCAGCGAGCCGTATCTGGACAACAGCGCCCTTTTCTCCTTTACCGGCGGCTCCTCCGGGCTGCAATTTAAGCTGCCGGATTCCATGCCGTTCGTCGGCGGCAGCACCTTGTCGCTGCTGGATCTCCAAGGCAACTTTCCGTCCTTTGTTATCATGCCCTCCGGCTGGGGAATGTTCTCCTGGGGGTATGACTATGCTTACGAGCGCAAGGACTGGAAGAATCAGGAAAAAGCCGAGCAGGATGAGGCCATGCGCAAGCAGGAAAAGAAGTCCGACATGGACGCTGTGCTGGCAAGATTGGGCGTATACAAAAATGTCAACACGAGCCGAAGCGTGAAGACATTGTACGGTGCCAGCGCCCACGTCACCCCCTTTGTGGGGCTTCAGGGCTTGTATCGGGCAAGCGACCAGGTGTTTGAATTGCGCGGCAATGCGGGCGTTACCATGGCATTTAAGGCGGGCTTTACGCAGACCTTCACCATGGGTCCCGTCCCCTTCTTTGCGGGCGTGGACTTTACCATGGGCATGAGCTTTGGCACGGCCGTCACCATGTCCATGCACATGAACATAGAGAAAGGCAAGCTGCCTTCGGTGAAGGACGGACCGGATATTGACTTTAACGGTCTGACCGTGTCCGTTCGCTTGGAGCTGGGGGCGACCTTCGGCATAGGACTCAAGAATATTTGCTGCGTCTCTTTCAGGGGGTATGGCTATATTAACCCCATCATCCATTTTACCAATCCGGTGCGGGCTGAGGCAAAAATCGGCATGGGCTTTTCTGCCACGGTCAAGATTCTCTTTATCAAGTATCACTGGGTGATTTGGGAGGGCAACATGCCCCTGAACAGCGCCTCGAACGGCGAGGTCGAGAGCATCGTGCTGGACAGCACAGGCTCCTCCGAGCCGATCATTGCCGTGGGCGGTGCCGAAAACGGCGGGGTAAACACCTTGTCGCCCGTCACCTTGGAGACGCTTTTCTCCCGCATCGACTGCGCGACGGCGGATCTTCAATTCATCACCCTGGGCGACACCTCTTATGTGTTCTGGATTGACCAAGGCTCGGAGCGTAAGCCGACCTACCATGTCACGTGGTATAACTTGCAGGACCTCAGCAAGCACGGGGAGGTCACCTGGTTAGACGCTGACAAGTCCATTCGTAAGAACAAGAGCTATCATGACTATGCCTTTGCGGTGGATGTGGTTGCCTCCACCGGCGGCAGTGACTTCTGCGCCCTGACCATTTTAAGCGGCGATTTTTCCAAATACATTGAGGAGCCGACCGCCTCGTGCCAGGCGACGGTGCTGCTGCAAAAGCAAAAGGACGGTACCCTCTCCATGGTGTACTATCGGGAGCAAGACGATACAGATGTCAGTTCCTTAGGCCATGGCGGCTACATGACTATGCCTGAGGTGTTCATCAATGCCGGCGGCGATGTCATTCAATCTGTCTTTATCATCAGCACATTTGTTCCGTCGAACAGCCCAAACAGGGTCATGGGCGTGATGGTGTCATGGGATTTCGACACCAAGGCGTTGATCCCCATCACAATCGGTTCCGACGTTTTGCATGAAAGCAGAACCATTGGCGCCTATGCCATCGGCCGTCCCCGCGGCAAACGCGCTACGGATCCTGAATTGTATAAGGTCAACATCTATGCCTTGCGGAGCGAAGACACCCGTTGCCTGTCCAGGCTCCGTCTCTATCCGGATCGAGAGGAGATTGTTAAGCAAAATGTCGTCAATTTCCGCGTACTGGCGAGGACGGAAGAAAAATTCAGGGATCACTACGATTTTCTTTTCTATCTGGAAAGCGAGGAAAAAGAAGAGGGACAGGTCGTCAACAAATTAAAGAGCGCTTTGATTGATCAGGAGAGCCTGACACTGCAAGCGACATATACCGACTATGACATCGAAGTCGTGGCAGACACCTTTGATATGGTGCAATTTGGCGGTGCGCTGTACATCTATTGGGTGGAATGCTCCGCCCCGCCGGAGGACGATTCGGGCGAATACAAGGAAAGCTATCTGATTAAATGCGTCCGCTATGACATGGCAACGAACACCGTGTGCGATCCCTTTGCCTTGGTCGAGCTGGATGAAAGACCGGCCAACGTGAAACTGCAAACAGACGGCACGGGCTATTACACAGTGGATACGGAGCAGGCGGAAGGCTCCTACACCAGCTATGCTTTGAAGAAGTTCACCTATCGGCTGATTATGGCCGCTGAAATCGATGGTGCCGCGCCGAACGATTCCTGCGTCTGTGCGGGCGATTATTTGAAGGTGGTTTTCTCCGTCACCAACACGGGCAACCTGCCGCTTATGTCCTTTGACATTGCGGTGCGCAACAAAGATACGCTCGTGCAGACTGTCCATGTGGACTGCACCGCCCCTGACAACAACACCAACGCCTTTTATACCGCCTACGGTACAAACACCCAGACAGGTTCATACAATGTCCGCCGCATCAGCAGCATTTACGATGATGTGAACGGCGATTCGTGGGATGTGACCGAGACGGACGCAAACGGCGTGACCACGGAAAAGAGCGTGCGCACCAAGATGCTGATGCCAGGCGACACCCATGCTTACACCGCCTCCCTTCTCATTCCCGCCGATTGGTCGGGCGACAAGAGCCTGACGGCGGAGGTGGACAAGGTCGTCGCAGCGACCCAATACGGCGCGCTGCTAACGGTGAACGGTCTGACTGTGACCAACGATGTGCCGCAGACCGTCACAGGCACCCGCGGCGAAAATGCGGACGAGGCAAGCAGCGATGCGGACGATGTCCTCTGTCGCCTCGTGGGCAGCGAGACCCTGAACACCGATCGGCATGACTTAGTGCTGACCGCCCAGCCCTACGATTTAGACGGCGAGACGTATGTGCGTGTGAACATCACCAACCGCAGCGGCAACGCCGTGTCCGATGCCGTCCCCACATTCACCGTCACAAACGGCGATGAAGTGCTGTTTTCCTACACCTTCGTGGAATCCTTGGGCGATGGGTACGGGTACACCTTTGATGTACCCGTAGAGACGCTGACGGGCGGCAGAAAGACAGACGAAATTGAATTGAACATATTCAGCGCTTCAAACGGTTTTGCGGAAGATGCGGAATTGAACAACCATGTGCGCCTCACGCTGGATAAACCCTTGACCATTTCCGAGCAGCCGACCGGCTTGCAGCTCCTTGAAAATGATACTGCGGTATTTTCTGTGACTGCCGAAGGCGGCACAACGCCCTACGCCTACCGCTGGCAACAATACAACGCCGCGACGAGCCGGTGGCTGGATATTTCCGGCACGACAGGCAGGACATACACCTTGACGAAGGTGCGTCAAAGTCAGTCCGGTCTCACCGTCCGCTGCGTCGTCACCGATGCGGAAGGCGACAGCGTCAATTCCGACCCCGCCACCCTGACCGTCACCGCCGTCCCATCCACAGGCGATACAAGCACCCCCGCCCTCTGGCTTCTGATGATGCTTGTCCCTGCTGCTGTATTGG
>CAVJHY010000140.1:0-6065 GCA_963649405.1 bacterium
TACGACTTCACCTTCGGTATGAATTGGTCTGGTGTTATCAACGATGAGCGCGTTGAAAAGTACAATGTACCAGCACTGACCGCCCCTGTTCATCAGCCTGTTGCTGAGTAAGCAATAATCGAATAGTCTTTATAGCCGACGGCAAATGCCGTCGGCTATTTTGCAGTTTTGAATGCATTGGTATTTTATATTACCCATAAATGAAATTGTTTCATGGGATTTTTACACGCATTTCACCGATTGTGCAAAAAAAAGAACAGATTATGCAAAAAAAGAATAAACAAACATCAAATCATGTATACTAATGTTAAGAAGGCGGGGCAGTCTGCCCTGTCTCAAAACAGAAAGGGGAACTCTCACATGAAGAAGTTTCTTTCATGGGTTGCAGTCCTGACGCTTCTCGTCAGCTGCATGAGCGGCATTTCTTTCGCGGAAAGCGCTGCCAAGTACACGACCGAAACCACCAAAGACGGTTGGATTAAGGTCACCAATGATAACGGTATCGTGCTGGGCTATAGCCCGGACAGCGGTGTGACTATCATCGAAGATGATGGTTATGCGTTCAAGGATTTGGACAAAGACGGCGAACTGGATGTTTACGAAGACTGGCGGCAGGATGCCGACACCCGTGCGAAGGACTTGGCTTCCAAGCTGAGCATCGCCCAGATTTCCGGTCTCCGCTACACTGCCAAGGATCCCGGCGCTGACGCTGATGCCTTCAAAGCAGACGAAGATATGTTCGTCCGTCACTTCTTGGGCAATGCGCTGGCAAAAAGCGATACCGATTTAGCAGTTGAAGCTGTAAACGAAATGCAGACGCGTGCGGAAGCCGCTGAGTGGGGCGTTCCGGTCGTTCCGAGTATGGATCCGCCCTCCGGTATGCTCCAGCAGACTTCTTCCCTGTCTCTGGCAGCCACCTTTGATACCGCGCTGGTGCAGGATGTTTACAATACCGCTGCCAAGCTGATGCGCTCTATGGGCATCTTTGAAATGCTGGGGCCGCAGGCTGACATGGCGACTGAACCCCGCTGGAGTCGTGCAAGCGGTACTTTCGGTGAAGATTCCGCGCTGGTGACTGACATGGTAAAGGCCGCCGTGACCGGCTTGCAGTCCACCTTCGATGAAGAAGGCAATGACTTAGGCTGGGGCAGCGAGAGTGTCATCTCCCAGATTAAGCACTTCCCCGGCGACGGCGCTGCAGAAGGCGGCCGTGAATCCCATCAGGCTTATGGCATGTACAATGTCTATCCCGGCAATGGCTTTGCCACCGCGACCCTGCCCTTCTTTGACGGTGCGTTCAACCTTGATTCCAAGACCGAATCTGCCGCGGCTGTCATGCCCTCCTACTCCATCGCTTGGAGTGAAGACGAAGAATACGGCGAACTGGTCGGCAGCAACTTCAGCGAATACAAGATTAACCTGCTCCGTGAAAACGGTTTTGACGGCATCATCTCCACCGACTCTCTGATTATGCCCGACAACCCCATGAACATCCCCACCGTTTCTGTTCACGGCATGGACGGCATGACCGTTCAGGAAGTCGTTTATCAGATGATCAAGATCGGCGTTGACCGCATTCTGATGCCCGACTTTGGTGAGCCTGTGAGCTTCCCGCAGATGATTGCTAACGCCTATGACATGCTCGTGGAAGAGTATGGTGAAGAAGTTGCCGAGGAAAACTTCCGCAGCTCTGCCACCAGAATGCTTCGCGCCTACATCAAGACCGGCGTGTTTGAGAATGCTTACTCTGTTTCCAAGACAGCTGTGCAGCTCATCGAAAAGAGCGGCATCACCGAAGCTTTCAACGAAGTCAACCAGAAAGGTATCGTCATGCTGAAGAACAGCGACAATATCATCCATCAGACCGCTGAGGACGAGAAGCTGACCGCTTACATCCCGATGTTTTACTCCGTAGGCGGATACAATTCTGCCGCTGGCTGGTCTCTCTCTGTTGACGAAAAGACCGCTTCTCAGTATTTCAACATCGTCACCGATACTCTGGGTGAGCCGACCGGCGAAAACGGCGCTTACACCGAGAACGACATCATCCGTGCTTCTGCGGAAGAACTGGCTTCTTGCGACATCGCGCTGGTGTTCATCTCTGGTCCCAGCACCGGCAACGGCTATGACAGCACCACCGGCACCTATAAGCCGATTTCCCTGCAGTACAACGAGTATGTAGCTGATGGCGACAATGTCCGCGAAGAGTCTCTCTCTCAGGGCATTGTGGAAACCACCATTGAAACCCCCTATGGTCCCACCTCCTCCAAGTCCCGCGAGGATCGCTCCTACTACGGCGAAAGCACTGTTGCCAGCAACCTGAACGAGCTGGAACTGCTGCTAGAAGTTGCGGAGAATGTTCCTGACACCTGCAAGGTCGTTGCTTGCGTCAACACCTCCAATGCGCTGATTTTCTCCGAATTTGAAGCTCAGGTTGATGCCATTCTGGTTGCCTTCAGCATTGACGACACCAACTTCCTGCCCATCGCTGCCGGCAAGGTTGAGCCGACCGGTTTGCTGCCCATTCAGATGCCCGCCAACATGGACACTGTTGAGGCTCAGTACGAGGATGTCCCGCGTGATGTCGAATGCTATGTGGACTCCAACGGCAACACCTATGACTTCACCTTCGGCATGAACTGGTCCGGTGTTATCAACGACGAGCGCGTTGAAAAGTACAATGTACCAGCTCTGACGGCCCCCACCACCGTGACCATCGAACTGGCTGAATAATTTAGCATTGCACCCTTCGCCCCTGCTTAAAGCAGGGGCTTTTTCTATGCGATTGACAGCCGATGTGTTAATTATGCTCTCAAAATGACAGTTTATGCAGAAATCCTGCAAGCCGTGCGAAAGCACTTTATAATAAAGACAATCAAACTGAGGCGTGGGTATGAAGCACCTCGGTGTATGAATGGAGGACTTCCTGTGATTGAATTGCTGGCCAAGCTGGTTTCACCCCTAATTTTGCCGATGGGCGTATCCTACGCCGATTTGCTGTTCTATTTGAACGCGATGAGCGGCTATCTGCTGGCGGGCGGGATTGCGTTGATTCTGCTTTTGCTGATTCTCATTTTTGCGCACAAGCTGAAGAAAGGCTGGCGTGCGTGGGCGCGTTGTCAGGCCGTGATTGCTTTTTTGGCAATCGTGGTGCTGATTGTGAACATGGTCTGCTACGGCCCGATGCAGAATACCCTCTCCGCTTATTTGAACGCTTCCAAGGTGGAATTGGCCGAGGACACAGTGGCGCAGAGCTTGGCGACCATTCAGAAAATCGGCGAACAGGGTTTTGTGCTGCTCAAAAATGAAGACAGCGCCCTGCCGCTTACAAGTGCTGAAAAGCGCCTGAATGTGTTCGGCTGGGCCTCCACCAAGCCGTACATCGGCGGCACGGGCTCCAGCGCTTCCAGCGCGGCGGCTGCCACGGATATCCTGCAAGCCCTGAAGGACGCGGGCTACGAAACCAACGAAACACTGACCAAGCTGTATACGGACTACGCCTCCGAGCGTCCGGCGGTAGATATGTTCGGTCAGAATTTGACTCTGCCAGAGCCGACAATGGATGCCTACACGGACGACATCATGGGCGAGGCCAAGAATTTCTCTGACACGGCGCTCGTGGTCATCTCCCGCGGCGGCGGCGAAAACTATGACCTCCCGACCGACATGAACGCGGTCATTCACGGGACATACAACATCTCCTCCGAGGTCTCCATTGCGCCGGACATTTACCCTTACACCAAAGTGACCTACCAGAACAACGGCGATTATGATGACTTTGAGCCGGGCGAATCCTACTTAGAGCTGAGCGTAACCGAGGAAAAATTGCTGGATTTGGTCTGCGCCAACTTTGATAAGGTGGTCGTGTTGATCAACGTCTGCAACCCGATGGAGCTGGGCTTCTTGGACGAGCATGACAACATTGATGCCGCTTTGCTGGCTCCCGCCCCCGGCGTGCAGGGCTTTGCCGCACTCGGCTCGATTCTAAGTGGCGAAGTCAATCCATCCGGTCGCACGGCAGACACCTATGTCAAGGATTTGACCCAGGCTCCCAATTACAACAATATCGGCGTTTTCACCTATGAAAACACCGAGGATTTGCAACAGGCCATTTTGAAGGAAGACAGCACCTATCAAGGCTCGATGGCGTTTGTCAATTACAGCGAGGGCATCTATGTCGGCTATAAGTTCTACGAGACGGCGGCGGATGAAGGGCTGATTGACTACGAAGCCACCGTGCAGTACCCCTTCGGCTACGGCCTGAGCTACACGACCTTTGAAAAGAAGATTGACAGCTTTTCGGACACGGGCGACACTATCACATTAACGGTCGATGTGCGCAATACCGGCTCCGTCGCCGGACGCGATGTGGTCGAAATCTATTACAATCCCCCTTACACCAACGGCGGTATTGAAAAAGCAAGTGTCAACCTGATTGACTTTGCCAAGACGAGCGTCATCAACCCCGGTAGTAGCGAGAAAATTTACTTCTCCATCTCCAAGGAAAGCCTTGCCTCCTATGATGAAAATGGCGTGAAGGTTGCAAACGGCGGCTATATCTTAGAGACCGGAACATATGAAATCTCCGTGCGCAGCGATTCGCACACTGTGAACGACAGCCGCACCTTCACCGTTGCCGACGATGTGACCTACGAAACCGCCTCCAACAAATTGCAGGACACCACGCGGGGCGAGTTTGTCCAACTCTCCCGCAAAGATCACTTTGCCAACTATGAAGAGGCAACCGCCGCGCCCGCTCAAGAACAGTATCAGATGAGCGACGAAACTAAGTCCGCCGTTGAAAAGAACACCGTGGCGGGCTACAAGAGTTCTGATTATGACAACGCCAACGATGAAAAGCCCACGATGGGCGACAAAGAAAGCGCTCTGACTTTGGCGGACATGGCGGGTGCGGACTATGACGACGAGCGCTGGGAAGAGCTTCTCAACAAGATGACCTACAAGGAAATGAACAACCTCATCAACGCGGGCGGCTGGCAGACGGCTGAGGTCAAGTCCATCGGCAAGAGCGCAACCTCCGACTGCGATGGTCCTGCGGGTCTAAACAACTACATCACCGGCTCTTATGGCACGACCTACCCCGCCGAGGTGTTGATGGCACAGACATGGAGCAAGGAAGTCGCCTTTGAAATCGGTGCTTCGATGGGCTCTGAATTTGCCGCCGCGAAGAATTATGGCTGGTACGGTCCTGCCATGAACTTACACCGCTCCGCCTTTGCAGGCCGCAACTTTGAATACTACTCCGAGGACGGCGTGCTGTCCGGCTACATGGCGCTGAACGAGGTGAACGGCGCGGCGCAGTTCGGCGTGTATTCCTACATCAAGCATTTCGCTCTGAACGATCAGGAGCTGAACAGAACAGCCATCCTGTTGACCTACGCAGGTGAGCAGAACATCCGCGAGAATTACCTGAAGCCCTTTGAAATGGTCGTGAAGAATTTCACGGGCAAGTCGCTGGCCGTCATGAGCAGCTACAACTGGCTGGGCAGCGTTCCCGCTTATGCAAACGGCAACCTTTTGAACGGCATCCTGCGTGATGAGTGGGACTTTAAAGGCATGGTGCAGAGCGACTATGATGGTTCTTACGGCTACATGATTACCGATGCAGCCGTCCGCAACGGCGGCGACTTGATGCTCGGCTACGGCAGCTACGCCTCCAACGAACTCACCCAGAAGAGTGCCACCCTGCTTTACGCCATGCGCAGAGCCTGCAAGAACATCCTCTACACCGTTGTCAATTCCGGCTATTACGAGAGCGCGGACAACACAGAGCCGACCGAAACAGTTAATAAAATGGATCAGCTCTTCGGTCAAATCAACTTCACCGCCAGCTGTGTACTCGGCGTACTCGAACTTCTCCTGCTCGTTTGGTTGGTTGTGAAGATGGTGAAATGTAAAGATAAAAAGGCATAAGGAATCTTTACGGGCGACAGACACAGCAGAGCTGTCGCCCTCATTTTTAATAAGCATGGTTATCAAAATGAATCAAATATACTTGTAGCTGTCAAAGAGGCGCACGGAGCCTCAACCCCTTTGGATAAGGA
>CAVJHY010000141.1:0-6009 GCA_963649405.1 bacterium
TTCTGCTTTTTGACACAACAAAACCCCGCCTTTCTTATTTGACGGGGTTTGTCAGGGGGCTGAAGCCGCTGTCTATTAAGACAGCGGCTTGGTCATCTAATGTTATTCGGCTTCGGTTCCTTCTAAAAACTCCCGCACCCGAAGAGAAGCGGCATAGACGGCGTTCTTCTTTTCTCCCTCATCCGTCAGCGAATGCATGGCATCACGCAGTGTCTGCCCTGCCATCATTTTTTCAATCAGCCGCGCCTCCAAGGAAGCGGCATTGACAGGCTTTTCCTCTGGTTTCTGCACGCCGCGCAAATCAAGAACGACACAGTATTCCCCCTTGTCGCTCTTTTCATTAGCGCGGAGCATTTGCAGCACCTCGTTCGCAGTGCCGCGGATGGTTAACTCATGCAACTTGGTTAAATCACAGCTTGCGCTGACCAAAACGCCCGGCAGGGTCTCTGCCACGGTTTCCATCAATTCCACAATCCGAAACGGGGATTCATGGATGACCGCCGCCTGCAAGCCAATCATAGAACGGAGCTTTTCTCTCAGCAACTTTTTTTCACGCGGCAAAAAGCCAAAGAAGGTAAATTCCGTAAAATCATAGCCACTGACGGAAACGGCAGAAGCCATCGCCGTTGGACCGGGTACAGCCAGCACGGGAATGCCTGCTTCTGCGCACAGATGCACCAGATGCGTGCCGGGGTCTGAAATCGCAGGCGTTCCCGCGTCCGTCACCAGCGCCACATCAATCTGCTCTTCCAGCATCCTCTGAACAATCTGCTCAGCCTTTCCATGCTCATTATGCTGATGGCAGCTTGTGAGCGGCGTATGAATGTCAAACCGGCTCGTCAGCTTCATGGTCACGCGGGTGTCCTCAGCGGCAATCAGCGCAACGCTTTTCAGCGTTTCAATGGCTCGCGGACTCATATCAGAGAGATTTCCGATGGGTGTGGCGACAACATACAGCATAATTCTTACCTTTTACAATTTTTGCACTATGCGAAGTGTGGCACTGCGGGCGCGTGGATTTTTTTCAAGCTCCTCTTCGCTCGGCTTGATCGCTCCGCCACCCAAGACCTTGCCTGTTGGCTTTTTCCCGCAGATGCAAATCGGCGCTTTTGGCGGACATGTGCAAGGATTCTGCGTTTTGCGAAAGGTGTTTTTGACGATTCTGTCCTCCAATGAATGGAAGGTAATCACCAAGAGCCGCCCGCCGGGGGCAAGCAAATCCGCAAAGTCATGCAGCGCCTGCTCAAGCGGGGCAAGTTCATCATTGACGGCGATGCGCACAGCTTGGAAGGTTCTGCGGGCGGGATGACCGTCATCCTTTCGGCGAACAGCCTTCGGGATGGCGGCATCGACAACGGCCACCAAATCGGCGGTCGTTTCGATGGGCTTTTGCAACCTCTTCTCCGCAAAAATCTGCGCAATGCGGGCAGCCCATTTTTCCTCACCGTATTCGGTCAAAATACGCCTAAATTCCTCAGGGCTGACCTTTGCCAGATATTCCGCCGCTGTTTCTCCGCTCGTCCTGTCCATGCGCATATCCAGCGGCGCATCCTCATGATAGCTGAAACCGCGCTCGCCTTCATCAAGCTGATGGCTGCTGACACCCAAGTCCAGCAGAGCGCCGTTCAGGGGCGGAACATCCATTTCGCTTAAAAGCGCTTTAGCATCGTGAAAGTTACCATGAATCGCATGGAAATTGGGATACGCTTTCAGGCGCTCAGTGGCGGCTTTGATGGCATCCTCATCGCGGTCAATGCCGTACAGCGTGGCTGTACCGCCGGAAAGCCGCAGAATGCCCTCGCTGTGTCCGCCGCCACCCAATGTGCCGTCCAGATACACGCCGTCCGGCTTTGGCTCCATCCAGCGCATCACCTCATCAAACAACACGGGAATGTGATGAAATTCCATGCTATCTCCTTATTAGTTGTTGGCCTTCAAGCCCGCAATACGAGCTTCCAGCGCTTGCAGCTTCGTTTCATTCACGCGGAGCTTTTCCTTTTCCTGCTCGACAAGCGCGGCAGGCGCTTTGCTCAAGAAGCCCTGATTGTTCAACTTTCCGTTAGCGCGGGCAATTTCGCCTTGCAGATTCTTGAATTCCTTTTCAAGACGGGCAATTTCCTTATCGATGTCCACCAAATCGCCCAGCGGAATGAAGAATTCGCCCGCCGTGCAGACGGCACTGACCGTCTTTTCGGTGATGGCTGCATCGCCGGAAAGCAGCTCCATCGCGGAGACATTCGCCAAGCGCTTAAAGTACCCTTCTGCGCCGGAAATCGTCTGCTCCCATCCGGCAGCGGGGCGCACCATCAAACGCGCCTTGTGACCGGCCTGCACATTCATGCTCGCACGCAGGTTGCGGATGGCACGCACCATGTCCATGATACCCTCCATCTGCGCCGCCTGTTCACGGAAGCAGTATTTTTCATCGACCTTCGGCCAGTCAGACAGCATACAGGAGGCGTTTTCAAGACCGGGCAGATGACGATAGACTTCTTCCGTCACAAAAGGCATGAAGGGATGCAAAAGCCTGAGAAGACCGGACAGTACCGTCTGCAAAACTGCACGAACAGCCGCTTTACGCTCTATGTCCTCGCCCAAGAGTCCACCCTTGGCCAGCTCAATGTACCAATCGCAGAATTCACTCCAAATGAAGTCGTAAATCCGCTGCGCCGCCAAGCCGTAATCAGCCTCTTCAAAGTATTCGCTGACATCGCGCACGGCATCCATGTACTTGGTCAAAATCCACTGGTCAGGCAGCTCCAACTGCTTGCCTTCCAGCGTCTCTGCACCGTCCAGATTCATCAGCACGAAGCGGGAAGCGTTCCATACCTTGTTGGCAAAATTCCGCGCCATTTCGACCTTTTCCGTGGAATAGCGGGTATCATTGCCGGGGCTGATACCCAAAACCAGCGAGAAGCGCAGCGCATCCGCGCCGTATTGGTCGATGATTTCCAGTGGGTCAATGCCGTTGCCGAGCGATTTAGACATCTTCCTGCCCTGCGAATCGCGCACGAGACCGTGAATGACCACTTTTTCAAACGGCACATGGTGCATCTGCGCCACCCCGCTGAAAATCATGCGGGCAACCCAGAAGAAGATGATGTCATAGCCAGTAACCAGCACATTAGTCGGATAGAAATATTTCAAATCTTCCGTTTCGTCAGGCCAACCGAGGGTCGAGAACGGCCAGAGTGCGGAAGAAAACCAAGTGTCCAGCACATCGTCATCCTGCTCAAGATGCGTGCCGCCGCACTTGGGGCAGACAGTGGGGGCTTCCCGTGCTACGACCATCTCGCCGCAGTCCGCGCAGTACCATGCGGGAATGCGATGACCCCACCACAGATGGCGACTGATACACCAATCCCGAATGTTTTCCATCCAATTAAAGTAAATTTTGCTGAAACGCTCCGGCACGAACTGCGTTTCGCCCTTGCGAACGGCCTCAATCGCGGGCTTGGCCAGAGGCTCCATCTTCACAAACCACTGCTTGGACACCATCGGCTCGATGGTCGTATGGCAGCGATAGCAGGTGCCGACTTCGTGCTTGAGCGGTTCAATGGACTTTAAGTAGCCGCCGGTCTCCAAATCGGCAACGATGGCCTTGCGAGCTTCCATTGTGGTCATGCCGGCGTACTTGCCGCAGTCCAACACATGCGGCTCGTTCACTGTCGCCTTGCCGGAAGCAAACAGCTCCGCGTTCTCGGCGGCATCCTCTGCGCCGGTCATGTGGCCGTCATAGGTGAACACGCGCACAATGGGAAGCTGATGACGCAGACCGACCTCAAAGTCGTTTGGGTCATGCGCGGGCGTAATCTTCACAACGCCAGTTCCCTTGGTCATATCGGCATGCTCATCGCACACGATGGGAATTTCCTTGTTGAGCAGCGGTAGCAGTACATGGCAGCCGTGCAGATGCTTATAGCGCTCGTCCTCGGCGTTGATGGCGACGGCAGTATCGCCCAGCATGGTTTCGGGGCGCGTGGTGGCCAGCTCCAGCATTTCGCCGGTTTCCTTGACGGGATAGAGAAGATGCCAGAAATTGCCCTCTTTCTCCTCGTATTCCACCTCGGCATCCGAAATGGAGGTGCCACAGCAGGGACACCAGTTAACCATGCGGTTGCCGCGATAAATCAAGCCTTTTTCATAGAGCCGGACAAACACCTCACGCACGGCGCGGGAGCAGCCCTCGTCCATCGTGAAGCGTTCACGCGACCAGTCGCAGCTTGCGCCCATACGCCGAAGCTGACGGGTAATCCGTCCGCCGTATTCCTTTTTCCAGTCCCATGCACGCTTTAAGAATTCCTCACGCCCAATCATTTCCTTGGTGAGTCCCTCGGAGCGCATCTTGTCAACGATTTTGACTTCTGTCGCAATGGACGCATGGTCTGTACCGGGCAGCCACAGGGTGGCATCGCCCTTCATGCGATGATAGCGAATCAAGGAATCCTGAAGGACGCCATCCATCGCATGACCCATATGAAGCTGGCCGGTGATGTTGGGCGGCGGCATGACGATGGTAAAGGGCTTCTTATCAGGGTCACGGTGCGCCACAAAAGCGCCGGACTCCTCCCAGCACTGGTAGGTCTCCCCCTCAATCGCCTGTGGATTATAGGTTTTTTCCATTTCAAAGGTGTTTTCCGCCATAGCGTTTTCTCCTCCTTATGCGGCAGCGAAAATGGTGATAAAAGCAATCACGGCAATGATTAGCGTGTCGAGCTTGATGATAAGGCTGACCTTTTGCTTCTTCTCTTCATTGTCACGCACGAACAGACCAGCAAGATTTTCGGAAAGAAAGCAACCTAACACCAGCACTACCAGCAATGCAAGGCACAAAATTTTTTCTAAAGTCACTGATGTTCTCCTCAGATACATTAAAAAAGTCACCCCATCCTTATTGTTAAGGACGGGGCGACCCGTGGTACCACCTTAATTTGCAGTGCATAACTGCCTCGAAACGCTGTATCGGGCGCACCCGCACGAACTACTGAACATTTCGCTCGCGTCCCTGACAGGCGACCCTTCAGACGGCACACGCTAAACGGTCTTTCAGCCGGAAACCGTTCTCTCTAAAGCGGTGACAGCCTTACTTCCTCCTGCGTTTCGGGGCTATGTTATGCCATTAAGCCTTCTTTTCTTCGTCCATCACGACGACCTGCTTGCCGTCATAATAGCCGCAATGCTTGCAAACGCGATGTGCCAGCTTGAACTGGTGGCACTGCGGGCATTCGACGATGCCGGGCAGACTCAGCTTCCAATTTGCACGACGGCTACGGCCGCGAGCCTTGGATACTTTTCCTTTGGGAAGAGCCATGATTACACCTCCTGATCCTTTGTCAGCAATTGCTGCAATGCCGAAAAAGGATGCTCCGTGGGCGATTCCTTCTGGCAAGCATGCGCGAGATAATGATCCGGCCTGTCCGGTGAATCATCCTTGCATCCGCCCTGACATTCAAAGCGAATGGGAAGCTCCAGAACGGCCAGTGTCATCGCCATCTGGGACAAATCAACCTTCGACCCATCAAAGGCGAGACGATCAAATTCCTCCGTCATGTCCTCCGTTTTCCTATCCACATGCGTGTAGATTTCATCAAACTGCACTGAGATAGGATAAGCGACATCCTGCAAGCACAGCACACACCTTGCGTGCGCCGTAGCTTCCAAGCGTCCTTCAATCCGGAGACTATCGCCGGCAATCATATAATGCCCCGTCATAAGCACAGGCTCATCGAAGGTCACTACATCGCCAAAGCTCTCCTGCGGCGGAATGGTCTCCTGATGGAAAAAGGGAAACTCTTCTCCCGGCGCTCTGAGCGCCTTGGACACATCGAGATACATACACTTCCTCCAATCATGACCGCGTTATATTATACGACGAGCAAGCATTCTTGTCAACATTTTTATTTTTTCTTTTAATCTTCAGCTTGTTCTTTCCTTGCCAAGCTCTCTGCCAATGCGCTGAGAAGCTGAGGGCGGCCTTCGCCTGTTTCGGAAGAATACGGAATAATCTGC
>CAVJHY010000142.1:0-5900 GCA_963649405.1 bacterium
AATCGCATCTGACACAAAATTCACTATTTATCGCGCCGCCTCATTTGTGCGGTGATGCCTTAGATAAATGAAGGAGAGGAAACTGAACAATGAAAATCCCATTCAAACGCCTGCTTTCCCTGTTCGCGGTCATTGTGCTGGCCGTGATGCTGACGGGCTGCGCGTCCGCCACGCAGGGCAAGAACACCCAAGCGACCGATGCACCGCAGACCGAGGAAGCCTTTGTTGTTGAAGGCGAGAGCTATTCGGACAAGGAGCATGTGGCGTACTACATCCACCTGTTCGGCGAGCTGCCGTCCAACTACATCACCAAAAAAGAGGCGCAGGCGCTGGGCTGGGTGTCCTCCAAGGGCAATCTCTGGGAAGTTGCGCCGGGCAAGAGCATCGGCGGCGACCGTTTCGGCAATTATGAGGGGCTTCTGCCCAAGGCCAAGGGGCGCACATGGACGGAATGCGACATCGACTTTGACGGCGGCAAGCGCAACGGCAAGCGCATTGTCTTCTCGTCTGACGGCTTGATTTACTACACGGATGACCACTATGAATCCTTTGAGGAGGTCACATTCGATGAGTGATACATGGCGCGTGGTCATGCTGGACGGGCGAATGCTGAAAACGCGGGACGCGCTGCATGATGCCTTTTCCAAGGCGCTTGCGCTCCCCGATTATTACGGGCGTAATCTGGACGCGCTGGCGGACTGCCTTTTCGAGCAGCAGGGCTTGTGGCTGGAAATCCGCTTCTGTGATGCCATGCGCACAGCCCTCGGCGCTTACGGCGATGCTTTGTGCGAAATGCTGAATGACAAGGCGGAAGAAAATCCGGCATTGCGCGTGACGCTGATTGGGGAATAGGAGAAGCGGGGGAGCTGTTAGCCGTTAGGAAAGAAAAATTCGGAATTCGGAGTTCGGAATTAGGAGTTTGAGTTACTTTTTTAATTCCGCATTCCGAATTTGCTAACCGCTCCACATTATTTAACTAGTCACTCTCTATCCGCTAAAAAGGAAGTGAAACAATGTATTACGGTTACTACGATTGGACATACATCTTGGTGCTGATTGGGCTTTTGCTGGGGCTTGGCGCACAGGTCTGGGTTAAGAGCGCATTCAGCAAATACAGCAAGGTGCGCACGCGCTTGGGCTGGCCGGCGAATCGCGTGGCGCTGGATCTGATGCAGAAAAACGGCGGCATGGGTGTGCGCGTGGAGCGCACTTCCGGCACACTGACCGACCACTACGACCCGAAAACGGAAACGCTCCGCTTATCCGACAGCGTGTATGATTCGGGCAGCGTGGCGGCGCTGGGCGTGGCGGCGCACGAAGCGGGTCATGCCTTGCAAAAGGCCGAGGGCTATTCGCTGCTCACGCTTCGCACGGCACTCGTGCCGGTGGTGAACATCGGCTCGCAGCTCGCTTGGCCGATTTTCTTGGGCGGCCTGATTTTTTCCTTTGAGCCGCTGCTGTTCATTGGCATTGTGCTGTTCGGCTTGGTCGTGCTGTTCTCGCTCGTCACCCTGCCGGTGGAGCTGGATGCCAGCCGCCGAGCCTTAAAGCATTTGACTGAGGGCGGATACATCACCGCTGATGAAGCGCCGGGGGTCAAGCGCGTTTTGACCGCCGCCGCTATGACCTATGTCGCCTCGCTGATTTCGGCGGTTTTGCAGCTCCTGCGGCTGATTTTGATTGCCAAACGCAATCGCAGAGATTGATGATTCTTTCGTGCATCAACACCTGATGCACGATTTTTTATCAAAAATTCACTTTTCCCTCTTGCTCTTTTGAGTTTGCAAGACTATAATGCCGTTTGAACATTTCAGAAGGGGGTTTTAGCAACCATGCAAGCCTTTGTGTTGGTATTAAACCGTTTGGAATACTTGGATACGCTGCTGGCCAAGATGAGCGAAAGCGGCATCAAGAGCGCGACCGTGCTGGAAAGCCGCGGAATGGCGCGTATCCTGATGGACGATGATATGCCGATGTTCGGCGCTTTGCGCAGCCTGCTCAATCCTGAGCGCCGCGAAAGCCGGACGATTTTCGCCGTTCTTCGTGACGAACAGGTGGATGTGATGCGCCGCCTTGTCAACGAGGTCACAGGCGGTCTGGACACGCCGGATTCCGGCATCATGTTCTCCACGCCCGTACTCTTTGCGGAAGGGCTGGAGAAAAAGAAATGAGTACATTAGTTGCTTTAGGCATTCTGATGGCGGCTGGCCTGTTGGTCAGCCGCGCTGCACGCGCCGCAAAATTGCCGAATGTCACGGCGTTTCTGGTCGCCGGTCTGCTGATTGGTCCCAGTGTGCTGGGCATCATCAACCGTGAGCAGGTGGAGGGCTTCTCCATCATTTCTTCCGCCGCTTTGGGTTTTATTGCCTTCTCCATCGGCGGTGAATTTCAGCTCAGTACGCTCAAAAAAATCGGCAAAGCGCCACTGACCATTACCTTTTTCCAAGGCATGACCACGGCTGTTCTGGTGGATGCTGGGCTGATTGCTTTGGGTTTTGATGTGCCGATGTCCCTGATGCTGGGTGCGATTGCCTTGGCGACTGCGCCCGCCGCCACGCTGATGGTGGTGCGGCAGTACAAGGCGAAAGGCCCCGTCACGGAAATTCTTCTGCCTGTGGTAGCGATGGACGATGCTTTGGGCTTGATGGTGTATTCCATTTCTTCCGCCATTGCGTCCGGTCTCTTAGGCGGCGAAATTACCGTGAAAACGATGCTCTTAACGCCGTTGTATGAAATCATCGGCTCTTTGCTCTTAGGCGCGGCGCTGGGCTTCATTCTGACCGTTGCCGCCCGTTTCTTCCGCTCCCGCGGGAACAAGCTGGCGCTGGCGATTACGTCCGTGTTCATTGGTGTCGGTCTTTGCGATGTGCTGGGCTTTTCGTCCCTGCTGGTCTGCATGATGATTGGCGCGGTGATGGTCAACCTGTCCAGCCAGCAAGCGGTCATTTTGGAGCAGACCGACCGTTTCACACCGCCTTTATTCCTGCTGTTCTTCGTCATTTCCGGCGCTGACCTTGATTTGGCTGTGCTGCCGTCCGTAGGCTTGTTAGGCGTTCTCTACATCGTGCTGCGCTCCTTGGGCAAGTGGTCGGGCGCGTTGATGGGCGCAACCTTCGTTCATGCCGACCCGAATGTGCGCAAGTATTTAGGCTTGACCCTGCTGCCGCAGGCCGGTGTTGCCATTGGTATGGCGACGCTGGTCAGCGCTCAGTTCCCGCAGTTCGGCGCTCAGGTCAATGCCATTGTGCTGGCGGCAACGCTGGTCTATGAGCTGGTCGGTCCTGTCATTACCAAGATTGCCTTGACCAAAGCCGGCGAAATCCAGCCCGCTGCGGTGAAATAAATAATTAAATGTGGGGGAACCATTCTTTATGCGATAAAGAATGGTTCCCCCACACCCCTTCCAAGAAAGCGTATGCATAATGGATAGGGCTGCATCGAAGCAGCAGCTTCTATGTGGGACAATATTGAATTAGAAAGTAAAAGACCGTCTCAAATGAGGCAGTCTTTTTTCATGCAACAAACGGAGCTGTTAGCAGTTAGCCGTTAGCAAATGCGAAATTGTTTTTAATTCGGAATTCGGAATGCGTAATTCGTAATTAAAAAAGTAACTCAAATTCCTAATTCCGAACTCCGAATTCCGAATTTCCCTTTCCTAACCGCTAACCGCTTCTCCACTCATCTTGACATACGCCAATCGATATGCTAAAGTCTACATTAGGATGAAAGTTTTGAACGACAATCCGGCATAAAAACGCTGAAAGCAGGAGGAAAAAAGATGGACGATGGCTTAATCTCAATCGGAAAAATGGCACAATTAAATCATTTGACAGTGGCGACTTTGCGGCTATATGACGAGCTGGGGCTGTTGACCCCGCGTTTTCGCGACCCGCAGACGGGCTACCGCTATTACGACATTGCGCAGAATGCACGGCTGGACATGATCGCCTACATGAAGGAACTGGGCATGAGCCTATCCGAAATCGGCGATGTGCTGCACAAGGAGGACATCACGCTGATTGAGAACCTTTTAGTGCAGAAAAACGAACAGCTTCATGAGCAGCTTCGTGCTTTACATTCGTGTCATGATGCAGTGGAGCGGGCGATTGCGTCCATCGAGCGGTACAGAAAAAGCCCTGCGCAGGGAACGATTGCCTTGGAATTTATCGACCGGCGCTACATCTGGGGGCTGCCCTGTCAGAGCAATTTTTACGAGCAGGACATTCGCGCCTACGAGCGTGAGCTGCTCGTTCTGCGTCAAGCGCTGATGGAGCGCGGCTTCACGCAGGTGCATTCCTACAACATCGGCACATCCATTTCCAAGGACTATTTTGCCCGCGGCAAGTTTTGCCCCAAAAGCACCTTCGTGTTCGTTGATCACCGCGACCGTGAGCAGTTTGCGGATGTCACCGTGATGGACAGTGGTATGTACGCCTGCATTTATTTAGACAATTACGATGATGAAATTCCCTTTGCCAAGCGCCTTTTGAGCTTCTGCAAGGAGCAGAAATGGACGGTCAGCGGCGACTATATTTGCGAGGTGCTGACCGAATTTAATGTCTTTGACAGCGACCGCCGCAGTATGTTCCTGCGCCTGCAAGTGCCTGTCCAATTTCGATAACAGGCATCCCCGCACAATTCGGCGGCTCGCTAAAATGCGTCTTTTGCGCCATCAGCTTCGTTTCGAAATCTCGACTTACGCTTCGAGGAAGCCTTCGATTTCTCCGCTTGCATCTGACACAAAATTCGCTATTTATCGCGCCGCTCATTTGGCGGTGTTGCTAAAAATTTGGTCAAAATCTGCAAAAGAAGCTTGACTCTCATCCAATAGGAGGGTTTATAATCGATACAAGCAAGAGCGATTGACCGCTCAAGCGGACATCGCATGAATTCGAAGGAGGAAACTTTCCTATGGACAAGATTAAGGTTGTACAGTATGGCTGCGGCAAAATGAGCAAGTATATCCTGCGTTATCTGTATGAGCATGGCGCTCAGATTGTCGGCGCGATTGATGTGAACCCCGCTGTTGTGGGTCAGGATGTGGGCGATTTTGCCAACCTCGGCGTAAAGACCGGCATCATTATCTCCAATGACGCGGACAAGGTGCTGGACGAATGCGACGCGGATGTCGCCATCGTCACCCTGTTCAGCTTCATCAATGACATCTACGACCATGTGGAAAAGTGCGTTTCCCGCGGCATCAATGTCATCACCACCTGCGAAGAAGCCATCTATCCGTGGACGACCGCCGCTGCCCAGATTAACAAGCTGGACGCGATGGCCAAGGAAACCGGCTGCACCATCACCGGCAGCGGTATGCAGGACATTTTCTGGATTAACATGGTTGCGCTGGTTGCCGGCGGCTGCCACAAGATTACAAAGATTAAGGGTGCGTACAGCTACAATGTGGATGAATATGGCTTGGCGCTGGCCAAGGCGCACGGCTGCGACCTGTCCGCCGAAGAGTTCGAGCAGCAGATTGCTCATCCCGCCGAGTTTGAGCCGTCCTATGCGTGGAACGCCAGCGAAGCCATCTGCAATAAGCTGGGTCTGACCATCAAGTCCATCTCTCAGAAGCATGTGCCTTACATCATCGACCATGACCTCTATTCTTCCACCCTCGGCAAGACCATCGAAGCCGGCCGCTGCATCGGTATGTCCGCTGTCGTGACTATTGAGACCATGCAGGGCATCACCGTTGAAGAAGAGACCATCGGCAAGGTTTACGGTCCTGAAGACGGCGATATGTGCGATTGGAAGATTTCCGGCGAGCCGGACACCGAATTCCATGTGGTCAAGCCTGCGACCGTCGAGCATACCTGCGCGACCATCGTCAACCGGCTGCCCAGCCTCATCAACGCTCCCGCCGGCTATGTGACCGCCGACCAGCTCGCCCCCAA
>CAVJHY010000143.1:0-5150 GCA_963649405.1 bacterium
TTTTGCGCGTTGCTGAATTGTGCGGTGATGCCTTAAAAGCAAACGACTAAAGAAGATAATCCGTATAAAAAAATCATTCTTTCATGCTAAGGAATGATTTTTTTGATTTAAGCGATTATACAATTCTTTTAATCCATTTTCGGCTCAGAAGCTGCGAAGCGCCGAGCAGCACACTGCGCATTTCATAGGGCGATGCCAAAATCTCCGCCGCCTCTAAATCACTGCCAATCAGCACGCAGAGATGATTCCGCACCTGACTGATGAATTGCTCCTGATAAAGATGGATATATGGGCAATCAATGATGATGTGTGTGGGGTCAAGCAGCCAAACGACATTGTGTAAAAGTCTGCCGGTAGTTTCAGCAAGGCGGAAAAGCGCCGCTTGATAGATGGAAAAATGATCCAGCGCACAGCGGTTGATGGTCGTCTGAAGCTGGTCGCTGTTCATGTTCGGATCATCCGCAATGCCGCATTCCTTAGCAAAAGCGCGGATGGACAGGCAGGATTCATAGCTTTTCCCGTCCGCCATCAAAAGCTGTGCCGCGTCGCCCGCAACGGAATTTTGTCCACGCAGCACCGTTCCGTTATACAGCGCCGCCCCACCGACACCTTCGCCCATATACAGGTAATACAGAATATCATTGTCGTTCTTCTTCATCATCGTGCTGAAGGCGTAGACGGAAAACTTGACATCTTCGTCCACAAAATAATCAAAAAGCCCGACTTCTTTTCGCAATAGCTCACGGATGCAGATTTGATTTAATTCGGGAACACGCTTGTTGTGAATCTTGTCATGGCTCGCATCATACGGACCGGGCGTGACTACGGCGATACCTAAAATTTCACGCTGCTTTTGCTCCTTGTTGACCGCTGTGCGCACCAGACGCAGAAAATCCGTCAGGTTGATGATATAATCAAGCTCCTGCCGATAACTGTAAACAAAGGCTGATGGCAGCAGATTTTTGTTCAGGGTCATGGCGTAATAGCGGAAATGAATGTCGGTTAAATCCAAGATAATCCATGCATGGCGTGAATCGCAAAGGCTAATCAGTTCCGCACGCCGTCCAGCAGACCGTCTGCCGGATGTGTCTATCTGCTGTTCCCAATCAAAGGCCAAAACATGCTGCTTGTCCAGACAATCAATCAGGTTTGTTACCGTCATTAGGCTAAGTCCCGTGCCGGACGACAGCTTTTTACGGGTCATTCGCGGCTGGAGACTCAGCATTTCCCAGATGCGAATGACATTTTGCTGACGAATGTCCGCCTGATCGATTGTTTTCATCGTTTATGTCTCCTTCTTAGCGTCAGTTCAACCGCATAATTATCGGATGGCTTTCCCGATTTCTCGGCCAAGTCGTTCTGCCTCACCAGGCGCAATCGGCAGCCGCTTATACAGGAAAACGGATTCCCAAGCGGCATAGGCACCACGTTCAATGTCATCCTGCGTGGGCAAATATCCAAGAAGTTGGTCGGCGCAACCGAGCGTGACGGCACGGTTGTCCGCCGCCTCTGAGCGGATAAGATTGCCGGTCGCCGTGAAGCCTTCAAAGGGCAGCGCCACAATCGGCACACCGCCGATTTTTAGATAATGCACATCAATCGACTCATGATCAGACAGCGTGTCAAAGCGATCCGTCATTTCCTTTTCCCAGATGCGGGCGACAATATCACCGCCGGGAATGCTCTTACTGTTGTGCGTCTGCATTTCAGCAGCCTTATGGATGGATTCCAAGGTCACGGGGGTCAGCTTCAGCACCTCATGCAAGCATCCGCCGCTTATGGTCAGCGGGAGGGCTTGCTTTTCGGCTTGAGCGGCGCGGACAATCGCTTCCGCGAAATGCTGACGGTTTTCCTGACGCTCTGCATCAGAAACGCGAACGGGGTCAATATCGCCGCACAGACCGTTAATGAACATGGGAATCGTGTCTTTCTGTTCCGCCATGACACGGCAGGCATTGCCGGCATAATCAGCCGAAATGCCCGTGGTCACGCCGTTGCAGACACCGTGGCAAGCGCAGGAAAACAGAGTGATGCTTTTTCCGTTCTCCCGCTGAATATCAAAGCAGCGCACATTGCGATCCACTGGTCCTGTGGGGCAGGCACGATTGAAAATGAAATTGCCCTCTAATTCATACATGGAATAGCTCAAGGCGGTGATTGGCTTTGCATCCGCCACGGCTGAATCACAGGCTTTTATAATCGTCGGGGCGATTGTCTTGACATATTCGGGGTCAACCGTCCCACAACCCTCATGATAAATGGCGGGCGCTGCGGAATGAGTATGAATGCTGACCAGTGTCACATTTTTGCCTGCAATGCCGTGCTTTTCCGTCATGGCGGTGCGTACATCCGTTGCAATTTGTGCATTCAGGCCGAGAATATCACAGCAAATCAGCAGATAACCTTCATTTTCCTGCCGAAAAAAGAGCGCCCGCGCAAAGGTCGGGTCATCCACGCGCTGCGCACAGCGCTTTAGATAATAGCCGTATCCTGCCAATTCCGTGCCCAGCGGCGGGGTCATTTCGGCCATTCCAAAACCTGCGAACATGTGAAAAGCCTCCTACACGAAATATAAGGCATTACCGCACAATTCTGCGACGCGCAAAAATGTGGCTTTTGCGCCAGCTGCTTCTTGCAAAAATCTCGATTTACCTCCAGTAAACCATCGATTTTTGCAATCGACTCTTCCACAAAATTCACTATTTATCGCGCTGCCTCATTTGTGCGGTGCTGCCATAAATTTATAAGCTCTGAATTTTTCCACGATATTTTTCAAGAAAACGGTTGTTGATTTCGTCGCCGCCGTCGATATTACTGGAAGCGAAGAATTCAATTTCCTGTCCCCGTTCTCCGGCAATCTCCTCCACACGGGAAACGATGGCTTGCAGCATGGCGGCGCCGATGGCTGTGGAGGTCGGACCAACCATTCGTCCGTTGCTCCCTTGGATGACTGCGTCGCCCAGTACGCCGCAATTATCCAGCACCAAATCTGCTTCCTCAAACAGCCGTTTGCCTAGCTTGTTTCTGGGCGCTACGCTGCCGGAATGGTTCATGCTGGTTAGTGCAATCACATAGCCGCCCTTTTCGCGGAACAACCGCGCTATTTCCACCGGTACGGCGTTTCTGCCGGAATTGGAGAAGGCCAGCAGCACATCTCCGGCCTTGACAGGATAGCGTGCCAGCAATTCCGCTGCCATGCCGTCCTTCCGCTCCCACATGGAGCTCTCACTGGCGGAAATGTGCAGCATCAGCTTTTCATCCAAAATGGGGCAGACGCGCACCATGCCGCCGGCACGATAAAAGATTTCCAAAGCCAGCAAGTGGCCATGTCCCGTGCCAAAGGTGTAAACCATGCCGCCGTTTAAGACACAATCCGCAATTTTCTGCGCTGCTGTTTCCAGTTTGTCGCCTTCCGTGGCCTGTACCTTATGAAGCAGCTCTTCCAAATTTGAGAAATACTTATCAATCGCGCTCATTGTAATTTTCCCCCATTCATTTATACCTTAAATTGAGCATAGCTATCCTTGAGATTTTTTAAGAATTCGTCCTTGAGCGTCCCGCGTTTATTCATAGAATGGATAATAGCGCCAAGCTCTGGCGGAAATTCAGGCCGAATGATGACAGCTTCAGGACAGTGCTTGAGCAGCTCTTCAGAAAAAAATTGCCTAGCACAGGCGTTATTGGTGAGAATGCTGCCCCAGACGCCTACATGATTGGCTTCCGGCACACGGTGAATCATCTCCACGGCATTGGCGGCAATAGCGGTCATGTTGCTTCTAACAATGTGGATTGCCTCTGTATCCCCGTTTTCGCAGCACTGAAGCACGATGCGCCCGAATTGAGCGATATCGGCTTGCGTACATTTGGGAGAATAGATGATGTCAATTAATTCACGGGGATGTTTCAGCTTAAAGTATGTCATGGCGGCATCAGAAAGCACTGTCTTTTCTCCGACATTTTCCCACTTTCGGATGGCGGCACGCAACCCATCAACGGCCAAGGCATAGCCGGAGCCTGCATCGCCCAGCAGGTAGCCCCAGCCGCCGCGAACATGCTGCTGTTTTTGCTTATCCACCATTAAAAGAATCGAGCCTGTTCCACAGATGACAATCATACCGGGCTGTCCCAATGTAAAACCGGCGAGGGTAATATAAGCATCGGACTGAAGGTCGAGTAATTTGGGGTCAAAGCTGTTTCCCGCAAACACGGCCGTCAGCTCCTGACTGGCAGACATATCCAGCGCGGGCATACCAACGGTGACTTCTAAGCATTCGCCGTCTATGCTCGATTGCAGACGATTAAGAATTTCTTTCAGATTGCTTCTAGCTCGTTCCATGCCGATGGTATTGTAATTGATGCCATCGCCTCGTTCCACAGCCAGCACTGCGCCATCCGCCGCGGCAGCGACGGCAATCGTTTTCGTCCCGCCGCCGTCCACCCCGACAAGATATCTTCTTTGCATCAAGCAGCATCCTTCCGCATCATTCGTGCGCTGAAATAATAAAGCAAGAGGATTTATATACACCTTTTATATTATATGAAAACCACTTCTTTTTGTCAAGCAAAAAACATAAATGAAAACGATGAAGTCTTCTATTTTTTATTTATTTTTGGCATGAT
This sequence comes from bacterium, assembly GCA_963649405.1. GTDB lineage: Bacteria > Bacillota > Clostridia > Christensenellales > Aristaeellaceae > CAVDRM01. Next base: position 4,621 of record CAVJHY010000143.1, read on the forward strand.
GTGTGCTTATGCAAATCAATCACATAAAATATGATTTTTCCTTCAAATTTAGTAGGTATTTGTAAGAATGCGAATAATAAATGTGAGACTTTGAAGACTATAAAAAACTGCGATATTGGTTGACTTCATGATAAGAATTGCATATAATAGCAAAGCATCAAATGTGTCTGCCGAAAATGGAGTGCTTTCGGCACATGGACTTAATTTGAACGCAGAATGCGCTCAAAATTTTCGATTTATGTAAGGAGGATTTACCTTGCTAACTGCAGAAGTGTTGGAAATACTCATGATTGTTCTTTTCGGCTGCTCTTGGCCGGCCAATGTGCTGAAATCTTACAAAAGTCGCACTGCGAAGGGCAAAAGCCTGCTGTTTATCGTGCTGATTTTAACCGGCTACCTCTGCGGTATTGCAGGAAAAATTCTTTCTGGCAATTTTAAATGGTATGTGCTGTTTTTCTACATTCTGAATACCGTCATGGTTTCCTTCGATTTGATTTTGTACTTCAGAAATAAAAAGCTGGATGAGGAGC
>CAVJHY010000143.1:5171-5867 GCA_963649405.1 bacterium
TTTAGCCCTAATCCTCGTTTGCCAAAGGCTGCACCACACCTGCGTTGGCTGTGCGCAACAACTGCCGGAGTCAATCCGTTTTTGCTGCCGGATGCATTTGCCAACTCGGACGCAATCTTGAGCAATTCCAGCGGCGCATATGGTGTGACGCTCGTTGAGCATATTTTGATGCTTACGCTGGAAATGCTGCGCCGCCAGCCGGAATATACGCAGATTGTGAATCAGCGCCAGTGGAAACGCGGTCTGCCAATTCGTTCTATTCAGGGAAGCCGCATTACCCTACTTGGCACGGGGAATATTGGGCAGGAGACCGCCGTTCGGCTGAGGGGCTTTGCGCCGGATTGCTTGATTGGCATCAATCGTAGCGGTAAAAATCCGAGCGAATTATTCGACCGTGTGCTTTGTATGGATGCATTCAATTCTGTTTTGCCGACAACGGATATATTGATTTCATCCCTTCCGGGAACGAATGATACATACCATATTTTGAATGCAGAGCGTTTGGCGATGCTGCCTGACGGCGCATTGGTTGTCAATGTTAGCCGCGGCTCCATCATTGACGAAGCAGCGCTGGAAACTGAGCTACGCTCCGGACGCTTGAAAGCTGCGCTGGATGTATTTGAACATGAGCCGCTTCCGCAAGATTCCGCCCTATGGGATTGCCCTAATCTGCTCATTACGCCGCACGCTGCCGGC
>CAVJHY010000144.1:0-5794 GCA_963649405.1 bacterium
ACCATTCTTTATGCGATAAAGAATGGTTTCCCCACACCCCTTTCAAGAAAGCGTATAGGTAAAGTTAAGGCAGCACCGCACAAATGAGGCGGCGCGATAAATTGTGAATTTTGCGTCAGATGCGATTGCAAAAATCGATGGTTTACTGGAGGTAAATCGAGATTTTTGCAAGAAGTAGATGGCGCAAAAGGCACATTTTTGCGAGTCGCCGAATTGTGCGGTGATGCCTTAAGCGTTGCAGACAATAAAGTGGCTGCGTAAAGCGGCATATTCTTCGCTCTCTGAAAAATATTCTGTCTATCCACTCATCACTCATCTTCTCGTACAATAAACCCGCCATACAAGAATTCCAACAATGCTTCTCGGTTAGCGATAAAGTCAATCTGCTGGCACGAGCCGCCCGCATATGTAATACCCTCATAGGTGCCCTTAATCGGGATGCGGAGCTGGTCAATGTCATACTTACGGGCGTTATAAGCAAGCCCCACGGCCTCCAGCAAGTCAGCAGTGGTCATATCCGTGAGCAGGGTGTTTTCAACGACCACATCCAGCAGCTCCAGCGCCTGATCATAGGTGATGTCGCTCAGGGAAGTTGCCAGATTGGTCAGCACGGAACGGGCGCGTGAAGTGCGGCGGAAGTCGTTCGCCTCGCCGTCCACCACGGTTGAGGAGCGGATGCGCATATAAATGACGGCGGCATAGCCCGTGAAATGGTATGTCCCTGCACCTTTCAAAACAGGCTCTGTCCAGCTCGATTTATAGGCGTTCTTGGACTTTAAGCGTGTCGCCTCGCCCGCAGTCACGGTGATGTCCACACCGCCCGCAGCATCGATGATATTTTGAATCATCGTCCAGTCCACGACCACATAATGGTCAATCTTCACGCCGAAATGCGTGCCGAAAATATCCATCAGGCTTTCGACAGCCGCCTGATTCGCGCCGTTGTGCGGCACATAGCGGGACAGACGGTTGAAGTTGTTCTCAGCCTTTTGAACGAGCAAATCACGGATAAAGGAGGTCAGCATCAGGCGGTTGGCGTATTCGTCCACAGTGACCAGCACAATGCCGTCTGTATTCCCCAGATTATTCGGGTTTGCGTTCCAAGAATCCACGCACAGGAGCATATAATTATGCACGCCTGTCGGCGTATCGGGAATTTCGTCCTCGGACAGCAGGGGAACGGCCTTGGGCATATCGGCCAGCGCCGTGCAGCAAAGCAGCATCAGCACAAGAAGGAAAGATAAAAACCGTTTCATGTTAACCCTCCGTGATGGTTTGTTCCGGCTCCATTTTTTCAAGAATGACACCTGTTTCGGTGAAAATTTCAAGCGAAAAATCGTCCGGATAGCCCTGCTCATAGACCACGCGCCGAATACCCGCATTGACAATCATTTTGGCGCAGACGGAGCATGGCTGGTGCGTGCAGTAGAGTGTCGCACCCTCGATGGACACGCCCAGCTTCGCTGCCTGAATGATGGCATTCTGCTCGGCATGGATGGCATAGCAGGTCTCTGCGTGCGTGCCGGAAGGGATACCCAGCTTGCGGCGCAGACATTCGCCGCGCTCCTTGCAGGTCTTCATGCCCTGCGGCGCACCATTGTAGCCGGTGGTCATGATGCGCTTGTCCTTGACAATCACTGCGCCGACACTGCGGTTGGGCGCATAGCAGCTTGACCACGTTGCAATCACGTGCGAAAGCTCCATAAACCGGCGATCCCATTTGTCAAACGCCATAATGCCTCCAGTGGATAGCGGTCGGTAAAGAGTGGATAGTGGATAGACGGATGGTTATGCGGAAGCGTTTGTCACCGCAAAATTAAACTATTCAGCAGCAAGCGGAGAGTGTATAGCAGAGAGTGGAGTGTGGAGTTAGAAATAGAATTATCGTTTTAATTCTAACATCCTCTGCGGGACAAAACATCTATTCACTACTAAGCACTATTCACTCGCATTATTCCAGTTCGTCAAAGAACGCTTGCAACAGCTTCGCGCCCTTGTCCGCTGCTCTGGTGGCATTGACGGAATACTCTTGCCCATTGCCTAAAAGAGTGTCTGAAATGGCGCGGTAGGCGACATAGGGGACACGGTTTTCATAAGCGACTTGTGCAATCGCGCCGCCCTCCATGTCACAGGCGAAAGCACCAAAGGCTTCGTGCATGGAACGCTTTTTTGCAAACGCCTCGATAAACTGGTCGCCCGTGGCGATGACGGCTTGCTGATAGTGCAGCCCCTGCTTTTCGGCGGCGCGGAGCAAAGCAGCCTGCGCATATTCATCGCACGGTATATAAACGATGTTCGGACCGGAAATCATCCCCATCGGGTCACCAAAAGCTGTGGTGTCCACATCGTGCTGTACAGCGCTCTTTGCAATCACAATGTCGCCGATTTGCAGGCACTCGTCCAAAGCCCCCGCCACGCCCAAATTCATAATTAAATCGGGGTGATAGAGACAAATCATGGCTTGTGTACACATCGCTGCGTGTACCTTGCCGATACCGGAAAGCGCCAGCACGACCTCGCGCCCGTATAAACGCCCTTTGAAAAAATGCATATCCGCAACGGACGCGTCTTCGATGTTTTCCATCTGTGCGCGTAAAGCATCGATTTCGCAGGACATAGCACCGATTAGACCGAGTAATTTCATGCGTGTCTCCTTGTACAGTGATTAGTGGATAGTGGATAGATGGTTAGTTGTCGGGGAATAGGAAACGGGTAATAGTGGAAAGAGCGGTTAGCCGTTAGCTTAATTTAGAAGCACACAGAGGTTACTGCTTCGTTGCAGCAATCAATATTGTGTATAGCTTTTCGGGTGGGTGTGGGAGGGCGCTTTTGCGCCAAAAGCGCCCTCCCACAAATAAAATCTCCGTCTCAGAACACCATCTCTTCGTTGCTGCCGCCGGCACGGCGGTAGACGACGAGGATAAGGAAGGTCAGCATCAGAAGGACAACACTCAGCGCGGCAGCCATCGGCGTGTCGCGGCTCTTGAGCAACTCATCATGGACAAGATTGCCCCATAAAAGGGTGTTCGAGCCGCCTAAAATGTCACTGATGAAAAAGAGCCCAATCGACGGAAGTAAGGTCAGAACACAGCCAGCTAAGGTGGACGGCAAAGTCATGCGAAAGGTCATCGTCCAAAACGCCTTGAATGGCGACGCGCCTAAGTCCCGCGCTGCTTCAACAACCGTCCAGTCCATCCGCTCTAAGCCCGAATAAACGGGTAGAATAATGAACGGTATCATCGCATATACCATGCCGATTAAGACTGCAGTTTCTGTATAGAGAATCTTAATCGGCTTTTGAATGATGCCTAAAGCCTTTAAGATCTGATTCATCGGCCCGCTCGCGCCTAACAGAATTTTCCAGCCATACATTCGAATCAGCGCGTTCGTCCAGAACGGCGCAATGATGAGCAGTAGCAGCCATAGCCGCGCCCGTCCCTCTGTCCGCGCCATAAAGTACGCAAACGGATAGCCCAAGAGCAGGGAAATGCCTGTTGTTAGGAAGGCAAGACGCAAACTGTTCAGCATCGCCTTTCCGTACTGCTCGGAAAACACCCGCGCATAATTTTCGAGGGTGAATTCGGGAATGGCATTGAACGCATCGCCCTTTTTCATCACGCTCAGGGCAATGATGTAAATCAGCCCCACGCCGACGAACAGCGCAGCCCAGAGCAGCATCGGCAGCGCCAGCAGCCCTTTTCGCCTGTTCATCACCATGCCTCCTCGTTCGGGACAAGCGGCGCAAGCGCTTCATCCCACCAGACGCGCACGGCCTGCCCGCACGAAAGCCCGCAGCCGCGCTCGACTTGCCGCTGGGAAATCAGCATCTGCCCGCTTGGCAGCTCGATTTCGGCACGCTCTACGCCGCCTGTAAAGCGTAAAGACTTAAGAACGCCGGAGAGATAAAGGTCATCCTCATGTTCAAGCCCGAAGCGCAAACGTTCCATCCGCACGGTCAGACAAACAGGGTCACCCACTTGGAAGCGGTCGTCCGCTACACAGGGCAGCGTCAGCCCGTCCATCTCCATCAGGGACTTTGTTCCGCGCCGCGCTGTCAATACGCCGCGCAAAAGGTTGCTCTGCCCAACAAAGCGGGCGGAAAACATCGAGTTTGGCCACTCGTAAATGTCCTCCGGTGTGCCGATTTGTACAAAATGACCCTCGTGCATCAGCGCGATTCGGTCAGACATATTCATGGCCTCTTCTTGGTCATGCGTGATGTACACAAACGAAATACCGAGGCGCTGCTGAATCGCCTTCAGCTCGGTCTGCATCTGCCGCCGAAGCTCCAAGTCAAGTGCGCCAAGCGGCTCGTCCAAGAGGAGCAGCTCCGGCTCTAAGACCAACGCCCGCGCAATCGCCACGCGCTGCCGCTGCCCGCCTGAAAGTTGATTCGGCATCCGCTTGCCAAAGCCGGAAAGCTGCATCATGGACAGCATTTTATCTACCCGCAGCGCAATGTCCGCCTTTTTGACACCCGCCATTTTGAGGCCGTAGGCGATGTTGTCAAACACATTCATGTGCGGGAACAGCGCGTAGTTCTGAAACACCGTGTTCAGCTTGCGCTTTTCCGGCGGGTAATCCGTAATATCCTCGCCGGACAAAAAAGCACGTCCGGCATCCGGCCTTTCCAGCCCTGCCATGACGCGCAGCGTGGTCGTTTTGCCGCAGCCAGAAGGTCCCAACAGGGTAAAAAATTCGCCCTTGGCAACATCCAAATCAAGCCCCTTCAAGACCTGCGTCCCGTCAAAGGCTTTCCAGATACCTTGCAGGCTAATCAGCGCTTCACTCATGCGCATTTCCTTCCTTCGCCGCATCATCCGCCGCTATGCGAGCGTTCAAAGCGTCCAAATGGCTCTGCTCTTCGGCGGCAATGCTCAAAAACGCCTGTGTGCAGGCATCGTTTTGATGGAACTGCTCGGCAAAGCCGCGATAGATCTCCACCGCGCTTTGTTCCTCATGGGCGGCATACAGAAGCAGCGCACATTCGCTTTCAAAAGCGCCGAGCCTGTGCGCCTTCATCAGTCCGCCGGAGAACAAAATCCGCGCACTCTCGGCGGACAGACACAGCCCGCATTCCGCATCGGGCGCCTCGCCGTCCTTTAAGGCGGTAAAGCGGCGCAGATGCTCCCGCTCGTCCGCCAAAATCTGTGCGACGCGCTCTCGTAAAACCGGCTTGTCAAACAGAAGGAGTGCGCGCTCGTACAGCCGCACGGCGCGCCGCTCCATTTCGGCAGCCAAGTAGTACGCTTCGCCCGCCGTCTTGACGTAGGTCATGTTATTCGGCTTGCGCGAGGAACTCGTTGAGCTGATGCACCAGCTCGTCCGCGTTCGCTCCGTGAGCGCGGCAGGCATCCTCCAGAGATTCCGCAGTGGCGCAGGGGCAGCCCAAGCAGGTCATGCCGAATTCCATAAAAATGCGGGCCGTGCCGCGATGCAGATTCAGGACATCCGCAATGGTCATTTCCTTGGTAACAGTGCTTTCCATGTGGTCAAGCGCTCCTTTCATTTTTGAACGCCGGATGACTCCGCAGTTCATGAAAATTATACCGTAAAGCGGGAGAAAAGTAAAGGATAACGCGGAAAAAGTGGATAGTAAAATAGTGTGGATCTGTTAGCGGTTAGTCGTTAGCTGTTTGGAAAAAGTGCTGAGAAGGAAGAAAAGGGGTGAAGTTAGGGCAACGCCGCATAATACGGTCATAGTGTGACGCAAAGTCAAAAAGAAAACGCGTAGAAGACATCCGACCTTCAAAAAGCCTGGATGTATCCCCGAATTTCCTTGCAAAGGCGCACT
>CAVJHY010000145.1:0-5783 GCA_963649405.1 bacterium
AAGCAATATTCAGATGGGCAGTCCAAGGACTGCGCACAAATCATAGCACGAAGGAGATTGAATGTCAAGCAAGATTACGCTTTGAGTACTATTGCTGCGCCTTCAGGACGGACATCCAGCACATAGCAGCAATTTGCACCGAAGACGGACTCCATACGCTTGACAAACTCGCCCGTCAGCTCGTTCGGGACAAAGTTGAGCGTTGTTCCGGCGAAACCGCCGCCATGCACACGCCAAGCGCCGCGATCTTTAAGCATTTCCTCGGCAATGGCCAGTGCCAGCGCCAGCGGCTGACTGCTTCCGGCGACATGAACATTCTGCAGCAGCATCCAGCTGCTGTTGCCGGACTCGATAATCAGGGAGAAGAACGCGCCCAAATCGTTGTGCTTGATGTTGGCAAGCTGCTGCTTGACGCGGTTATTTTCATTGAAGAAATGAATGGCTCGCAGGGCGGCGCGGTCGTTCACCTTTTCACGAATGAGGGCGATGTTCTGCATCACCTGCTCAGGCCGCACCATGCGCAGGGACTTTTCGCCGAACAGCTCAGCCACGGCGGACATTTCAGCGCGGATGGCGGCGTATTCGTCCGTCAAATCGTCATGCGAAGCGCGGGTATCCACAACAATCAGCGAATAGCCCGCATCAGCAAAGCCAAAGGTGACTGGCTGAATGACCGGCTCGGTCTTAAAATCAATGGATACCATGCCCCCGACGCTGGAAGCCATCTGATCCATCAGACCGCAGGGCTTGCCGAAATACACATTCTCGGCGTACTGTGCAATCTCCGCCCGTAACACGGGGTCTTCGGTAAAATCGTTATAAAGCGCATCGAAAATCGCGCCCATCAGCACTTCATAGGCAGCCGAGGAGGAAAGACCGCTGCCGGACAGCACATCAGAAGTGACGGTCGCGTCAAAGCCGCCGATTTTCAAGCCCAGCTCCTTCATTCTAGCTGCCGTACCGCGCACGAGCGCGGCAGATGTTCCCTTTTCATCCGCATGGACGCTTAAATCAGCCAAGTCCAATTCGAGCTTGGGGAAGCCCTCGCTGTGAATGTGAACAAGGTCATCCTGCCGCGGCGACACAGCCGCCAGCATATCGAGATTGACGGCAGCCGCCAGTACACGGCCATTCTGATGGTCCGTATGGTTTCCGGCAATCTCCGTGCGACCGGGCGCACTGATTAAATAAAGCGCCTCGGTTGCATGGAACATATCCTCATGCTGCTTGACGAGCTGGGTGTATCTGGTGAGCTGACGCGCCAATTCGCCGTCACGACGACCATATAAACGGGAGAAACGCTCCATCATTTGTGGCGTTTTCAAATCACGAAGTGCTTTTGAATAAACTTCCATACGACTGAATGCCCCCCTCATCACAGATTATCCAATATATTTTGCCAGAAAGTCATGAATTGGTCAAGCCCTTTATCTTGGAGCGTTTTCTCAAAGGCGGCAAAGCTCTCATCGGAAATCTCCTCCTCGCCCAGCACCCAGCGGGCAATCTGCATATCTACATAATAGCCGATTTCATTCTGCAGCGGGGTGATTTCTGCAATTTGCGCATCCGTCAAATCGTAATACGGGAAGGGGCGCGTGGCAATTTGATTCAGCTCAATGAGCTGCCTGCTCAGCTCCGCCACGGAAGAATCATTATAATGCGTCTGAAATTCGTCGCATGATGCGCCCGGCGGGGTCGATCCGGAAACAATCAGTGTTTCGGCACTGAAATAATTGTTTTCCTTGGCGCTGTCCGTAATGCGCCATGTTCCGTCGCCGTCCACCACATAGTCCACATTTTCAAGGCCGACAGAGGCGAGCTTGGAGCCTTCCTCGCCGTAAAGCGTATCCACCCAGCGAAGCAGTGCGGCGGAGTCATCACACTTAGAGGTGATGGCGAAGGTGCCGCGGAACAGGTTGCCGATGAAGCTCCTATACACCTGCTTACCGTCATAGGAAAGCGGCATCAGCACTTCATAATCCGTCAGCCAGTCAGACGGCATGATGTTGGACGGCGAGCTGGTCAGCACAATACCATAGGTCTGCGTGGCATCGGAATCCGAGACCGTGCGCAGGGTATCTGCCGTGGTGAAGCCGTCGCGGTCGAGCAGGCCGACGGCATACATCTCCCTGCACCATTCGATGAAGGGACGGAAATTCTCCTCAAGCGGCATGAAATACGCCTTGCCGTCCTTTTCAAAAATGTTGTAGTCATTGCAGATCAGACCGAAGGCATGTGCCAAGAATTTCAAATCAAACGAACCTAAGAACGCCAGCGGGATTTCGTCCGCCTTGCCGTTCTGATTGGGGTCGTTTTCTTTGAATGCTTTCAACACGGTGACGAGCGAGTTCAAGTCCGTTGGCTCGTCCAAATTCAAGGTCTGAAGCCATTTTTTGTTAATCCACATACAGTTCTGCGCCGGTGCGCTGGAAATATACGGCAGCGCAACGACCTGCCCTCCGGACAAAGAAATCTGCTTTAAATAATCGGGATTTTCCTGCAGCAGCTTCCAGAGGTTGGGGCAGTTTTCTTCCAAAAGCGGCAAAAGGTCAATCAGCACGCCGTTTTCGTAAAGCGTTTCACATTCAGATGAGGTAAGCTCAGCCTTAAAAAGAACATCCGGCAGATCTTCCGAATCTTTCGTCATGCTGTCTTTGGCTTTCTGCCAAGCGTCACTGCTCGAATACTGGTTGAAGGAAAAATGTATGCCCGTCTTTTTCTCCATCCGCGCAAAAAAAAGGTTGGTTTCCCATGTGCGATAGGTGTTTTCACCGTCATAACCGGCCATGATATAGGTTTTCTGTTCGCTCTCCGATGCAAACGCCGTGCAGGTCGTCAGCAGCAGACACAAGGACAGAAGCATTGCGCTCAAGCGTTTCAACAGTCGTTTCCTCCTTCAGCGGAATGATACACCCTATTATACAGGATTTTGCGCTGTTTGACCACCCTTTTTCTGACCGTGCCGTAATTTTGTCGGAAAACCTCAACATGAAAACAAGCCGATGGCATACATCGGCTTGAAAATGGTTAGCTTACGAGATTGTCAAAAGAATTTTTGACACACGATTATTCTTCTTTGTTCGGGTCAACACCCAGCCGTTTGAGCGTTTCCACTACATAGCTCTCGCGGTACTCCTGATCCTTCGGACGATTGAGATAGGACTTGAAGAATTCCTCACACGCTTCCTGGTAGGAAATGTGCGCAAGCTCGGCAATCACGCGGGTGGAGCGGTCAATCAGTTTCTTGTTGGTCGGCAGCACCTGAATCATCCAGTTGCTCCACACACGCCCCATCTTGGCCATTGTCGCAGTGGACATCATGTTGAATGCCAGTTTGACCATCAGATGCGGCAGCAGCTCCATGATGGTATGCGGCAGGCTGACGGGTACACGGATTTCGTTTTCGTATGTGCCGGAAATATCGCCCATGCGGACGACAACGCCGCCGTCAAAATGCTCCAAATTGTCCTTAAACCACGCATATGAGCCGTCCGTGGCGGAATTGTTAATGTCCACGCAGACCAGATGCGCCGGATGCTGCGAATAGCGCGTCTTGTCATCCTCGTTGCCAATCATGTAATAGTCAAGCTCCTCAGAGCCGATGGACGGCGGATTGTCGATGATGCTCTGATCAGCCTTCATGTCGATATAGTCCTGCACTGTCCAGTCCAAGCCCTTGATGGGGCGGCGGATGATGTGCTGCCATGCAATCTTAGAGGGATAGAGCGGGTCTTTCGCATACGCCCAAGAAAGCGGGCTGGTGGTGTCATTGGACTTGCGGAAGGGCGGCAATGTGAAGGTGGGCTGGCGTTCGGTGGTATCGGTCAAAATGTCCTGCAAATATTCATGAGCACAATAGGTAATCAGACCGCCCTTTTCGTAGGTTGCTTTTTCGTAATCGACCATCTGCGCCATGCCTTCCAGAGCCTCGCCGCAGGAAAGCTGGCAAACCAAGCTCTGGAAATGCGCCGCATATTCGGCAGGCTCCAGCACACCAGCGCCGACAGCCTTTAATTCGTCCGCGCTCAGATTTTCCTTGAGCCATGCCCAGCTTGCCAATTCGAGCGCAGCACCGGCTACCAGCAGCTCAACCGTCGTCACCTGCATACGGGTGGAGCCGGCGACGGCCATATTGCCCACATACAGCGGCAGGAAGGTAATGTCCGTGCGGGCAAAGACCTTGCGGGCGCGTTCCAGATACTGGCACAGCACCTCACGCGGGTTGCAGTGGAAATAATAAGTTGCAATGCCTCTGTCCGCCGCTTCGATGGCCGAGCCGATGGTGGAAGAGGACAGGCCGCATTCCGCCAAGACGATGACAACATCGCCCTTGGACACGCCGGAATCCACGATCTGACGAGCGCCGAAGGTCTGATAATCCTCAAAATTTTCCACGCTGCGGACAGTGGCACGGTCGCCACCGGTCATGAAGCTGTTGCAGCATCTGCTGATGCGGTTAAATTCCTCGGTGCGGGCGGGAATCTTCTGCGTCAGGCTCTCCCAGAAGAGATGCCATGTGGATTCAAGCTGAAGACCCATGCGCCCTGATGCGCCGACGGACGAAAACAGCACGGTGCGCTTTTCGTCGATAATCCGGCGGATGTCCGCCACCATCGCCTTGAACGCTTCGGTTTCAAAGCACTCCGCCGCGACATTGGGGATATACTTGTCCGCCCGCAGGATGGTCTTTACGCCCTCTTTGGTGCTGCGTGCAATCTTGGCACTCAGCCCGCGGGTCAAAGGGTTGGACTGCTCTGTCGGGATGCCGCCCAGATGGAATTGCTTTTCGTTTTCGATAAAGTCCTTTGCTGCCGCCTTATAATCGGTAATGGTTCCGTCCTTGTACTCCATGCTGCTAACACTCCTTATTCTGCCGAACGGCTCACGCCGCCGGAAAATGACTCATTTCTTCTTTATTCTACCATACAATGCACTTTTCGTCCATATTGTTATAACAATATTTTTGACATTCTTAAAAAAAGCTGGTATCATGACATTATTCTTCATGTTCGGAGGGAGAGACGCGATGCAGCTCATCATCATTCGCCACGGAGACCCCGATTATTCCGTTGATTCGCTGACCCAGAAGGGAAGGCGTGAAGCGGACTTGCTGGGAGAACGGCTTCAAAAAATGGGCATCGATGATTTTTATGTGTCTCCCTTGGGACGGGCGCGGGACACGGCGCAGCCTGCACTTGAACGGATGCATAAAACCGCTGTCACGCTGGATTGGCTTCAGGAATTTCCGATTCTTCACACGGACGAAGCCGCTGGCCGTGTGCATGTGATGTGGGACTTTTTGCCGAGAGAGCGTGCCAAGCATCCGCTGTGGAATGATCAAAACCGCTGGATGGATGACAGCCCGTATGCGGAGCATCAGGTGCGGCCGATGGTGGAGCATATCTTTTCCTGTCTGGATGCGCTGCTCCTCACCTACGGCTATCAGCGGGAGGGCGATTTTTATCGGGTGCTGCAGCCCACTCAAAAGAAGGTCGCGCTCGTCTGTCACCTCGGCATCGGCACGATTTTACTGTCCCATTTAATCAATATCGCCGCTCCGCAGCTCCTACACACGGCTTTCTTCCCGCCAACCTCCGTCACCAACGCCGTCACCGAGGAACGCGAAAAGGGGCTGGCTCAGTTCCGCTGTATCGGCATCGGCGATACCTCGCACCTCTACGCCGGCAACGAATCCATTTCCCGCTCCGGCTTCTTTAAGGAAGTACAGGAATAAAAAATGCCCTTTGACCATCCTATTAAGGACAGACAAAGGGCATTCTTTT
>CAVJHY010000146.1:0-5222 GCA_963649405.1 bacterium
GGTTTTCAACCTTCGCGCATCTGCTTCTTGCAAAAATCTCGATTTACAGAAAGTAAACCATCGATTTTTGCGTTTCGCTCTTCCACAAAATTCACTATTTATCGCGCTGCCTCATTTGTACGGTGCTGCCTTATGTAAAGGGGTTATCGGTTTTGAAAAAACTCGGCGGTTTTCGCCTGAATCTTTTGCTCATCTTCCTGAGCATCCTGCTGCTGCTTCTTTTATGCACCTTCGGCAGTGCGAAACTGACCTTGCCGGAGGTCATCGCGGCGGCGATCTATCGCTTCTTTCATGTGGGGGAAAAGGTGGGCAATCACGGGGCGATTGTGTATTTGCGCCTGATGCGCACGCTGCTCGCCTACATCACGGGCGCGGCGCTGTCCATGTCCGGCGCGGCGATGCAGGCGGTGTTTTCCAACCCCTTGGCTGATCCGCACATCTTGGGCGTGTCCTCCGGCGCGGCGCTGGGCGCGGCGATTGCCACCATCTTCTGCGCCCAAACCACCCTGTTTGGATTAAGCACCATCTCCCTTTTTGCGTTTATCGGCGGGCTTTTGGCGGCGCTCTGCGTCCTTTTCGTGGCGAGGGTCGGCGGGCAAAGCGGCACAACAGGGCTGCTGCTTTCGGGCGTGGCGATGGGCGCGTTTCTCTCCGCCATGCTTTCGGGGCTTTTAGCGCTGCACCGCGAAAACGCGGAATCCGTCTATATGTGGACGATGGGCAGCTTTTCTTCGGCAACCAGCGGCAAGGTGCTTCTGACCGCCTGCGTGACGCTTGTTTGCGGTATTTTTATCTTTGCCATGAGCCGAGACATGAATCTTCTGCTCCTTGGGGATGCTGAGGCGCTGTCTTTGGGCGTACGGGTGACTTTTGTGCACGGGCTTTTGATGACGCTTTCGACCCTCATGACCGCCTCCGTTGTCTCCGTGTCGGGGGTCATCGGCTTTGTCGGGCTGATGGTGCCGCACGCCGTGCGCCGCATGACGGGCGCTGACCATAAGCGGCTGCTCCCTGCGTGTGCGTTTGTCGGCGGGATGTTCCTCATGACGGCGGACACGCTTGCCCGTTCCCTCCTCGCTTATGAAATTCCCGTGGGTGTGCTGACCAGTCTTCTGGGCGGACCCTTCTTCCTCTTTTTACTCAAGAAAAGCCGCAGCGGGGGAGGAAAACGCCATGCTTGAAGGAAAAGGGCTTTCGTTTGCCTATGGCGGGCAAAGCGCCGTGCAGGGCGCGGACATCACCGTGGAGGCGGGAAAAATCACCTGCCTCATCGGACCGAACGGCTCAGGCAAAAGCACGCTTTTATCCCTGCTGGGCGGGCTGCTGAAGCCCAAATCGGGCGACATCCGCCTAAACGGGAAACCGCTCTCTCTTTTTTCAAGGCGGGAGCTGGCGCAAAGCCTTGCCTTCGTGCCGCAGAGCGCTCAGACCGCGTTTGACTTTACCGTCAAGGAAATCGTGCTGATGGGGCGCAGCCCCTACCTAAAGCCCTTGGAACGCCCGAAACAGGCAGATGAACAGGCGGCAGAGCGAGCGATTGACCGCATGGGGCTTTCCGCGCTTTCCGACCGCCCTGCGACCGAGCTAAGCGGCGGCGAGTGGCAGCGGGTGCTGATTGCGCGGGCACTGTGCCAAGATACGCCGGTACTCCTCTTAGATGAGCCGACCGCGAGCCTTGACATCGCCTATCAGCTTTCCGTGCTGAAGCTGCTGAAAGAGCTTTCCCAAGAGGGGCGAGCCGTGGCGCTGGTGCTGCATACATTGCCGCTGGCGCTCCATTACGCGGACACACTGTACCTGATGCATGGCGGGCGGCCGGCTGCGTCCGGTACGCCGCAAAGCGTGCTGACGGAGGACAATCTCCTTTCTGTATACGATATTCACGGAAAAATCGTGGATTTGCCGAGCGGTATGCAGGAATTTATTCCAGAATACCCATGAAATTCCACCATCCAAAGGGGCTTATGAAAACAGAGCCTCTTTTTTTGTACAGTTCGCACAAGAATCGGCAACGAATATTTTTTCATAAAAATGAATAAATATACTTGATTATTCATAAATTCTGAATTATAATTCATCCTGTCATCATTCAGGAAGGAGATTTACGAACTATGAAAACCAAGTCTTTTATCTCTCTGATTTGCGCTCTGGCGCTCATCCTCACCTCCGTTTCCTCCGCCTTTGCCTGCACCGCGCTTTATGTGGGCAGCGATTATACCGAGGACGGCACGACCATGTTTGGCCGCATTGAGGACTTTGGCGTGAACGATTACAACAAGCTCTTCTCCGTCATCCCCGCCGGTGTTCACAAGGCCGGTGATGTGTACAACGGCTGCTACGGCTTCACCTACACTTTCACCCATGACAGCTACGGCTACACTGCCCGTATGGATGATGTGTTCGAGGGTGTCTGCCCCGACTGCGATGGCACGCACGACCACACCCCCTATCAGGAAGCCGGCACGAACGAAAAGGGCGTGATGGTCTCCGCCACCGAAACCCTCCACGGCAAAGATGAGATTCTGGCTATTGACCCCTTCGTGGACACGGGCATTGAAGAAGCCGAAATCACCACCGTGCTTCTGAGCGAAGCCGCCACCGCCAAGGAAGGCGTTGACCTGCTGACCGCCATTTATGACACCGTTGGTCTGTGCGACGGCGCTGGCGTGTTCATCGCCGACCAGAACGAAACTTGGTTTGTTGAAGCCATTTCCGGTCACACCTACATCGCCGTGAAGCTGTCCGATAGTGTCATCTTCATGCAGCCGAACGAGGCCGCCACTGGCAAGATGAATTTGAACGACACTGAGAATGTCGTAGCCTCTGCCAACCTCATCTCTGTGGCGCAGGAAGCCGGCACCTTCGTGGGCGATGCCGATGCGAACATCATCGACTTCTACGCTTCCTACAATGGTTACAAGTCTGTTGACCGTATGGCCGCGGGTCTCAACTACCTGTACAATGTCGATACCTTCACCGCTGACAACTACGCCGAGGAAGACTTCGCCATGAGCAATGTCGGCGAGGACGGCAGCATCGTGACCCTGTATTCCAACATCAAGCACGCCGAAAAGCTCTCCGCCGATGATGTCCTGAGCTTCTTCAAGACCGAGCCGATCGGCAAGAACGGCAACTGCGAAACCCATGTCTTCCAAGTGTCCAAGGACGAGCCGCTCGAAACCGCGCTGGTTGAATGGACGACCTTTGACAGCAATGTGTACAACGCCTTCGTGCCGTACTATCCGCTGCTGACCACCGACACCAACGAACATTATCAGCAGTCTGTCGGCTCTGCGATTAAGTCCGAGACCCAGCCCGAAAGCGGCGACTGGTACAAGAACACCTATCGCGGACAGGAAATGTACTTCTCCTATCCCGAAAACTGGACGAATTCCTACTACGGCGTGCTGGATGCGCTGGCCAACAAGCTGACCTACGGTGAGGATACCACCGACGAGGAAAAGGCTGATGTGGTTGCCGCCTTTGCGACCGTGCAGAAAACCATCTACGCCGACTTTGAGGACATGAAGGCCAGTATCGCCGCTGCCGCCACCACCGAGGAAAAGCAGGCGATTGCCACCGAAATGAGCAGCGCCATGGCCCAGCTTGTGTATGATACTGCGTGTGAACTGTATAGTGCACTCTGCGCTGCTGAGTGATTAGCGGATAGCGGATAGCTGTTAGCCAATAGCTGATAACCGTTAGCGGAAGGTGTGATTCATAATTCCGCACTCCGCATTCCGAATTCCTAACAGCTAATAGCCCCCACGCCGTTCCCTTTTGGGTGCGGCGTTTTTTTATTGCTCTGCTTTCTGCCGTCTCTCCCTAACTGCTAACCGCTAACGGCTAACCGCTAAAACCCTATCGCCGCTCTCCCTCCTCCCTGCTTTCTGCTTCCTAACCGCTAACAGCTAACAGCTATTCGCTCCCCTCACGCTCCTTCTTCTGTCTCAACCGCTCAAACGCCGCTCGTACCATGGCTTCTGAGGCCGCCAATCGCTCCTCTGTTGGGTAGACATAGGGGTCACAAGACGAAGCTGGAACGGGCTTGACGGGTGATTTCCGGGCTGAATTGGAGGATAAATCCGGCGCTTGGAATGCATCCCCGCTCTCTGCCGCCGGCTGCATATCCGCATCATTCGGCGCATTCGTTTCCCGTCCGTCCATCCCATTCGCCGAAGAATATCCTGTGCCATCAGGCATCGAGAGAGAGGGCTTGAAGGTCGTTCCCTGCTGTGCTGTCGGCGCACCATACAGCGCCCTGTGTGCCATCTCCTGCGCCATTTTGACGATATCCGATGGCTCGTCGCTTGATACCGTTGCCCGCTGTGCCGATGTTGACGCGGACACCGCTCCCCATTTCGCAGCCCTTGCCGCTGCCGCCGTCTCCTGCGCGTTAGACGCACCTTGCGTCTCCTGCCCATTCATCCCGTTCACCGAAGAAAATTCCCTGCCGTCAGGCATCGAGAGAGAGGGATGAAAAGCCGTTCCCTGCTGCATCATGAGCAAAGAAGAGAGCGCTTGGGACGCAGCAAGCTCCCGTGGCGGGAGCGTCCGCTGCTCCGTCTCCGAAGGTGTACCCCGTGAAGTCCCCCCTAACGAAGAGAGGGTTATAGCCCCCGTCTTTAACTCTCTCTCTTTTCCTTCTGGGCTAACCTCTCCTGTACTCTCCTTCCCTGTACTACCCTGTACTGTACTTACCTGTACTGTACTATGCGGACATTTGTCCGTCATCTGCCCGTCATCTGGCGGACAAACGGCGGACATCTGCCCGTCATCTGCCGGACAAACGGCGGACAAGGGTTGTTGATTTTCCTTGGGTTGCGGGCTGTTTTTCGGATTTTCCTGCGCAGCGTCCGTAAGCTCATACACCTTGCATTCGTTCAGCGTGACCCGCCGAAATTCGTCCTTGAACGCGGTGTCGCGCTTTCTGTCCGGCCGGATGCAGTTGTGAACATTCCAGTGACGAATCACCACCACGCCGCTGTCAAAGCAAAGGATGAAGCCTGCCGCCTTGAGCGCGTCCAAATCCTTCTGTTTGGCGTTCTGCATACGCATCACCTGCTTGACGCACTTGAGAAACCCGTAGTCATCCGCCTCCATGTTCATCGCAAAATACAGCACCTTCGCCGCCGCAGACAGCTCCGCAAATTCGTCCGTGTTCAGCACGCTGCTGGAAAACATACGCCGTTGCTCTGCCATAAAGCTCCTTTCTAAGTTCG
>CAVJHY010000146.1:5232-5754 GCA_963649405.1 bacterium
CCCTTTGACATCGCAAACAGCCCTTTTTTTTCCCTTTCGATGAGGCTCATTTCATGCGGCGCTGCAGCTTGCATTGCCGTTCTTTGACCTCTTCAGAGACGGGAATATCTGCCGAATTTGCCGATGCTTTTGGTGTCAAATGGGATTCCTGCGCGGACGGCTGATGCCGCCAAGGAAAAGGCGCTACCCTTCTAAAAATAAAATAGCGGGAGCATCCCACCTTTTCCGAGGCTATTTTACCATCCATCCCCCGTGCAAAACCGGCGGATTTTTTGCATATTCCAAGGAAAATGGGAAATTGTGGAAGGGAGGAGAGGGGGAACGAGTGGATAGTGGATAGTGGTTAGTGATTAGATAGATGGTGATGAGCTGTTAGCCATTAGGAAATAGTGAGAAGGAAACAGGGAACAGGGACGAGTGGGAGCGGTTAGCTGTTAGCCATTAGCTGTTAGGAAATAAGGAGAAAGAAACAGGGATGAGAGAGCGGATAGAAAGGAGAGCTGTTATCCGTTAGCGGATAGC
>CAVJHY010000147.1:0-684 GCA_963649405.1 bacterium
CCTCCACTCTCGTTAAATAATCTAAGTCGCAGCCTTGGTCGGCTTGCTGCACATGGTCAATGAAATTGCGGACGAAACCGCGCTTGATGTCCGGATGTCCCTTGGGTTTGAAATCCTTCAGTCGTTCTTTGATAACCTCATCGCTCAGTTCCACTTCAATCAGGTTCTCATCCACTTCAACATGGATGATGTCGCCATCACGCACGGCTGCCAACGGACCGCCTTCTTCGGATTCCGGCGATACATGGAGAATCACTGAGCCAAAGCAGCCACCGCTCATGCGGGAGTCCGTCACGCGGAGATAATCATCGATGCCTTTTTTGTGCAGCTTCGGCGGGACAGGCAGATAATTGCCGAATTCTGGCATACCGGGCGCACCCTTGGGACCATATCCGCGCAACACGATGACCGTATTTTCATCGACATCACTGTTTTCGTCAGCCAGCCATTTTTCCGCAACGGACAAATCATCAAACACCTTGGCAGGACCGCGATGATGCATTAACCGCTCGGTGGCTGCGCTGCGTTTGATGACGCAGCCGTTGGGCGCAAGGTTGCCCTTCAGGATGCACATACCACCGACGGGCAAAATCGGGTCATTGATGGAATGAATCACATTGCGGTCATAAGCGTCGTCCACGCCCTCCAAATTTTCGCCCACGGTCTTGCCGGTCACGGTCATGC
>CAVJHY010000147.1:694-5715 GCA_963649405.1 bacterium
CATGCAGTTCAAATTCAGCTTGCTCTTTAACTCCTTCATCACGGCGGGGACACCACCGGCATTATGGAATTCAGCGCCGACGGGATTCGTCCCGTGCGGCTTCACATTGACAAGCAGCGGTGTGTCATTGCTGATTGCATCAAATTCCATCAGGTCAATATCAAAGCCAGCACGATGCATGATGGCTTTCAAATGGATGAGCAAATTGGTCGAGCCGCCGCAAGCCATCAGCACGCGAATGGCATTGCGCACGGAGTCCGGTGTAATAATATCATGGACACACAGATTTTCCGCCACCATTTCAACGATACGGCGACCAGTCTTTTCAGCCATGCGCATTTTTTCGGCGGATACGCCCAAGCTGGAAGCGCTGCCGGGCAAAGCCATGCCCAGTGCTTCAGCCACGGTCTGGCAGGTGTTCGCCGTTCCCATGATGGGGCAGGCACCAACGCTGCCATACAGACAGCCCGCACGATCCATAAGCTGATTCCATGTAAGCTCGCCGGAAATATAGCGGTTGTACAGCTTGAAGGTATCCGTACCGCAACACAGCGTTTCGCCCTTATAATTACCTGGGAGCATGGCACCGCCGGGCAGGAAGATGGTGGGCTTATCCACGGTCGCAGCGGCCATTAACTGAGCGGGAATATTTTTATCGCAGCCGCCAATCAGCACGATGCCGTCAAACGGATGCCGTGCCATCAGCTCTTCCGTTTCGATGGACAAAAGATTTCTGTAAATCAAGCTGGACAAATCAAAGAAAACTTCACAGATGGAAAGCGTATTCACTTCCAACGGGAAGCCTCCGGTTGCCCATACGCCGCGCTTCACAGCCTCGGCTAACTGACGGAAATGCAAGTGACCCGGATTGGTTTCTGCCCATGTATTCACAATACCGATAATCGGTTTGGAAATATCAATATCGGTGTAGCCCATTGCCTGAAGCAGCGCACTGCGCAGCAATTCCTGCCGATTATGCGGATGCTTCCAGTCATTGGAATTATTATTCTTCATAACGCTCCTCCTTTTTATTACAATCCGTAGCGTTCACCGGGATAAGCAAGCAGCGTTGCGCCGCCATCGGCCAGCAGGATGTTGCCGGTGATGGACGCGGCAGCGGCTGATTCATAGAACAAAACCATTTGACCGATTTCTTCTGGCTGCACCCAACGCTTGAGCGGAATGATGGAGTAAGTTGCTTTTACATCATCTGCCAAGGTACGGGGTGTGGCCGTCCAGCCGGGCGCGATGCAGTTGACACGGATATGATCCTTGGCATATTCAGCGGCAGCGTGCCGCGTGAGCTTGCATAAAGCGGTCTTAATCGAGCCGTAGACCGAGGCTTGCGGCACTTGCTGGAAGGCATTGCTGGAGGAAATCACCACAATGTTACCGCCCTTGCCGATTTTTGCCATGATGTTGGCAGCAGACTGAATGCAAAAATAAGCACTCTTAAAGTCCACGCCGACCAGCTTGTCAAACAGCTCTTCTTCCGTCTCTTCAAACTTTGATTTTAATGTGATGCCGGAATTGTTGACATACAGGTCTAACCCGCCCAGCAGCTTCACGCCCTCTTCAAAGAGCTTGTGCACATCGGCGACCTTGCTTAAATCCCCCTGAATCGGGTAGGCCTTGCAGCCCGCTTCCTGAATGGTGCGGCAAGTATCTTCCGCTCCTGCAGTGTTTCCGTGATAATGTACCACCACATCATAGCCGGCCTTGCCAAGCTCAATGGCAATGCCTTTCCCGATTCCGCCGCCTGCGCCGGAGACTAACGCTTTCTTATGCTCTGCCATGAAGTTCCATCCTTTCTATCATGATTGATTATCATTCACTCTTTCACCGCGCCACCCGTTAAGCCTGCCACCATATACTTTTGGAAGATTAAGAACAACAGCAGGACAGGCAGAGAAGCAACAACGGAAATGGTCATCATGCCGGAATAGTCAAAGCCGAATTCACCTAAGAAGGATTCCGAAATGCCGACCGGCAAAGTCTTTTTCGGTGTCTTGGTCATAATGACCAAACCAAGCAAATAGTCATCCCAGCTCATCAGGAAAGCATAGATGCCGACAGCCAGCATACCGGGCTTTAAAAGCGGAACGACGATTTGCATCATCGTGCGGAAACGACCACAGCCGTCCACGCGAGCCGCTTCATCCAGAGAACGAGGCACACTGTCGCAGAAGGATTTCAGCATCCAGACAGACAATGGTAGCGACATGGCGACATCCGCCAAGGCAAGCCCGAAATAGCTGTTCATAAGCTTGAATTTGGAGAAAAATTCATAGAGCGAAATCAGAATAACCACCGTCGGAAATACCTGTGCGGAAAGTGTGACCGTCATGATGGCCTTGCGGCCGGGATAGCGGAAACGCGACAGAGAATAGCCTGCGAACACAGAGAACAAGAGGTCTATGACAACCGTGATGCTGGCGACAATCAGGCTGTTCCCAATATAGCGCATATATTTGACATTCTGGAAAATGGTCTTATAGCTGTCCAGTGTTGAGAAGGTCGGATACAACTGAGGAGGCAGCCGCATGAGCACGCTGTTGTCCTTCAGGCTGGAAATGAACATCCAGTAAATTGGGAACACAAACAAAAACAGCAATGCGATAATGACGAAATAGGTGAGGAACTTTTTCAAAGGCGTTTCTTTTGTAATCATCAGTAAAGCCTCCTCACAGTTCGTCAAAGCGGCGGGTAAAGTGGTTATAAAGGGTGATGGCCGTGCCTAAAATCAGCATCCACACGACACCGATGGCAGCACCTGCGCCAAGGTTCATGTTGGTAAAGGCTATGCGATAGGTAGCCAAGGACATGGTCATGGTCTGATCCATCGGCCCGCCTTGTGTCATGTTGCGGATGATGGTGAATTGTTGGAAGGAACCCATAACGCAGGTAATGACCGTGTTGCCGATAACCGTTTTAATAGACGGCAGCTTGACGCGGAAGAAGGTTTGGAAGGTATTCGCGCCATCAATGGCAGCTGCCTCGATTAAATCCGTATTGATGGACTGAAGCCCTGCCAGCAGCATAACCAGCATATAAGGTGACTGCCGCCAAACGACCGCAATGATGACGGTAATCATGGCGCGGTCAGGGCTGAGCAGCCATTGCATATTGGGGTCTGAAATCAACCCCAGCTTATACAGTACATAGTCAATCAAGCCGTACTGCGCGTTGAAAAGCCAAGACCACAACAGCGCGGTGACAATGGAAGGAATCGTCCAAGACATCAGGTAAAGGGAACGGAAAACGGTGCGTCCTTTTATATTCGTATTCAGCAGCAGCGCGATGCACATACCGATAATCAGCTCCAAGCTGACTGTGCCCACAGTAAAAATCAATGTACGACCAAGCTGTGCGGGAAATCCGTCCTTAAAAATAGTGACATAGTTTTGAAATTGATTCCATTTGGGACCTTTTTTGATGGTGATAAATGTATAATCGTAAAAGCTCATGATGATGCCCTTCACGATGGGGAAGAGAATAACAAGCGCAAATACGATAAAGGTCGGCAACAAAAGAGCATAGCCAAAGAGATTGTCGGCAGTCTTTTCGGTAAAACGCCTTTCGGGGCGGCGGCGATTGATTACAACAGGGTTTAGTGGCAAGGCGGCAGCCTCCTTTGGGATGTCTTAAGACACACCTCGTTTGCGCGGTGATGCCTTAGAAACTGCGGAGTGGACAAGTGAACCTCATCCACTCCGCGAAACAGTCAAAGGTTATAATTTTTAAGGAAATTACTTGTAGTATTCGGACAGCGCTGCAGCAGTCTCCTCAACCACCTTGGCAGGGTCTTCCAAGCCGATGGTCAGGCTCTGAACGCCCTCAGCGATTGCTTCCATAGCAGCCACGAAGCTGGAGGTCTGCACGGGCAGAGACTTAGCAGTGGGCGCCATCTTGAAGAAATCAGCCGTTGTGCCTTCCACATTCTGGAAATACGGCAGGGATTCTACGCTGTAACGGGCGCAGATGACGGAGTTGTGCTGGGTGTACAGATCCATGCCCTCAGAGCCGGTCAGATAGTCAACCAGCAGAGCGCACTCTTCGGGATGCTCCGTGCCTTCAAACACGCAGATGTGATGGTCGGAGGTGATGGTGGAAGTTTCCGGGATGTTGGCAACAGCCAGATTAATCTTGGAGAAGTTGGCAACCTGAGAGGGAGCGTCGATGTGGAACGCAACCTGACCATTGCCGAACAGCGAACGGTTATCCACAATCTGCAAACCGGTCGCGATGACCCCTTCCTTCACCAGATCCTGAAGCTCGGTGTACGCAGCGACAGTCGCTTCGGAATTGAAAGCGATTGAGCCGTCTTCGGCGAAGAATTCACCACCGTGTGCCCAGACATTAGGCAGAATGCCGTAGCCGGCGTTCGCAAGCACCTGAGTGCCCAGCGTGAGACCGTACACGGTGTTGCCTTCGGCGTTCTTGCCAATTTTGGCGACATCACGTGCCATCTGAATATATTCTGCCCAAGTCGTCGGAACATGGTCATAACCGGCCTGAGTCAGCAGATCCATGTTGCAATATAGGCCGAAGGGCTGCATAATCCATGCGGCGGAATAGTGCTTGCCGTCAATGATGGTGCCTTCCATAGAGCCGGTATAGAAATCGGCGATGGTGGCTTCATCGAACAGCTCTTCCAGCGGAATGACACCTTCCATTTCGACATAAGCGGCGACCCACTGGTTGGAAACCTGCGCAACATCTGGCGCAGAGCCGGAAGCAACGCGGGTCAGCAGGGATGTGTTGACACCATCGTAGTTGCTTTCAGTCACTTCAACGGTAATCCACGGATACTTCGCCTCGAAGCCTTCAATCATGGCATTGAAAGCATCTGCGGTAGTGGTTTCTGCTGCGCCCCAGCAGAGGAATTCGATGGTGACAGGCTCATGCTCTTCTTCGGCAACCGCGAGTGCGGTCATAGAGCAAAGCATAGTCAGGGCGAGTGCGAGCGCTACGAGCTTTTTCATGGGTGTAATCATCCTTTCGTTCTTTTTGCTTAGGAC
>CAVJHY010000148.1:0-5663 GCA_963649405.1 bacterium
TACCATGTTCACGATAAATTTGCGAGACGTGGTTTCATTTCAGGGGACCATTATAGTGAATTGGTTTTCGGGTGGGTGCAGGGAGGGGACTTTTTACAAAAAAGTCCCCTCCCTGCTATTTCCTTTTCATGTCGTAATCTTCTTCTTGCTTTTCATTGTCCTATTTGGTATAATAAAATTGGTTGAGTGTATCGTTGACGAAACTCACGGAGGAGGAAATGGAATGAAAAAGGTCGTAAAAAGGGTGCTGTTGGGCGTTTTGGCACTGGTTTTGGCGGCGGTGATTGCCTTCGTCTGCGTGTATTTCACGCGAATCAAGAGCATCTCCACGCTGCAAAAACTCACTGCCTACGAGGACTACAACATTTATAGAATGGATGTTTGCTATGACTACGACTTGGACGGGCTGATTGCAAAAGGCATCACCGACAACGAGTCGTTCATCAATGCCATTGTGGGCGAAAGCCTGCCCTACCTGCCGATTAAAATGGAAGCGCCCGACTTCGGCTGCAGCGCGTTCACGCTCACAGCAACGGACGGCGATGTCATGATGGGGCGCAATTATGATTTTAAGTATGATTCGTCCGCTTTGCTCGTGTACTGCACGCCGAAGAACGGCTATAAGTCCGTCGCCTTTTCCGCGCTGGATAATGTGTCGGCGAATCAGGCGGACAGCAGTCTGCAAACCCGCTTCGCTTGCCTGATCGCGCCGTTCATGTGCTTGGACGGCATGAACGAGAAAGGCGTGTCCATCGCCGTGCTGACGCTGGACAGCGAGCCGACCTATCAGCAGACAGGCAAACCCATGCTGCCGACTTCCCTGCTCCTCCGCTTGGTGCTGGATAGGGCTGCCAGTACCGAGGAGGCTGTGGAGCTGATTTCCAAGTACGATATGTTCGCCACCAGCGGGCGCGATTATCACTTCTATATCACCGATGCGTCCGGCGACGGCCGCGTCATCGAGTTCGACTGCGACAGCGAAACCCGCGCCATGACGGTCACGCCGTCCGAAGCCGTGACGAATTTCTTCATTATGTATAAGGATCAGGTGCTGCCTAACCAGAAGAACGGCAACTACGGTCACGGCCGCGAACGCTATGACGCGATTTTGGCCACCTTCGAGGAGGACGCGGGCAATTACAGTAAGGACACCGCGTGGAAGGCGCTCAAAAACGCCTCGCAAGCGCCGAATCCCGAAGACATCACCAGCAATACCCAGTGGTCCATCGTGTTCAATAATACGGATCTGACGCTGGAAATTTCCTTGAGACGAGACTGGGATACAGTGGTGGGGTATTCGCTGACGGAGAATAAAATTATTCAATAAAAAATAAAGGCAGCACTGCACAAATGAGGCAGCGCGATCAATAGTGAATTTTGCGTCAGATACGATTGCAAAAATCGATGGTTTACTTTCTGTAAATCGAGATTTTTGCAAGAAGCAGATGCGCGAAGGTTGAAAACCTGAAAGGTTTTCAAGTCTGCCAACGGCAGACTGCCGATGCCTTGATCGTAGATTGAGGCGAGGCACCTTAAAGGCACATTTTGCGCGTTGCTAAATTGTGCGGTGATGTCTTATGAATCTAACCGCACCACATAGAAGCTGCTATTTCGATGCAACTAAATACTTTATGAAGTCGCTTTCTTGGAAGGGGTGTGGGGGAACCATTCTTTATCGCATAAAGAATGGTTCCCCCACAAAAAATAATTGAGCTTTTCTCCCCATCATGCTATAATCTGTGGCATATTTGCGGAAGGGAGTACGCGGTATGGCAGGGCTGGGGACAATCATCAACAGCGTGAGCATTGTGGCAGGCGGTCTGGTCGGGCACTGGACGGGTCGGCTGTTCAAAAGCAGCCAGCAAGAGGCGCTGAACAAGGCGTGCGGGGTCAGCGTGCTGTTTATCGGCATTGCGGGCGCAATGGAGGGTATGCTGAGCATCAAGGACGGCAGCCTCAGCAGCGGGCAGTCCATGCTCGTGGTGCTGTGCTTGGCCATCGGCACGATGATCGGCGAATTAATCGGCATTGAACACGGGTTTGAACGCTTCGGCGAATGGCTGAAAAAGAAGACGGGCAGCGGCGCCGACACGGGCTTTGTCAATGCGTTCGTGACCGCCTCACTGACCGTTTCCATCGGCGCAATGGCCATTGTCGGCGCGATTCAGGACGGGCTGACGGGCGATTATTCCACCTTGGCGGTCAAATCCGTGCTGGACTTTATTATCATTGCCGTGATGACCTCCACCATGGGGCGCGGCTGCGCGTTTTCCGCCATTCCCGTGCTGGTGTTCGAGGGCTGCATGACCCTGCTCGCCCAGCTCGTTGCGCCCATTATGACGGACGCGGCCGTGTCCTCGCTGTCGCTGATTGGTTCGATTCTGATTTTCTGCATCGGCGTAAACCTCGTCTGGGGCAAAAAGGTCAGCGTGGCCAATATGCTCCCCGCCGTGCTGCTGGCGATTGTCGCGGCGTATCTGCCGTTTTGAGATATGGACAGCTTTGAATTTCTGCTTTCTTATTTACGACACGCGGATCAGCCGCTGACGGTCGCCATTGACGGGCGGTGCGCCGCCGGAAAAACGACGCTGGCGGAGCGGCTGACCGCGCAGGTGCGCTGCAATCTTGTGCATACGGACGATTTTTATCTGCCGTTTGCGTGCCGGACGGCAGACAGCGAACAGCAGCCCGCGGGACATATGGACATTGAGCGGCTGAAAAGCGAGATTTTGCTGCCGCTTGCCAGCGGCGAGGCGGCGATTTATCGCCCGTACAACTGTCATGCGGATTGCTTTCTGCCGTCCGTCTGTCTCACGGCATCCCTGCCTACCATCATCGAAGGCTCGTATTCCTGCCATCCGCGGCTTCGCTCCTTGTATGACCTGCGCATCTTTCTGGACATCCCCAAGGCTGAACAGCTTGCGCGGCTCTCTCGCCGCAACCCTGCCGCCCTCCCCGCCTTTCAATCCCGCTGGATTCCGAAGGAAGAGCTGTACTTTACTACTTACCATATCCGCGAAAATTGCGATTTTATATTCTGAAAAATTGCGGGGGAGACCATTCTTTGTGCGACAAAGAATGCCTCCCCCGCACCCCCTCCAAGAAAGCGTATACATAATTTTGATTGCAGTATCGAAGCCGCAGCTTCTATGTGGGGCGTTGTTGAAAAATACAAAAAGACATCGCCGAATTGTGCGGTGATGCCTTAATGATTGCGGGGGAGGCCATTCTTTGTGCGACAAAGAATGCCTCCCCCGCACCCCCTCCAAGAAAGCGTATACATAATTTTGATTGCAGTATCGAAGCCGCAGCTTCTATGTGGGGCGTTGTTGAAAAATACAAAAAGACATCGCCGAATTGTGCGGTGATGCCTTAATGATTGCGGGGGAGGCCATTCTTTGTGCGACAAAGAATGCCTCCCCCGCACCCCCTCCAAGAAAGCGTATACATAATTTTGATTGCAGTATCGAAGCCACAGCTTCTATGTGGGGCGTTGTTGAAAAATACAAAAAGGCATCGCCGAATAATTCGGTAATGCCTTAATCGCCGAAGGCGAATCAATTCCGCAGCGGCGGCGTGTACGCCGCGACGAGCGGTTGAAATACCGCTTCCTATATCAATTTCTGACCGTAAAATGAGATGGGCGGCAACGCCGCCCATCCATTTTACAAGAAATTGATGTCCAAATGAAAGCAGGCTTTAGCCTGATTTCATTTAAGGCATCACCGCACAATTCGGCGACTCGCAAAAATGTGCCTTTTGCGCCATCTACTTCTTGCAAAAATCTCGATTTACCGCCAGTAAACCATCGATTTTTGCAATCGCATCTGACACAAAATTCACGATTGATCACGCCGTCTCATTTGTACGGTGCTGCCTAAAATCTAATCCCGACAGGAAGAGAAAGGATGTCAGTCATGAAAAAGATTACGGTTTTCGCTCTCGCACTCGTTCTGTCCGTTCTCCTCATCATTCCTGTGCGGTACGCATCGGCGACTTCGATTCAGTCAAATGACACGAGCATTCAGTCCATCAGCATTGGCGACACGCTCACATTCGGTAGCTACCGGCAAAACTGGAGCAAGCCGGGTTATTTGGCTTCGTCCATCGAATGGCGTGTGCTGGACATTCAGGACGGCAATGCGCTGCTGATTTCGTCCAAGGTGCTGGATCATCACGCTTATCATACCAGCAAGACCGCAACCACATGGGAAACCTGCGACCTGCGCTACTGGCTGAATCATACTTTTCTGAATAAGGCATTCACCGAACAGGAGCAACAAGCCATCGTTTATTCGTTAGTTCCTGCTCAGGACAATCCGCTTCATCCCGAAAAGCAGCCCGTCATTGGCAACGGAAACGACACCTATGACTATGTATTCATTCTGAATGTAGTCGAAGCGTTGGAATATTTTTCTGATGATTACGACCGAATTGCAGAAGCCACAGGCTACGCTGTCAACCAAGGTGTTTCCACTAACAGGGGAAATGCGACCGACGGCTATCATATCGGCAAAAGCAACTGGATGCTGCGCCAGCCGCACACACACAATGTCGAAACGCCCTGTGTGGACTTTCACGGCAACATGACATACGGCGTGAATGTCACTAACGAGCATTCCGGCGTTCGTCCTTGCATTTGGGTCGATTTAAGCGTGCTTAACTTGGCATACGGCAATGATGGCGCTTCTTCGGTTCAAAAATGGTCTCAAACTTCCGTAACGGAGACAGAGCTGAGCCGCGGGTGGGAAAAATCCATTTCCACCTCCGGCGTTTCCGTAACGACTAAGGCTGTTCTGCCGCTGTATACCGGTCCCGGCACGGATTATGTTTATATCGGCAAATACTTTGCATCGGGCGATTCCGTACGTGCCATTTCCCTCGCCTATGACGAATTAGGAGCTGCTTGGTGCATGGTGGACGGCTTGGACGGCAGTGCGCATTGCCGCGGCTATGTGCTGTTAAGCAAGCTCGATGTAAATAAAAATGATCTCGTTCAGGAATTGGATTCCACCCAATGGACAAGCGGCATGGCCGCAGATTTCTATGATAATAGCAAGCTGAAAATCGGCCCCGGTGATGATTATTCGGCACTGAATATCAATGTGGTCAACCACTGGGAGAATATGCTGATTGCGACCGAGGGCGAATGGGCGCAGGTGGAGCTTGCGGATCAGACCCCCAAGTGCAGAGTTTGGGTCAAAATGAGTTCGCTCATGTATTAAAAATAGTGAAAAAAATAACAAGCCTAAAGAATAAAATGCCACCTTTAATATGCTCCCCCAATTCTGAACATACAGAATTGGGGATTTCTTATACACTATTACTATTGTCAATTCAAATTGATATGGAGCCAAAGAGGCATTCATTTGTGACTTGTTAAGGCAGCACCGCACAAATGAGTGTGTGCTTGATAATGGTTAAAATGGTATTATATAATACCAACAAATACAATGGTGAAAATGGGCACGATTTTGTGCAAACCGTCAAATAAAAAGGATGACGGAGGGTTACACAAAAGTTACTAAGGATTTGGTGCCAGTAACCAATGATTGCTGGTGCCTTAAATAATAATGAGGGAGAGCGGGGTTGTCAAGATTGATTTTGCGTAAGCGCACTATAAAAGCACGTAGTGAAGTTGGATCGTGAATTTAGTATAGTAT
>CAVJHY010000149.1:0-4462 GCA_963649405.1 bacterium
TGCCGATGCCTCTATCGTAGATTGAGGCGAGGCACCGTAAAGGCACATTTTGCACGTTGCTGAATTGTGCGGTGATGCCCTAATAGTACTTCGTATTTCATTCGCCCGCAGATGCTTGCGTCTGCGGGTATATCATAAATAAGGAGAAATTTGGCATGAAGCTGTGGGCAGGGCGTTTTCAAAAGGCGACCGATCATATGATGGACGATTTTCATTCCTCGATTTCCTTTGACCATCGGCTGTATCGGGAGGACATTCAGGGCAGCATGGCGCATGCCAAAATGCTGGTAAAGCAGGGCATTATCAGTGCCGAGGACGGCGAGAAAATTCAGTCCGGCTTGACCTCCATCCGTGATGACATGGATGCGGGGCGCGTGGCGTTCCCGCCGGAGAGCGAAGACATCCATATGCTGATGGAAAGCCTCCTGACCGAACGCATCGGCGAGGCGGGCAAGCGTCTGCACACGGGGCGCAGCCGCAATGATCAGGTGGCGCTGGATATGCACATGTACGCCAAAGAGACTTGCTTAACGACTATCGAAAGTCTGAAGGCGCTGTGCGAATTATTACTAAACAGAGCGGAGACTTACGCGGACAGCATTATGCCCGGCTACACGCATTTGCAGCGGGCGCAGCCGATTACCTTGGGGCATTATCTGATGGCGTATTTTCAGATGTTTGCGCGGGATATTGTGCACTTTCAGAATGCGTACAAAGCGGCGGATGTCATGGTGCTGGGCAGCGGCGCATTGGCGGGGACAACCTATCCTTTAGACCGCGAATATGTCGCCGAGGAGTTGCATTTTTCCTCCATTTCCCTCAATTCTCTGGATGGCGTGAGTGATCGTGACTTCCTGCTTGATTATATGTCTGCTGCTTCCGTCTGCATGATGCACCTTTCCCGCTTTTGCGAGGAATGCGTTCTGTATTCGAGCATTGAATTTGGCTTCTTGACGATGGACGATGGCTTCTCGACCGGCTCCAGCATGATGCCGCAGAAGAAAAATCCGGATGTGGCGGAGCTGATTCGCGGCAAGACAGGGCGCGTATACGGCGATTTGATGGGGCTATTGACCGCGATGAAGGGGCTGCCGCTTGCCTACAATAAGGATATGCAGGAGGACAAGGAGAGCTTTTTTGATGCGCGGGACACGCTGATTAAGTGCCTGAACATTTTTACGGCGATGCTCGAAACCTGCACTTTCCGTACAGAAAACATGGAAAAGAGCGCGGGCGCGGGCTTTGCGAATGCGACCGACTGCGCGGACTACCTCGTCCGCAAGGGCGTTCCTTTCCGTGATGCGCATCGCATTGTGGGTGAGCTTGTCGCGCACTGTCTGAACGAAAACAAGGCGCTGCTTGACCTGACTTTGCCCGAACTTCGCACCTTCTCGCCCGCCTTTGACGAGGACATCTACAACGCCATTTCCTTATCCACTTGCGTGGCTATGCGCAACATTCCCGGCGGTCCTGCGCCGGAGCAGGTGCGGGCATCGATTCGTGCAGGGTGCACATTCCTGCAAAGCGTTGATTGAAAGGGGACGGACGGGAGGCCTTCGGCGACCAGAGGCGTTGCCTCTGGACTCCTCTTCGCAAAATTACGCTTTTGCTCCTTCCTTATCGCTTCTGCGCGTCGAGCGCAGGACAAAATCGGAGGGTGGGCTTTTTCAAACTCTGTTTGAAGCCCACCCTCCGATTTTGCTGTGCCTTCGGCACACGGAATCAACAGGGAAAGAACAGGAACATTATTTCGTGAATTGGGGTGCAGGGGGACATCCCCTGCCCGTCGGAGACCTCCGTTCACCTCTTCAGCCGACGCTTCACGGATGTGTACACCCGCACAACCATCATGACCGCCATGATGCCCAATGCCATCATCGCGGCGACGGAAATGGTGTACACGCCGCGCTCGGAAAAGTCCGCATAATCACCCTGAATGCAGGATTCCATTGTGTAATAGAGCGAGCCGCCGGGAATGAGCGGAATCAGGGAGGTGACTAAAATGCCCGTCACGGGCGTTTTTAAGGCTCGCGCCAGCACCTCGGCATACGCCGCCGCGGTGAGGGACGCAAAGAGATAGTTCGGCAAATCGTTCGGCGACTGCCCGCCCGTCAAAAGGTAGACAGCCCAGCTTAACGCGCCGCCGAAGAAGGCATAGAAGAGCATTCGCCCGCGGATATTGAACAGCACCGCAAACCCCAGCGCACCGATTGCGCCCATGAGCGTCTGTACCAGCATTTCGTGCGTCATACCATGCCTCCGAGCGAAAGAATGTACGCGCCGCCCAGCGCAATGATGGTGGCCAGAAAAACGGCCTCGCCGATGTGCAGCAGTCCCGCTAAAATGTCGCCCGAAAAAAGGTCGCGCATTCCGTTCGTCAACTCAATGCCCGGAATTAAGAGCATGATGTTGCCGATTAGGATTTTGTCCACATGCGTGCCTAAACCGAGCGCAACCAAAATCAGCGCACTCCCCGCCGCCGCACACGCGCCGCCCAAATGCGTGAAAACGGCGCTGATGTCCAATTTCTGAAGTAAACGCAATGTCAAAAATAAAATCGCACCGCCGATAAAGGAGGCCAGCCCGTCTGACAGCGTCCCGCCGAAGAATACCGCAAAGGCAAAGGAAATAACCGCGTAGGCAAGGAATTGTACGAAAAAGGGATAGGGCTTGGCGGATAAAATGGCCGTAAGCTGCGCCTCCGCATCCTTGACCTCCGGCGTATTTTTGCAAATGCTGCGGCAGAGCGCGTTCAGGCGGGACAGGCAGTCAAAATTGGTCTTTCCGCTCATGATTCGGCGCGTCTGGGTGATTGGCTCACTGTCCGGCATCAGCAGCGTCACCACAATGGAGGAGGGTATGGTGAATGCATCCACGCGCTGCGCACCGTAGGCGTTCAGCATCCGCACAACGGAATCCTCCACCCGATAAACCTCCGCGCCACTCTTTAAGAGCGCCTCTCCGATGTCCAGCGCCAGCTTCAGCAACTGTGTCGGCTCCATGCTGCTTTCCTTTCTTTATATGGGCAGGGTAAAAATGTAATCGGCAATTTTTGTGCTATGGACGATATACGAGCCGTGCGTTTCGTCCTCAAAAATCTTGAGAACGCTGTGCGGAATCGCCCGCGCAATGCGCTTGGTGTGCGGAAACGTAATCAGGTCGCTGCTGCCCGCTAACACATAGGTCGGCGTTTTGATTGTTTTAAGCGCCCGCGCAGGAATGTGCGGCTCGGTCAGCATCATGAGCTTCAGCGGCTGCGGGTCTTTGAAATAGTCCATCCAGCACAGAAACAGCGTCTTCACGCTCAACCCGATGGGCGCAATGTTCGCCCCGCTGACAATGAGCACGGACAAAAGATCCGGCCAGCGGATGACCATGATAAGCCCCACAATGCCGCCGTCGCTGAAGCCGTAGAGAATGGGCTTGTCTAAGCGCAGGGCGACAATCAGGTCGTGCATATCCTGCGCCATGTCCGCATAGTGATAGGCGCTGACAGGGCTGCTCTGCCCGTGGCCGCGAGAGTCTACTAAATACAGGGTAAAGCGCTCCTTGAGTCGCTCCGCCGCTTCCGTAAAAATTTCGCCGCTTTCGCCGTTGCCGTGCAGCATCAGCATCGGTCTTCCCTGCCCCATGACCTCATAATGGATGGAAACGCCGTTGATCGTCCGCTCCATTTCCGCTCCTCCGTTTACTTTGCTGAACTTGATTGTAAGAGCCTTTTTAAGCTCTGTCAAGGGAAGCAGGGAAAGAAAAAATTTTTTATTTCGGAAATCCTGAAATTTTATTCATAAAATGGATATAAATTCGCATTGTGAACGAACTGAAAACAATTTCTTGTGGTGTGTGCCACGGTTATCCACAAGACTTAGATTTCAAAGTTATCAACAACTTTTATGACATTCAATTCTTAAATCTTGCCAAAACTCTTGAATTTCTGCGGATAATCTGATATAGTAAATCAGGCGGTCGGGGAACACCGACTTATCCACAAAAAGTTATCCACAGGGCAGCTTTTAAGACAGCCGTGCGGAGCGCTTTTTTTCGCTCTAAACGCAATCGGTGATTGCATATTCATTTGCACTGTAATGGGGGAAGAGACTTGGAAACGGAAGCGCTGTGGAAAGACGCATGCGACATGATGCGCCCCGAAATGGGAGCGATTTCTTTTGATACATGGATTGCTGGTGCCTTAAAGCCCGTACTGCTGGAGGACGATACCTTTTATGTGGAGGCTTCGTCGGACTTTCACCGCAGCTTTGTGGAAAAGCGGTATGCGGCGCTGGTGGCCAATTCGCTGACGCAGGCGGTCGGTCGTCCGCTGACGCTCAAAATCGTCACGCCCCAGCAGGCCGAGGAGTTGAAAAACGGTGATTCGCCCGCGAAAAGGAGCGCTTCTGCCGCAAAGCTCAACCCGAAGTATACCTTTGATAACTTCGTGGTCGGCAATTCCAACCGCTTCGCG
>CAVJHY010000149.1:4472-5584 GCA_963649405.1 bacterium
AGTATACCTTTGATACCTTCGTCGTCGGTAACAACAACCGCTTCGCGCACGCGGCTTCCTTGGCCGTGGCGGAGTCGCCGGCGGATGCGTATAACCCGCTGTTTATCTACGGCGGCGTGGGGCTTGGCAAGACGCATTTGATGCACGCCATCGGGCATTTTGTGTTAAAGAACAACCCGAAAGCACGCATTGAGTACATCACCACGGAAATGTTCACCAACGAGCTGATTTCCGCCATTCAGTCGCACAAAAACGCTGAATTTCGGGACAGATACCGCAATGTGGATGTGCTGCTGGTGGACGATATTCAGTTTTTGGCCAAGGCAGAGCGCACACAGGAGGAATTTTTCCACACCTTTAACGCCCTGCATTCCGCCGGAAAGCAGATTGTCATTTCCAGTGATAAGCCGCCCAAGGAAATCCCGCGCTTGGAAGAGCGCTTGTCCAGCCGCTTTGAGTGGGGTCTGATTGCCGATATTCAAAAGCCGGATTTGGAGACGCGCATTGCCATTTTGCAGCGCAAGGCGCAGGACGAAATGATGAAGGTGGATGACGATGTGCTGGGGATGATTGCCGAGCGCGTCGAGAGCAACATCCGTGAATTGGAAGGCTGCCTGACCCGCCTGTCTGCGTATGCGGCGCTGACCAAGCGCCCCATTGATGTATCTTTGGCGGAGGAGGCACTGCGCGAAGTCTTCCAGCGTGTCGAGCCGCGCCGCCTGACCTGCGAAGATGTCATCAACGCGGTTGCCAATTATTACACCATTTCGGTCGAGGATATTATGGGCGCTCGCCGCAATCGGGAAATCACCGTGCCGCGTCAGGTGGCTATGTATCTGTGCCGCACGCTGGCGGATGTGTCCTTCCCGCGCATCGGCGATGCCTTTAAGCGTGACCATTCCACCATCCAGCACGGCTGCGATAAGGTGGAGCAGGAACTCAAAACCGACGCAACCTTAGC
This sequence comes from bacterium, assembly GCA_963649405.1. Classification (GTDB taxonomy): domain Bacteria; phylum Bacillota; class Clostridia; order Christensenellales; family Aristaeellaceae; genus CAVDRM01. The sequence goes on from CAVJHY010000149.1 coordinate 5,434, forward strand.
TTCTCAGGTGAGCGACATCAGTAGACAACTGAAAGAACGATAATGCTTATTTTGCTCCCCGTTTGCGAAAACGAGGAGCATTTTTGCGGTGAAATATGAGGCATCACCGCACAATTCAGCAACGCGCAAAATGTGCCTTTACGGTGCCTCG
>CAVJHY010000150.1:0-5577 GCA_963649405.1 bacterium
CGTCCCATAAGCCCTATGTCCGCAATCCTAAATCACACAAGTTTTTGCATTGAAGCATTTTTTTTCAAGCGAATACCGCCGGTCGGTAAACACAACCGGCAGCATGGGGGAAACTGAATTTAAGCAAACGGATTCTCGGTCGGGTAGGGCAGGCACTTGGGCTGATTGTAAGCGATGTCGCTGATACCCAGATACTTGAACACTTCAAAGAGGAGCTTTCCGTAATGACCGAACGCCACAGCGCCGTGATGCGGATAGTGCTTCTGCACCAGCACATGGCGGTAGAAGCGACCCATTTCGGGAATGGCGAACACGCCGATGCCGCCAAAGGAGCGCGTAGCCACGGGCAGCACTTCACCCTGCGCAACATAGGCGCGGAGAGCGCCCTCGCTGTCGCACTGCAGACGATAGAAGGTGATGGGGCCGGCGGCAATATCGCCCTCCAGCGTGCCGCGGGTGAAGTCCGGATCGCTTCCGGCAGGCTCCAGCAGACGGTGCTGAATGAGCTGATATTTCACGGCGCGGCTACTGCACAGCTTGCATTCCGGCGTGTTGCCGCAATGGAAGCCCATGAAGGTGTCGCTTAACTTATAGTCAAAGTGTCCAACGATGTCTTCATCATAGATGTACTGGGGAACAGTGTTGTTGATGTCAAGGAGGGTGACGGCATCATCGGAGATGCAAGCGCCAATGTATTCGCTGAGAGCGCCGTAGATGTCCACCTCGCAGGCGACAGGAATGCCGCGGGAGGCCAAACGACTGTTCACATAGCAAGGCTCAAACCCGAACTGGCTGGGGAAGGCCGGCCAGCACTTGTTGGCAAACGCGACATACTGCCGAGCGCCCTTGTGGTTTTCCGCCCAGTCCAGCAGCGTCAGCTCGAACTGCGCCATACGCGCATTCAGCTCTTTATAATAGTTGCCTTCGCCCATTTCACGCGCCATGTCAGCGCAGACTTCGGGAATGCGCGGGTCATTCTCATGTTCCTTGTAGCTGACCAGCAAATCCAACTCGCTGTTTTCTTCGATTTCTACGCCTAATTCATACAGGCCGCGAATGGGGGCATTGCAAGCGAAGAAATCCTGCGGACGCGGGCCGAAAGTGATGATTTTCAAATTCTTCACGCCGATGATGGCACGGGCAATAGCCGAAAATTCATGCATCCGCGCAGCCAGCTCTTCCGCTGTGCCGACGGGCGCTTCGGGAATATAGCCCTTCAGATGGCGCATACCGAGGTTGTAAGAGCAGTTGAGCATACCGCAGTATGCATCGCCGCGGCCGTTAATCATGTCGCCATCGCCCTCAGCGGCGGCAACGAACATACACGGACCGTCAAAGTGCTTGGCAATCAGCGTTTCGGGGGTCTCAGGACCGAAATTGCCCAAGAAAACGGTCAGGGCGTTGCAGCCGTTTTCCTTGACATCTGCTACTGCCTTCAGCATATCCTTTTCGTTTTCCACGGTGACGGGGCATTCATACAGCCCTTCGCCGTAGGCGCGGACAATGGCAGCACGGCGAGCCTGACTTAACTGAATGGGGAAGCAATCGCGGCTGACGGCGATGATACCGAGCTTGACCTCAGGAATGTTTTGGCTTTTCATAAGACATACTCCTTTAGCTTCGTGCCTACGTTTTGTGAACGCAAGCAGTTTGGTAATGACATTTCCTAACTACATTTTAATCCTTTTTGGAAAAATTGTCAATATATTTCTGCATTTATTTTGATGGAGGATTTATCAATGTCGGCATTGAAAGAGCCGGTCTTGGCTGTGCTGAGGCAGGAAACGCATCAGCAGCTTGGCAAGAATATTTTATATCTGTTAACCCTCTTTTCCTGCTTTTGTCAAAATAATCAAAAATGCTGCAATATTTTTCAAAAACTATTCGTTAAGTGTTTGCAATTCTTTTTCCGTTGTGTTATAGTAGGCGGGAATTCTACGGAAGGAGAATTTTTTTGATGAAAAAGTGTATCGCACTGCTCTTAGAGTTGCTTCTGCTGCTGCCCATTCTGACTGGCGTATCGCTGGCAGAAGAAGATGTTCTGCCCAATGTCGGCGATACGGTGGAGGGTTTCACCGTCAAGAGCGTTTCCCGCTTTGAGCTGATTGGCGCGGATGTCGTGCTGTTCGAGCATGACAAGACCGGCGCGAAGGTCATGTATCTGGCCAACGACGACACCAACCGCGTGTTTGAAATCACCTTCAAAACGCCCGCGGAAACGGAAGGCGGAACTTCCCATGTGTTTGAACATTCCACATTAAGTGGCTCGAAGAAATACCCTTCTAAAACGCTTTTCTTCGATTTGTCCTATCAGACCTATAACACCTACATGAATGCAGCCACCTATCCTTACATGACAACCTATCCCGTTGGCTCTCTTTCTGAAGCGCAGCTTCTCAAGTATGCAGATTTTTATACGGACAGCTGCTTGAATCCCCTGCTTTATGAGGATCCTTCCATCTTTGACCGTGAATGCTGGCGTTATTCACTGAGCAGCGCGGATGCTGACCTCACTATTGAGGGTACTGTTTACAGCGAAATGCGCGGTGCATACGACATCGAAACAGCCGCAGGCTATAACTTTTATAAGACCATTTTTCCCGGCAGCACCATTGGTAACTGTGCAGGTGGTCAACCAGCCTACATTCCTGACCTTACTTATGAAGAAGTGGTGAATTACCATCAGAAATATTACCACCCCTCCAATTCTTTAACCTGCCTGTATGGGAGCTTTGAAGATTATACGGCCTTCTTGAAGCTGCTGAATGGCTACTTCTCTCAGTACGAAAAGGTTAATATTGACATTATTGATAGCGGCTACACTCCGCTGACCGAAGCCGCTGAAATGCACTATACCTATGGCGTTGAGATGGGCAGCAGCACGGAAAATGCCTCTGTCGCCTATTATGGCATGGTCATTGAAAACGCGACCCAGGAGGAAATCGACCAACTTGACCTTTTGGCTACTCTTATTTCTGACAGTAGCTCCATCCTTATGCAGAATATGAAGAATATTCTTCCGTCTGCCAGTGTGACATGTGCGCTTGATACCTCTGGCCCTGAGCTTATTTTTCACTTTGAAGCATCCAACATCAATGCGTCCGATGCGGAGCTTTTCCGTAGCACAGTTGATGCATCCATGAGAGAAATAGCCGAAAACGGCTTTGACAGCGAGGCGGTGGATGCTGTTATCGCTTCCCTGCGTCTGACCACCCTCTTGTCCGGCGAAAGCAGCAGCATTGGCGTGAATACAATTCCAAAAATCGCTGTTTATTGGGCAACCACGGACAATGAATTTGGCTATATGCACGCTGTCGATACACTGGATTTATTTGATGATTATGCTGCAGACGGGTCGTTTGTCAGTGTGACGAGGAAATTTTTAATTAATAATCAGCGCAATGCCTTAGCCATCACTGAGCCCGTGGCTGGTCTCAAGGAGCAAGAGGATGCAGCGCTGGCTAACAAACTTGCTGTCGTCAAGGCTTCTATGAGTGAGGAAGAAATCGCTGCACTGGTCGCCAGAACCAATGAAGAGAACAATTCCGAAGATAGCGCCGATACTGCTGCGATGGTTAAGGAGCTTCAGGCCATCACCGTGGAAAGCCTGCCCGAAGAAGTGCGCACCTACGAAATTACTGATATGACTGAAGACGGCATCCGCTATGTGGAAGCCAAAGCAGATGTGAATGGTGTCGGTCATGTACTGCTTTTGCTGGATGCCTCTGCTTTCGAGCAGAATGAATTGCATTATTTCAAGCTCTTTGTTGACCTTCTGGGCGAGCTGGATACCAAAGAACATACTCGTGCCCAGCTTTCTTCTCAGATTATGCGTTATCTTTACAATGGTAACTTCCAAATTTCACCTGTGAAGGACGAGACGGAACGCGGCTATACGCCTTATCTTCTTATGAGCTTCATTGCGATGGATGAGGATGTGGAGGCTGCTTATGCGCTCGTGTACGAGCTGCTCTTTGAATCGAAGTTGGATGATGTCCAGCGTGTGGCGGATATTGTGTCTTCCCTTAAGACATCGCTTAAAAAGACAATCACTGGTATCTGCTATTCCATTCAGGTTAACCGCGCTTATGCTTCCAGCAGTCCTATGTATGCCTATTACAATTATATGAATTATCTGGACTATTACGCCTTCCTGTCCGACCTTGAAAAGCAGCTTCAGGAAACGCCGGATGTTGTACTGAATAATCTAAAGGCAGCTCAGGCGAAAATTAACAACAGAAAAAATGCCATTGTTGCTTTTGCTGGCAGCAAGGAAAGCGCCGAAAATCACAAGACTGTGGCAGCAGCCTTTCTGAACAGCTTGGACAATAGAGAAATCACTGCGCAGGATTATGCCTTTCCAGCCATCGGCAAAGCTGAAGCCATGATTCTGGATACCTCAGTTCAGTTCAATATGATTTATGCTGACCTTGAAACGCTTGGCTTTGAGGAATTTAACGGCTCGATGAAGGCGGTAACAGCACTCGTTCTCAATAACTGCCTTTACCCGATTCTGCGTAACAAATACGGCGCATACGGCGTATTGCATGGCGCGACAGATGATGGCGTATACATCGTCTCCTATCGTGACCCCAATGTAAAGGAAACCTTCGCTGTTTATGTCCAGCTTCCTGAGCTTGTGGCAGAACTTCAGACCATTGATCAGGAAACTTTGAATGGCTATATTATGTCTTCCTATTCCAGCTATGCGCTTTCTCAAGGTGAGCTGAGCGGGGCTGTGGCAGCGCTTAGCAATACTTTGTCCGGCATCGAGCAGACGAAAAAGCTCGAATATATGCAGTCTCTCAAGAGCATCACGCCGGAAACTGTGGCGCAGTATGCCGCCATGTATCAAGCGCTTGCGGAAAAAGGCATAATTTCCACATCCGCTTCTGCCTCCACCATCGAAGCTAACAGCGATTTGTATGACACCGTTCTCAATCCCTTTGCCAACGACGAAAGCACCGTGACGACCTCGGCCATGACCGATGTGGCGGAAGACGCTTGGTATTACACTGCTGTTCATTTTGTGGCGGAAAACGACCTCATGAGTCCCGTGAACGAAGAAATCTTCGGCGCGGATGAGCCGTTGACGGCGGGCGAATTTGTCTGCGCCCTCAGTCAGATGGTCGGCGGTGACGCTGAGTTTGACAGCGCTGTTGTCCTGCTGTCTTCTGTCGGCATTGTTCCCGCCAATATTCAGAGCGATGCCGTCTTGACTGTCGGCGATTTGGCTGGCTATGCGAACAAGCTGTTCAGCTTGGCTGGTATGACCATCTATGATGGCAGCGATGCCGCGGGCGCAGTCAATGCCTTGGCAGCGAATGGCTTGCTGTATGCAGCCGAGGACGCGCCGTTGAATGCGGAGGATGTAGCACCCCGCGCCCAGCTTGCGTATCTGCTGACCATGATGTATACGACAGGACAATAAAACAGGGCATTCCCGCCCAAATACATTAAGGCATCACCGCACAATTCAGCGACTCGCAAAATGTGCCTTTACGGTGCCTCGCCTCAATCTTTGATAGAGGCATCGGCAGTCTGCCGTTGGCAGACTTGAAAACCTTTCAGGTTTTC
>CAVJHY010000151.1:0-5551 GCA_963649405.1 bacterium
GTTCAATATGCTCGCCGTAGCCTACGACATTCAAGTCCTTGTTGCCCAGCTTCTTAATCGGGATGCTCTTTTCAGGACGGTCGCGCAGGAAGACTTGGAAGTCCTTGGTTTCAAGCTGCTCGGGGGAGCAATGGAAGTAGGCAGCGCCCATTTCCAGCACTTTGCGGCGGGCATCTGCGGCAGCCTTGGAAACGGCCTTGCCGACAGTGATGGTGCCACGAGAGCCGCACAGACCGAAGTTGACGACATTGGACAGAGAGTCCGGGTCGGTGACATACACGCGCTCAATCGGTACATTCATGACCTCGGCAGCAAACTTTGCGGCTGCTGCACGCTGACCCATGCCGGATTCGGTCACATCCGTCTGTACAATCAGTGTCGCATAGCGGCCCTTCACATCGTGCTGAATACGAACGATGCACTGGGTGTTGTCTTCAGCCACGTCCGCGTTGCCGATGACACCGCAGCCAACGCCGTAAGCCTTGCGGCCAACAACGCGGGTCGGCTTGAGCCAGCCCTTCCAGCAGTCTTTCCAGCCGAATTTATCAGCGGCAAGCTGCATGGTTTCGGGATAGTGGCTGCTGCCTCGGCTCTGCCAAATTAGACCGTCACGCCAATAATACTTATCGCCGGGGGCAACATAATTCTTTTTGAAGCACTCAACAGGGTCTTTGTCCGCCTGCATCATGCAGTGCGCCATGTTGCGTGCCAAGCAGCTATTCAGCTCCTGTCCGCCGTAACCGCGAACGATACCGGCAGCGGCCTTGTTGGTGACAACGACCTTGGAGTCCAAATCCCAGTTCTTGCACTTGGCCATAACAAGCTGTGCTTCGCCCAGACCAACACCGACCTGACCCTGAACAGCATCGCCCAAGCAGCCAGTATCAACATACCAGCAGCCCTGCACGGCGTTGAAAATGCCATCCTCGGTCATGCCGATTTTGGCGCGAATCTTTGAGCCTAAGCGCTGCTCATAGGCGGCGAACTGCTCATGCTTGTTCAGCACCAGCTTGACAGGACGGCCTGTTTTGATGGCAGCGATGGCGCAGCACAGGGTGGTCACGCTCATGGTCTGCTTATTGCCGTAGCTGCCGCCGACATTGAAGGTCTTTACACGGAGCTGGCTCTTCGGGATACGCGGGCCATTATAGAGCTTAAAAATGAAGGGGCTTTGACTGGATGCCCAGATGGTGAAGTCGTTGCCGCCTTCCCAGCGCACGATGCAGCTCGGTGCTTCGGGCGCGTTCGGAGAGCACATTTTGTTGAACTCGACCATTGAGTCTGCCACATAAGCGGATTCCTTGAAGCCCTGCGCCACATCGCCGCCTTCAACATGCCACCACGGGCCTTCGGGCTGGAAATGCGGAACACCGGGGTCAACCTCGTTCGTGCCGCTCTTGAACTTGCCGGGGTACAGAACGGGGGCATCGGGCTTTAAGCTCTCGATGGCATCAAAGACAGCGGGAAGCTGCTTGTATTCCACCTCGATAAGCTGCATAGCATCGCGGGCAATATCCACCGTGTCCGCAGCGATTACGGCCACGGGGTCGCCGACGCAGTAAACTTCCTGTGCCATCAAATCCTTATGGACAGGCCAGCCCATGCTCCAGCCCTTGGGCATATCTTTATAGGTAATGACCGCATGAACGCCGGGGAAAGAACGCGCTTTTTCAACATCAATCTTAGTGATGAGCGCGTGCGCATAGGGACTGCGTAGCACCTGCGCATAAATCATGCGGGGAACGGAATAGTCATCCAAGAAGGTGCAGCGACCGGTGACAATATCGCGGGCATCTGCACGGACACGGTATTTGCCGATATGACGATACGGGGCGGGACGGCCATTGACGATTGGTGCGTCAAAATTAAACTTGCCCCGGCTGATTTCATTGTCACGCATCTTCTTCCTCAGCCTCCTTCACAATCGGGTACTGGTCGGATTCAACGCCCGCCAGCTTGTCAAGTGCTTCCAGCACGGTGTAATGGCTAATGCAGCGGCAATAGTTGCCCGCCAGCGCTTCACGAATCTGCTCTCCCGTCGGGTGCGGATTTTTCATGAACAACGCCTTGGCACTCATGATGATGCCGGGAGTGCAATAGCCGCACTGGAAGGAATAGCAGCTGATAAATTTTTTCTGAATGGGGTCAAGCTCGTGGGTGACCGGGTCTTCCAAGCCCTCGATGGTGAGAATATTGCAGCCATCGCATTCCACGGTCAGCACCATGCAGCTTGCAACGGCCTTGCCGTCAATGATAACGGTGCAGCAGCCGCAGGCACCCTCATCACAGCTTTCCTTTGTGCCTGTAAGCTCCAGCCGCTTGCGAAGTGTCTGGACAAGCGTTTCGGACGGCGGAATCATGCCGAACTTTTCGCCGACCAGAAACTCATACTTCTGACCGTTAATGGTCATTTCGATGGATTGTTTCTCCATAGCATACTCCTCCGATTGATTGGTACACCGGGCATAAAGGCGTGCAGGCACCCTGATGCTTCGGCAGCGGCAACGCAAGGACGCTTTTCAGCGTTACCGCACCACCTATTAGGTCGGTCATTTGACCTACTATGGAAATCTTACACCATCAATATCGATTCGTCAAGTGCCTATTTATTAAAAATGTATGAAAAACACGATTTTCTGCCAGAAAATCGTGTTAAAAAATGAATTGGGTCATTCGATTGACCGCCTATGCGGTTTGAAGCTACTGAAGGCTTACTTGCTTTGCCAAGAATGAAGCTGAACATTCGCTTCGATGGAGCGAAGAAAATAATCATGCAGCTCCATTTCCAGCCTGTCCATATCACTGATATCCTGATTCATCTGATCGGCGAGTTTGCTGAACAGAACGGGCTTTTCCATCACGGTCATAATCGCCGCGCTCATAGAACGCGCCATAATCATGGCACGAAAGGGGTCAGGACGGACACTGACGGCTTCAATCAGCTCTGCTAAAACAGATTCGCTGGTCTTTGTCGCCACTTCAGCCATGATGCCGCGGGAGCTTTCGGGCAGACTGCTTTCATGCTCGGCCAGCCCGATGTTAATCCAGCTTTTACTGTAGTCCAGCGCTTGACGAATGCGTCCCGTCAAAAAGCGATCCAAATAGCTCCAAGCCTTCTCCTTATCCACAGGCGTGTGCGAGAGAAATTCGCGTATTTCGTCCGCATCCTTTGAATAAAACTTGCTCAGATGCTCGGCAGCGTCAAGCATGGCAGCCTTGGTTAAATCTTCCTTACCGCCAAAGTGAAAATTGATAGCAGACAGGGTGACACCGGCGGCGTTCGCAATCATGCGAGTGGTCATGGCATCATAACCGTACATGGCAAGCAGCGCCTGTGTCGCACGAATCAGCCGCTGCGGAGTCGTCTCTTTCCCCGTAAAATGAAGGTCAATGATATCCATTGCGTACTCCTGAAAATATAATTTCAGTCATTCGACCGAACGCCTGTATTTTATCATAAGAAACGTTTTTAATCAAGCAAATGAAAGGGGCGACAGCGAATATATATATGCATATCTAAAGGCAGCACCGTACACATGAGGCGGTGCGATAAATCATGAATTTTGTGTCAGATATGATTGAAAATCGATGGTTTACTGGAAGTAAATCGAAATTTTGCAAGAAGTAGGTGCGCGGAGGTTGAAAACCTGAAAGGTTTTCAATTCTGCCATAGGCAGACTGCCGATGCCTCTATCATAGATTGAGGCTATGCACCGTAAAGGCGCATTATTGCGAGTCGGCGAATTGTACGGTGATGCCGTAACATAAAAATAGCACCCGACATCAGAATGCAGGTGCTATTTTATCCTTCAATATTTTATTTTAGGAAGCCCAGCATATACCACAGCGGAATACTCGCCATGCAGCCGGATAAATTAATGAGCATATACAGGATAGAAGCCATGCGCATTTCGGAGAAAGTGACATACTTGCCGCCCGCAACGCCCAGCGTCGCCATCGCAAACGGATTCATGTACGGTACAGTCCAGCACATGGAGGACATAAATTCCACAAAAATAATCACATAAAGGTTGATGCCTGCCTCGTGCATCAGCCCGCCGAAAATCGCCATCACGATGACCAGCACCGTGTTCTGCTCAATGATGATAAAACGCAGAGCGTAAGTGAACAAACACAGGAACGGCACAAAAATCCACGGGCTGGAAACGAGTGGCGCTAAAATCGGGCTTAATGTATTGGCAATCGTCGTGCTCCAGCCGAGGGAGGACATATAGTTCGCCATGCCCAAGAGACTGCCAATGAACACAACGAGACTCCACGGGATTTTGGTGTTGAAGTCGCTCGGCGCAATCAGCCCTGTTGCGCACATCACGCAGACCGCCGCCCAGCCAATCATGCCCGTATCCATGCCGTGCAGACCGGAGGTGGACCATAGCACCAGCGCCGTCACCAAAATGACCGCCGCAATCTTTTCATCGCGGCTCATCGCGCCCATTTCCTTCATCCTGTCCTTGTAGAAGGACTTGGAAAATTCGAGTTTTTCCTTCGGCTTGCAGATGATGCCGCAATAAATGAAGGTGCCGATGAGCAGAACGGCAAACCAGACGCTCGCAGCGACCAGCCAGCTCGTAAAGTTGAACGCGCTTCCCTCTGCGCCCAGAGATTCCGCATAGGAGGTCACAAAGCCACACATGACAGATACATACACAGAGCCTGTGATGAAGGCATTGCCGCCCAAGTACGCAGGGAGATAGCAAGCGCTGAATAGGCCGAGTGCTTGCTTGCTGCGCGGCTTAATCTTCATTTCCTCCGTTGTAGAGGTGGCAAAGGGAATGAGCAGATTCACCTTGGCGTTGACCGAGGGAATCAAAGGACTTAATACCGTGCCGGTACACATCATGGCGATGACCGCGCCGGTGTAGGTAGGCGGAAACAGGGACAGAATGCCGATGGCAATCCTGTTGAGCAAGCCGCTCTTGCCGATGCCCGCAGAAAGTGCGAAAACCATGATGATGAGCCACACCGTCGAGCCGCTGAACGCGCCGAACAGCCCACTCATGGTAAAAACGGACTCGCTTTGCAGCCCGACTTTTTTGAAGATGCTGTCCGTTAAAATCATGAGTGCTGATGCGCCGATGACGACCACCCAATCAGGGAGCGCCTGAGTGAGCAGCAGCACGATGACGGACAGGAAAACGCCTGCATAGACATAGGAAGCGGGGGAGAGCAGCTCTGTTTGCGGCATTGTGACTGCCAGCAGGTAGAACACAATGATCAATGCCAATGTTACAAAGAGGCCGATTTTCTTTTTCATGTCATTCCTCCTCACAAGAGACAACATACGCCAAGCCTGCAACAAGGCGTATGGCTGCCCAATCACGAATGCCGAAGGGACATTACGGGGAAAAGGTCAACTGACCGACTCAACTGTATGGTAGCATTGCATTCGGAAGCCGTCAATGTTCTTAGGCTACACTTTTGGAAATTTATGATAATAAAAAATGTGCCGATGGTCGCAAAACCATCAGCACGAGGAAATGATTTTTCTGTTTTAATGTTTGATGCACGCGGCCAATGCGTCATGAAGCTG
>CAVJHY010000152.1:0-5527 GCA_963649405.1 bacterium
CTCCGGCGCTGTATAAGCTTCCTTGGCGAAGGACTCTTCCGGCACATTACCGATGATACAGGACGAGCCAAAGTCAATCACCTTGAGTCTGTCGTCCGCGCACAGGAAAATATTGTCCGGACTGATGTCCCGATGCAGCACCCCATGCTGATGCACCTTAGACAAAATGTCAAGCATCTGCTGCATGTACAGGGAAGCATCGTGTACCGAAAAAGGCTTGCCCCGCTTTTTGAGTGCATCGCTCAGCGGCATACCGTCTAAGTATTCCAGCACCTGAAAGGAGGTTCCGAGTGTGTCAAAATGGTCGGTCAGCTGGCGTATGCCGGAAACATCCTTCAGGCGAAGAAGGTTGCTGCTTTCTTGCTTAAAATAGCCGCGAAAGGTTGCAAACCTTTCCCCGTTGTTTTCGCCGGGCTTGATGAGAATCTGACCATCCGCCCTGTGTCCGTCACAAGCGAAGGCAGGCAGATATTCCTTAATCGTAACAGCGACACCGTGCTTCTTGTCCCTTGCAATATAAGTCGTTCCGAAACCGCCGCTTCCGAGGCTTTTCCCGATGACATACCGTCCCTTCAGCACCGTACCGGGCGCTAAATCCAGAGGATGCAGCGCGGTTGTCAATTTTTTTTTCTGACACTTCGGACAAACCTCAGCTGTCAGCGGCATGGGTGAGGTACAGTAAGCACAATAGCATTCCTTCACAGGGAAAACAGCTCCTTCGTTTGGTTATGAAAACACCAGCAGGAGAATAAAGCAGATCAGGACAAACAGAAGAAACAGAAGCAGAACGAGCAGGAATTTCTTAAAACCGGAGAGCTTGCGCCTACGCTTTTTGTTCTTCATTATTTCCGCCGTATTCTTCGGCGGTTTCTTGCTCTTTGGCTTCTTGCCCTCCGGCTGCGGCGGAGATTTCGGCAGAACAGCGGCGCACCTGTTCACATCGGCCAGCATTTCTTCCGCCGTCTGATAGCGGGAACGCGGATCCTGCTGCGTGGCCTTGTCAACCAAGCTGCAGACACTCTGCGGCAAATCCCGCTTGGCGTATTGAATGTCCTCGCCATTCTGTGCGGGAAGCCTGCCGACCAGCATATAAAACAGCAAAACGCCGACTGAATAGACATCCGTATAAGGTCCTTGCCGACTGCCGTACTTCTGTTCAGGCGCGGTATACCTGCCCTTCACGAAAACCGTTTTATTTTCGGATCGCGTTTCGCGTGCCGAGCCGAAATCAATCAGCGTCAGCGTGCCGTCCTGACGGAAAATCAGGTTGCCCGCGCTGATGTCTCGGTGCAGCATATCATGTTTATGCACGGCGGAAAGGCTGATCAGCACTTTCCCGATCAGATCCAGCGCTTCCCGAATCGGCAGCCCGACAGGCTTGGACTTCATATATGTTTTAAGCGTATCACCCGAAAGATACTCCATGATGTAATATGCCGTGCCGTTTTCCTGGAAGGCATCCGTGACATTGACGATGCCCGGTGTTCCGGACAGTTTCCGAAGACGTTGCGACTCATCTAAAAAGCTCTTCAGATACTTTTTATAGTCATCCATTTCGGTATAAGCCGGCAGAACATCAGGTCCTGAAGTGCTGCGCACACACAAATTGGAAGGAAAATACTCCTTGATGGCGCATTTTCTGATATTTTTATCCTTGTCATTCGACATTAGGTCAATGGCAAGATATGTCGCGCCGAAACCGCCGCTGCCCAACGGCCTACCAAGCTTATAACGCGAATTAAGCAGCGTTCCCGGCGCAAGAAGCTGCGGATTTGTAACAACATACGGCACAGGGCTGTTGCAATGCGGGCATTTCTTTACTTTTCTCTTTAACTCCGACATACAGGCGTAGCAATAAATGGCTTCGCCGCTTCGGTTTCCGCTATTATTGTATCCCATTGCGCACCTTACAATCCGTCTCACGATAGAGAACAACGACATCCTGCACAGCGCGCAGAATTTCACGAATCGTATTTTCAATAATACCGTGTGACTTATAAGCTTTCGCTTGTTCCTCTACGAAAGCATCTCGCGCCGCGCCCTTCCATTCTTCACCCAGTGCCTGTGCAGCTGCCTGCGCTTCTTCAACAGCATCCCTATAGGTTTCCAATGCGGCACTCATTTCCTGTGCGCATTTACTCAACTCCGCAATCTGCGCAAATATTATTGCCATAGCAATTCTCCCCTCATTCAGTAACAATTCAATTTCAAACGAAAGGTGACGTGCCGATATCCAATGCACTTGCCGACCCCGCAATCCTTTCTTCCTGCTGCGTAAAGAAGGAATATACAAATTTCAACTCATCAACGGCATCCTTCATGCGGGCATCTGCTTCATTAATATTCATGCGCTGCTTTGTCCATTGATACATCATTACACCTTTAGCAGGGCTAATCCACAAATCATTCACTCGTCCTTGTGTTCTGTCCAATGCTTCGGCAGCCTCTCGCAAATGTTCCTGTGCAGCGTTAAACCGTCCGATCCCGGTCATAATTTCTTCCGGAGAAACAACGATTTCATTCTGCATCAGACCGGATAGCTTTATTTTCCGAATTTTCTCGTTCACAGCGGGCGCTTCATAGCTATCCTTAGTGACACGCCTAGAAACGGTTTCGACTATCTTTGTGACATTACTTTGTTTACCTTCAATCGGCTCACCGTTTTCAAACTTAATCGTGGTTAAAGAATGTGCATCCGAAAAATCGCCGCCCTTAACGAATTCGCGATTTTCATAGTGAGTACAAAGAGAACCGACAAAGTCGTTTTCAGCGACATAATTCGTTACCCCTGAATCCTGCAAGCGCTGAATTTCAGAATCGGATAAATACCCTTCCGGAAAGCCCTGTGAATTAAAAGTTTTCCCGCCGATACAGTTATCCGACTGACTGGCAACATACAGAGCCAGATTGCCGCCCTTGCTATGACCGCTGACTTCCAGAGAACCGCCATTGCTCATGTTTTTTGCGAATTCCACTGCTTCCTGATATTGAACAGAATCTCCTTCCAATCCTGCCATTATATTATCTGCCCAGTCAATTTCGGTTCTGAAATTACTCATTCCGCCTTCAGAACCGCGATAGGTGCAGATGGTTGTGTCACCGTTGCGGAAAGCATACGCCACAAATCCGGTAGTATCATTGCTGTTTTGCCCGCCGACATAGGTCAGGTTGCTAAGACCCGGATACTGACCCTCGGCAATGGCTTTAAAGACGGAGCTGTCGGTTTCCGTACCGGAGTCCACAACTCGCTGGCAGATTTCTTGAAGCGTACCGCTGGTATCAATCCCGTTGAACCCAAAATCCGAATAAGTAATCTGATTGAGAATATTATACTCCTCCGTGGTCATGTTTTCCACCCTCCCCTTTGAACGCAGTCATTATATACGCTTATGCGATGGCCTATCAATCGCCATCGCGTTGCTTGCTTATATATGTGTTCTTTTTTTTAAATAAAGAATAACCGAGAATATAATGGCTGCACTGTCCGAATAAAGTGCTGCCTTAAAAATGTTAAATTGCGCATTTCATATCAAAACGAAGCACAAAAAACTTATTGACAAGGAGAAAAGTATCAATCACCCAATACAATTGATGGTCTCACTACTATAGGTAGCCCTCTCATCATATAAATACCACCTCACTTTATCATACCACTTATATATACCACCCCCCCCCGAAAAAGTCAAGAGTTTTTGAAAAATATCAGCCATTTTTGAAAAATTTAGGCAGCGCCGCGTAGCAAAAGCGGCATATTGCGTTACTTCCTTACTAAATTCCCTGCCGCAGCCGGACTGCCGATGTTTCTATCATAGATTGAGGAAAGATACCGTAAAGGCATATTTTGCGCGTGGCTGAATTGTGCGGTGATGCCATGATTTTCCGATTTTATTCAATTTCTCCCTTGCGCATCTTACGAAAACACCGTATAATAAGACTGTTAAAAGCATATACGCGGTAAGGAGGACGGGCGCATGGAGGTCATGACGGCGGAGCGGCTCAAGTATTTAAATCTCTTGGCGGAGCAGTTTCATTCCGAGCAGGAGCTGTGTACCGAAATCATCAACCTAAGCGGAATTTTGAGCTTGCCTAAAGGGACAGAGCATTTCATGAGCGACATCCACGGCGAATATGAGTCCTTCTGTCATATCATGAACAACTGTTCAGGTGTAATAAGAGAAAAAGTAACCCTGTGGCTGGGCGACAACATGACGGGCGCAGAGGTTTCCGAGCTTTGCACGCTGATTTATTACCCGCGTGAAAAGCTCAAGCTGCTTGAAGACGAGAAAAAAGTCACCCCGGAATGGTATCAAACGCAGATGGGGCGGCTCGTGTATTTGGCGCGGATGCTCTCCGGCAAGTACACCCGTTCAAGGGTCAGAAAGGCGATGCCGGAGGCGTATGCGGGCATTTTGGATGAGCTGCTTCATGCCCAGACCGACGAGGATGACAACCGCCATCAATACCACCAGTCCATTTTAGATACCTTGATCGCCATCGGCAGCGGAGACGATTTTATCATCGTTTTGGCTGATTTAATCAAATATTTGGCTGTGGACAGGCTGCATGTGGTGGGCGATATTTTCGACCGCGGCGCTCGTGCGGACAGCATTATGGACATTTTGATGCGCCATCACAGCATAGACATCGAATGGGGCAACCACGATATTTTGTGGATGGGCGCAGCCGCCGGCAGCGAGGCGTGTGTGGCGGGCGTGGTGCGCAACTGTCTGCAATACCGCAACATGGAAATTTTGGAGAACAGCTACGGCATCCCCCTGCGCCCCTTGGCGCTCTTTGCGGAAAAGCTGTACCCCGAAATGGAGACGGATCAAGCAGCGCTTGAAGCCATCACCATCATGATGTTCAAGTTAGAAGGTCAGCTTATCCGCCGCAATTCAGACTTTGGTATGGAAAGCCGTCTGTTGCTGGATAAGATTGATTTGGACTCTGGTACGGTTTGCATTGACGATACGACTTGGCCGCTTCTGCCGCGCCGACTGCCGACCTTGAACAAAGAAGACCACTACGCGCTGACGGACGAGGAGCAGCAGGTGATTTCCGGCCTGCGCGATTCCTTCCGGCAGAGCCTTCGGCTGCGCAGCCACATCAGCTTTTTGTATACGCGAGGGCGGCTGTACCGCCGTTACAACGGCAACCTTCTCTTTCACGGCTGTGTGCCGATGAATGAAGACGGCAGCTTCCACGAAAAATGCTTGGAGGGGCAGCGACTTTCCGGTCCTGAGCTGATGAGCTATGCGGACAGGGTGGCACGCCGCGCCTTCTATGAGGGCGATCAAAAGGCGCTGGACTTTATGTGGTACCTCTGGTGCGGGGACGATTCGCCCCTCTGCGGCCGCCATGTGACCACCTTTGCGCGGTTTTTTGTGCAGGACAAAGAGGCGTGGCACGAGCCGCGCAACCCGTATTATAATTATTGCAACAATGAACAGGATTGCCTGCGCATTTTAACCGCCTTCGGCTTGAACGAAACGGGACACATCATCAACGGTCACACGCCCATTCGGGT
>CAVJHY010000153.1:0-5292 GCA_963649405.1 bacterium
TTCAGCCTTTCAAAATCCTCCGGCGTATCGTTATCCAAGACGGTGGCTTGGTCGGTCACATTTAGCTCAGTCAAGGTGCAGGGGCTATTTTCGACCGCACCGCGCAGACCACCGGGGCCGGAATAGGTCATGAGCATGGGGATAAGGGCAGCGTCCAAGACGACGGGATGACCAGCCTCGCCGTGATACATCGGGCGGACGAAATCGCCCTCTAAGGCAAGGAGCGCCTGTACGGTTTTGGGGGAGACGAGAGGAACATCAGCGGGAGAAATCAAAATGCGGTCGGCGCATCCCGAAAGGGTGCTTAGACCGATACGCAGGGATTCAAGCTGCTGCGTATGCGCATAGTCCGGGTTAAAGGCGAACAGCACGCCCGCGTCCTTCAGGTGTGCCTCTATCAGCTCCCTATTATGCCCCGTGACGACAACGACTGTTTCCGCGCCCGCGTCGTGCATCAAATCCACCACATGGCGAATCATGCTTTTCCCGTCCACCTCCATGAGCGGCTTGAACTGCTTCATGCGGCTGGACATGCCTGCGGCTAAAATTACGCCGCCCAGCTTGCTCATAAGTGGGCGCACTCACCGTCATCGCCCACCAGAATGGCGATGCCGTGCGCAAGTGTCGGCAGGATAAAGCCGAGGTTTTCCCGAACGGCCTTGGGGCTGCCGGGGAGGTTGACAATCAGGGTCTTTTTGCGGATGCCGCTGACGGCGCGGGACAGCATGGCACGATTTGTCAATTTCATGCTCGCCGCTCGCATGGCTTCGGCAATGCCCGGCACCATGCGTTCGCAAGCGTCCGTCGTTGCTTCCGGCGTGTTGTCACGCGGAGAAAAGCCCGTGCCGCCGGTCGTCAAAATAAGGTCAGCCGCGTTTTCATCGCAGATTTTTATCAGCGCCTCGGTGAGACCCTTACGGTCATCGCTCAAAAGCTGACGGCTGACGACCGCATACCCCTCCTTTCGCACCATTTCTTCAATCACCTGTCCGCTGACATCCTCGCGCTCGCCGCGTGCGCCCTTGTCGGACAGGGTGATAATCGCCACTCGATACATGATTTACGCCTCCACAGTCTTGATGATGTCGCCCTCATGCACCTCGCCGCCATGCAGAACGCGGGTGAAGATGCCCTCGTGCGGCATGATGCACTTGCCGACGCGCTTGAAAATAGCGCAGCCGCTGTGACATTCCTTGCCGATTTGTGTGACCTCCAGCACGACATCGCCGCATTGCAATTTTGTGCCGATGGGCAGGGTGCGACAGTCGATGCCGTCCACCAAGAGATTTTCGCCGAACGCGCCGTCCGTGACATTCGCGCCCAGCTTGTTAAATTCCACGACCTTTTGATAGGACAAAAGGCTGACCTGTCTGTGCCAATGCCCAGCGTGCGCGTCATTTTCCAAACCCCAGTCCTCGATGACCTTCGCCGCGTGGACATTTTTCTTTTCCGTCCCCTTTTCAGGGCTGATGCAGACAGCTTTGATGATTCCCTGCTCCATTTTCTTATCCTCCGATTTGATTCATGCGCCGTGCTTCTCTGTCCGGCACACTTTCAAAAAAGCCGTGTCGCTGCGGCTTTTTCTGAATTGCCGCCTTAATTTCTGCGGTGATTTTCGCATCCGAAGCGCCAATGCGCAAAAGCTCCCGCAAATTCAAACCCGTCTGATGATTCAGGCATAATTTAAGCTGACCGTCCGAGGTAAGACGAACGCGGTTGCAGTTTGCGCAAAATTCATGGCTGACGGCGCTGATAACGCCAATCGAGCCGACAAAACCGCTTGGTTTTCCGTACCGCGCAGGACCGTCCCCATGACGGCTTTCGTCCGGCATCAGCCTTCCGAACGCGGCCTCCATTTTTTGCAGCACCTCATCGGTCGGGATGGGCGTAAGCGCCGCGCCGCAGCCGACGGGCATGAGTTCAATAAACCGCACACAGACGGGTCTGTCCTTGGCGAGCGCCGCCACAGAGGTTAAATCATCCTCATTCAAGCCGCGCACCGGCACGGCATTGATTTTGACCTTCAGCCCGCAGGAAAGCGCCTCGTCCATGGCGCTCAGCACGGTGCCGACATCGCCCAAGCGCGTGATTTGATGATACCGCGTTTCATCGAGCGTATCAAGGCTGATGTTGACATCGGTAAGACCCGCTTCCTTGGCTTTTTCCGCCTGACCTTTTAACAAAACGCCGTTGGTGGTCATGGCGATGCGCGAAAGCCCGCCCAAATCATGAAGCTGCTGCACCAGCCCCAAGCACCCGCGCCGCGCCAGCGGCTCGCCGCCCGTGATGCGCACTTTTTTGATGCCCAGCGGCTGCATCAGCCGAACGATGCGGACAATTTCTTCATACCGCAAAAGCCCGTCATGCGGGATGTCCGGCACACCCGTTTCCGGCATACAATAGACGCAGCGTAGGTTGCAGCGGTCTGTCACGGAAATGCGCAGATAATCGATGATGCGGCCGTATTCGTCAAGCATCGCCGTTTTCCTCAAATTCAGGATCGTTGACAAATTCGCCGCTCTTGCCGCCCGTTTTCTTGGCCAAGTGAATTTCGCCGATTTCCATTCGCTTGTCAATGGCCTTGCACATATCGTAAATGGTCAGCAGCGCCACAGAAACGCCTGTCAGCGCCTCCATTTCCACGCCCGTCTGCCCCTGCACTTTCACGGTGCAGCTGCATTCGACCTCGCACTTTTCGGCATTAGTGACAAAATCAACGCTCGTTTTGCCGATGAGCAGGGGATGGCACAGGGGAATCAAGTCGCTCGTGCGCTTAACCGCCATGATGCCAGCGACCCGCGCCACGCCCAAGACATCGCCCTTGGCGGCGCTTCCCTCCAAAATCGCATGCATGGTGTCCGCGCTCACGCGGATTTTGCCCTTGGCAATCGCCGTGCGGCTCGTCTCGCGCTTGTCGGTCACATCCACCATGATGGCCTGCCCCTGCTCGTCAAAATGCGTCAGCTTTTCCAGCATTTACATCGCCCTTTCCAACAGCACCTCAATGATGCCGCCGCACACCATGCCCTCGTCCTCGGCAGCCTCCGCCGTCATATCCACGGAAAGAAGCTCGGAGAAGGGCTTGTTTTCATCCAGCAGCATTCGTGCCTGACGAATGACATCCGCCTCCACGCAGCCGCCGCCGATGGTGCCGACGATACGGCCATCCGCATAGATGAGCATTTTTGTGCCGACATCCCGCGGAGCAGAGCCTTTGCGGGAGACGATGGTCGCGATGGCCGCGGGCGCTTGCTCGGCATTTTCACCGCACAAGGCACGCATTAAATCACGCGGGTAGCCGCCCGTGCGCTTTTTCGCATTCTTCACCTGAATGATCTCCGCCATAATCGCAATGGCGATTTCCTCCGGCGTTTGAGCGCCGATGGCAAGACCGATGGGCGTAAAGACGCTGTTCACGACTTCCGGGTCGCCGCCGCCTGCAATGACTGATTCCTTCACAAACCCGACACGACGCTTGCTTCCGATCATGCCGATATAGGCATGGGGCTTTCTGACGATGGCGGAAAGGCAAGCCTCGTCAAAGCGATGACCGCGGGTGACGATGATAAAAAAGGTGTCGTTGTCGCCCGGAATTTTTTGAAGCGCCTCTTCAAACGGCTCGCAATATACAGTGGTTGCCTTCGCTTGCCGTGCGTGGTCGGCAAAATAAGGGCGGTCGTCAATGACCGTGACGGGGCAGTCCAGCATTTTAATCATGGCAATCAGCGGCATGGAGATATGTCCCGCGCCGCAGATGACGAACTTTTTTTCATAGCCCAAGATTTCAGAAAACACGCGCAAGCCCGCAATATTCTTCTGCTCGCCCTCTGCCACTTTCAGCGTTTCATCCAAATGCTCAGAAAAAAAGCCGCTGCTTTCCCAAACGATTTTTCCGGCGGAAACGATGCATTTTTCGCCGCGCTTTTCTTCGTTAAGCACCGTAATCACGGCGTTTTGCGCGTTTGGATTGACCTCAGACAGCGCCTCATAAAACCCTGCCATGCAAATACTTCCTTTCTAATGCAAGTGCCTCGTCATATCGCCGCTGCCACGCTGCCAAGGCATCCCCATCCAAGCATTTGCGCTTGGATTGCTCAAACCGCGTTTCCAGCGAAACAGGGGAAGCACCCTGCATGAGCTTGTCCGCAAGGGACAGCACTTCCGCCTCATTGGACGGCGCATCGCCCAAATCATGGTGGCGGGATACGATGTCCGCAAGGTGCGGATAGCCGAGGGACGCAAGCGCCTTGCCAGCCTTTTTCGGATGCTCCCTGCCCGCCGCGCGGCACAAATCATGCGTTAGCGCGGCGGCATACAGAACATCCCGTTCAAGCGGTACGGGGCTTTGCTCGGCGATGCGCAAGGCGCAGTCCGCAACAGCCTTGCAATGCGACTGCACCTCAGGCGGCGTAGCGTAGAGCGCATACAGCGCCGAAATTTCCGCCTCATTCGGAACGGAAAACGGCATTTCGCCGACAGACAGGACGGAAAAATGCCCTTTTTCCATCTGCACGGCGGTCACGCCGCCCCACGGCTGCGGAATCGTCATCACCTCGTCCGGCGATACGGAAAGCAGAGGACAGAGCCAGCCGCGCACGATGCCGCCGTGAGACACGACAGCAATATTGTTTTCCATATTCGACAGGTGCATGAAAAAATCCTGCAAACGCTGTCCTGCCTCCAAAAAGCTCTCGCCGTTCGGCGGCGCGGTCGTCCCCATGTGCTGCCCGCGTGCAATATAGAGGTCATGCCATTGTTCGCTGATTTCCGCAAACGAAAGCCCCTCCCACGCGCCGACACGCATTTCGGTTAAGCGTTCGTCCGAAAACACGGGCGTTTGTCCTTCGGTCATCAGCGCCGCCGTCTGCCTTGCCCGCTGCAAAGGGCTTGTATACACTGCTTGAACGGGGTGATTTTGAAGCCACGCACCCAAGCGCCGCGCCTGTATTTCGCC
Source organism: bacterium (assembly GCA_963649405.1). Taxonomy (GTDB): domain Bacteria; phylum Bacillota; class Clostridia; order Christensenellales; family Aristaeellaceae; genus CAVDRM01. The sequence goes on from CAVJHY010000153.1 coordinate 4,955, forward strand.
TAAAGCATCAAGCGGCACATCCGTTTGACTGATGCAGCGGCGCTCGCTGTCGAGCGCTTGGGGGTGGGCATGACGAATGAGATAAATCAGCACAACATTCATCCTCTACAAATTATAAGACATATTTTTCCAAAATCCATAGTAGTTTTTGCTACACGCCATTCAAGACGAAAAAGGGGCGGACACGCCCCATCAGTTAAAGCATCACCGCACAAATGAGGCAGCGCGATAAATAGTGAATTTTGTGTCAGGTGCGAAACGCAAAAATCGATGGTTTACTTTCTGTAAATCGAGATTTTTGCAAGAAGCAGATGGCACAAAAGGCACTTTTTTGCGCG
>CAVJHY010000154.1:0-5139 GCA_963649405.1 bacterium
AAGAATAAGAAAAAACGCGCAAAACGCTTCACAGAAAAGTCCTCCTTGGAAAATTTCTTTATATAGTATATCATAGAAGAGACGGAACCGAAAATTATTGTCTATCTTTTTACAAAAAAATGCCGTACTGAAAAGTACGGCAAGAAGGGTTGCAGAAGCATTATTTAATATAGGAAATCTTATTTTTCTGCATGGGGTGGGCGGATTTATCGTCTATCGGGATACCGAGGGAAATGGCGATGATAAAACGGTGGCATTCCGGAAATTGCAGCATTTTTTTCAGCTCATCGGCGCGGTCACCATCAAAGGCGGCGCGAGGCAGGCCCAAAATCACCGAGCCTAAACCGAGACTTTCGGCAGCCAAGGCGATATTTTCAACGGCGATGCCGCAGTCAATCGGTGCCCAATAGGAATCCTCCGGTGCGGAAATAAAAATCACGGTCGGCGCATGATAGAACACATCGAACGAGTCATCCGCAAAACGCGGGCTGCGCTCATTCTCCGCTTTCTTCATCGTGACAACGCGCAGTTCATGGTTGACCTCATCCAGCACCTTTCTGTTCTGCACAACAGAAAAATGCCACGGCTGGCGGTTGACGGCGCTGGGCGATTCAACAGCCGCCTGAAGAATGGCGGAAAGCTGCTCTTCCGTGAGCTGGGTGTCCTTATAGGCGCGATGGCTTCTGCGGGCGGAAATCATGGATAAAGTTTCGTTCGTCATCATCATTTCTCCTTTTCAAATGGCTATCTTGTATGATAAAATGAGCAGCAGAGGAGGCGAAGGCATGAAGCACGAGGAATTTATGCGCGAGGCGCTTTCAGAGGCTGCTTCAGACCTCAACGAAGTGCCGGTCGGCGCAATCGTCGTCTATGACGGAAAAATCATTGCGCGGGCGCATAATGAGCGGGAAACGGGTACGCACGACCCTTTCGCCCATGCGGAAATTTTGGCCATGCGCCGTGCTGCTGAGGTGCTGAAAACGCGCAGGCTCGCGGGCTGCACCCTCTATGTCACCTTGGAGCCATGCCCCATGTGCGCAGGCGCAATGGTGATGGCCAGTCTTGATACCTGCGTGTTCGGCGCGTTTGATGAAAAACAGGGCTGCTGCGGGAGCGTCCTTGACCTCACGCAAGACCGCAGCTTTTACCACCATGTAAAATCTTACGGCGGGGTGCTGATGGAAGAGGCCGCCGCCCAGCTCACTGCCTTCTTTGAGAAGAAAAGAAACAGCGTATAAAGTATACCATTTTTTAAAAATTTTCGCAACCAAGCTGAACGCTCTGCATTTGTGAACAAGCTGTAACATTTCACAAAGAGTTTGAAAATGCTTGCACAAAACCTGCGTTTTGTGTAATAATATATCCGATAAATCGCGCAACGCATTGCGTGGAAAGAAAGAAGGACTATGACCCCATGAACGGAAAGAATCGTCTGTTGGCGCTGCTGTTGGCGCTCACCCTGCTGCTTAGCACCGTCTGCGCCTTTGCAGAAACCACAGAGACAACGGATGCTGCCGAAACGGAAACAGCTGAAGAAGCGGATGTCGTGCTGGCCACCATTGACGGCGCCGAAATCTTGAAGAGCGACTGTGATGAATTCATCACCTATTATACCAATCAGGGCTATACCGTCAATTACGCCACCGCCGTGGATGCGCTTCTGAGCAACAAGGCGCTGGAAATGCTGGTTGACGAGCTGGGCTACAACACCTTCACCGTGGAAGAAGAAGCCACCATTCGCGAATTGGCGCAGACACAGTGGGATTCCATGCTGAACAGCTATGTCGAGTATTATCTGACGGATGATACCGAAGAAGCCCGCACAGAGCTGAGAACAGCCGCCGAGCAGTATTACCTTGCTGCCTATGGCTATGACTTTGATTATGTTCTCAACTACTACACCCGCTCCGAAGCCTACAACCGCTATTATGATGCACTGGTCAGCGAAGACTCCATCACCGATGAAGACATTCAGGCGCAGTTTGATGCGACCGTTGAGCAGTGGAAGTCCTACATCGGCGACAGCGCTTATATGTATGAGCTTTACAATTACTATGCCAGCTACTATGGCACGCCGTACTATCGTCCGGCCGGCTATCGCTCCGTGCTGCACATCCTGCTGAATGTGGATGACGAGCTGATGAGTGCCTACACCACTGCCAAGTCCGAATATGAGACATTGGCAGCCGAACTGGAAGCCCAGAACACGGAGACTGAGGAATCCACGGAAGAAACCACCGAAGAAGCAACGGAAGAAGCTGCCGAGACCGAGGAAGAAGCCGCTGAACCTGTCACGCAGGAGCAGGTGGATGCTGCCAAGGCCGCTATGGAAGAAGCGAAGGAAGCCGTTCTTGCCAGCAAGAAGACCGAGCTGGATGACATTGAAGCCCGCCTTGCCGCCGGTGAGAGCTTTGCGGACATCGCCGCGCAGTACAACAAAGATCCCGGTCAGGATATCAATACTGGCTACGCGCTGCACAAAGATGTCAACCTGAGCTGGGAAGAAAACTTCTATGCTGCCGCCTTCTCCGATGAAATGCAGCAGCCGGGCGACCATTCCAAGCCCGTCATCAGCTCCTACGGCATTCATGTGCTGTACTACCTCAACGATTTGGCCGAGGGTGCGATTGACTTGACCGATGACATCAAGAGCGACATCAAGGAAGAGCTGTACGAGACGAAGCTCAACGAGGCTGTTCAGGCCGCTTGCGAAGCCCGCATTGCCTCTGCTGAGGTTGCCAAAATGACCGACCTTATCAATGAGCTGGATGCCGAAACGACCGCAGAAGAAACCACCGAGGACGCGGCGGAAGAAACCGAGACCACCGAAGAAGCGACTGAGGAAGCAACTTCCGAGCAGTAATCAATCCATAAATAAAGGGCTGTCTCCAATCGTAGGAGGCAGTCCTTTTTGTTTGGCGTTTTTAGGTGTTTTTTGTCTGCCGATATTTCCGTGCCATCAGCAGCATAAAGACCGTGCCGAGGGCGATAATGCCGGAAAAGGAAAGCAGCGTGATGCGCATACCGCAAGCGTCCGTCATTTTTCCGCAGACCACGCTGCCGATAATTGGTCCTAAGCCGCCGTACAGCATATCGCCAAGGCCGTGCATGGTGGCTTGCAGCGCGGGCGGGGCTAATTCCGATACCAAGGCGCGGCGTGCATGGAGGTGAACGCCGTAGCAAAAGCCCGTCACGCCCATCAGGACAATCATCTGCCATGCTGCATTGGCAAAGCTCATCAGGAAGACTGCCAGCAGCAGCAGAAAAGCTGCCAACAGCAGCCGCGCAGCCGGAGAGATGTTCCATCTGCTCCACGGAATGTTCATGCCGGGGATTTCCATGCCCGCGTTCACGAACAGCGCAATACCCTGATGCGCCGTTGTGCCGCCGAAGCCGGTCAGAAATACAGGCAGCATATTATAAACAGGCGAATAGGCAAAGCCCATCAGAAAGATGGCCGCGAACAAAAGCCCGATTGCCGGAATTGCAACAGCATGGCGGATGGCCTTCATGTTGTAGGCTGTCCGCTCAAACCGCGCATCTGCCGGAATATCGGGAATCGGGATGCACAAAATCAGCAATGCCGCCATAAACGCGAACGACACAAAGGGCATGATGCTGTAACCAAGCTGTGCCAGCAGCATCCCGTAAAAGAGATTCACGAACGAATAGCCGAAGCTCCCGCCGGAACGACTTCTGCCGAACGCCCGCATATCATCGCTGACGCCCTTGATAAACCAAGTATCAATGACCGCGCCGAGCGGCGACTTGAAAAAGCCGCAGAAGAAGATTAAAATGCCCATCAGCACCGAATCACGGACGACATACAGCGCACAGCAGCAAAGCTCCAACAGCGTCAGCACGACCATGAACACGCGCTTGCAGCTATTCAGCCGATCACAGGCATAAGACACCGCAAACTGCCCGATGGTGCTGCCCAGCATCATCACGGAAGAATAAACACCGATGACAGTGCTGCTGATACCCCGTGCATTGAGCATCGCGATGATGTAGCCGTAATAGGTGCCGATATAGCTCCAGAAAAGCGTCTGCAATGCCGTAAAACGGCGCATTCCTGTCTGAAACTCCGCATTCTTGCCTTGGCTCAAGGAATTTTCCTCCTCAGTAAACTGACCCGTTTCTCTTATTATCATGCGTTTTTTCAAAAAAGTCAACAAAAAAAGACTGTCTGAAGTGACAGCCTTTTTTCGATTATTTCAGCATTTCGTAGATTTCTGCAATATCTTGCGCCGTAAAGGTCGGCTTGATGTCGCTCTTTTCATACACCTCGCGGGTGGTTTCGCCGCTGAATACCAACACCGTGGTGAATCCCGCATTGACCCCACAGGCGATGTCCGTATAAATTCGGTCACCGATGAGTACGGTGTCCTCCTTTTTACATCCTGCCTTCTGAATGGCAAGCTGGGCGATGGCGGGCTGAGGCTTGCCGATGAAATACGGCTTGCGCCCCGTGGCATTAAAGAGCATTTGGCTGACAGAGCCGCAGTCCGGCACATAGCCGTAGGCGGTCGGGCAGACCCAATCCGGATTGGTCGCCAGATATTCCACGCCGCGCCCCAGCAAAATGCAGGCATCTTCCAGCTTTTGGAAGGTTAGCTCTGTATCAAAGCCCATCAAAAGACAGTCAATGTCGTCCTCCAAATGGTCGGTAATCGGGAAACCCGCAGATGCAAGCTGTGCCTTAAAGGAGGTCGTGCCGAAGGCATAAATCTTTTTGCCGTGATAGTGTTCCCTAAGATGCACGCAGGCCGCGTCCGTGGAGGTGAAAAAGTCCTCGCTGACGGCGGGAATATGGATGCGATTGAGCTTTTCGACATACTTGTCCACCGATTTGGAGGAATTGTTGGTCAGATACAGATACCGTCCGCCGTGTGCCTTGATGGTGTTCAAAAAATCCAGACAATGGTCAAACACATTGTCATCCAGGTACAGCGTCCCGTCCATATCAAGCAAAAACAGCTTCTTTTCCCGCAGGGTCTGCTTCATATCAGGCATACATATGCTCCTCAAATAAAGGGGAGTTTCCTCATGGAGACTCCCCATTTTTTTATAGGCATCACCGCGCAATTCGGCGACTCGCAAAAATGTGCCTTTTGCGCCATCTACTTCTTGCAAAAA
>CAVJHY010000155.1:0-2352 GCA_963649405.1 bacterium
AACATACTGAGCGTCATTTCGTTGGCGCACATGATGATGGCATCCTGCGGCAGCACAGCATGGCCACCCATACGCCATTCGCCGCCGGAGAGCTTCAGCGTGCCGTTTTCAACCTTGCCCTTGCCAATCAAAGTAACATTGCTTTCATCATCAAAGGTCAGCTTGAGGCGCAGACCGTTTTCAGGCACATTAACGGTCTTGGCAGCAGCAGCCTCTTGGCCTTCCACCGCAGCCGCACCGATGGGCCAAGCAGCCTTCGGCACCGTCTTTTCGTCATACAGCGCTGCCACTTCGTCAGCGGTCAGGCAAGCATCCCAAATGGCGTAGTCGGCATACATCGCTTTGGCATCGCCGCGCTGATCATAGGTATTGATGGCGGTCACCGTGCCAATCAAGCCCTCGTAAGAGTCCACTTTGTTCAAATTGACGTAGAAGGTCGTGTCCGAAGTGCCGCCATTGGTGATGCTCCAGTAGCAGTTGACAGCTTCATCTTTTCCGGCGTTATAGGAAGCAACAGCTTCTCCGCCCACATACAGCTTAATCTCCGCAGTGGAGATTGTCAGAGTCACATATGTCCACGCGCCGGTCGGCACAAGCGCTTCCGTGCAGAGATTGCCACGATAGTCGATGTTCATGGCAACATTGCCCTGAGGGGTCACGCAGGCGAACATGCCCGGCCAAGCATCGCCGCTGGCGAAGGAGAACAGGTAGGTGTTGTAATCCGCTTCTTCAGGGATGTACACCCAGCTGCTGAAGGTAAAAGTGTCGCCGAAGGATTGAATCAGGCGTTCGGGCAGCACTGCATAGCCGCCTTCATGGAATGCGCCGCCGGGCAGCTTCAGTGCGCCGTCCTCGACCACAGCGCCGCCCATCAGCGTGATGCTGTCATTGCCGTCAAACGCCAATGAGAGTACGGGTTCTGCCGCGAAAGCCACTGCACTGATGACGCACAGAGCCAAAGCCAGCACCAGAATGAGAATCTTCCGTTTCATGAAATACCCTCCCAAATTATATAGTTTGTTTTCTAAGGCATCACCGCGCAATTCGGCTGACCGCGCACAGCTTTTATGTCATCTGCTTCCTGCAAAATTTTGCTTTTATGAAAGCTCCTTTTTGCATTTTTCCCGGACACAAAAACTGATGCTTGTCTGCCGCATTTGCACACTGCTACCCTAAAGCCTTTTGAAAATGATTATTGCTGCTTCTTCTTTCTGACGACAAGAAGCACGCCGCCGATGCCCATTAAGCCCGCAATGCACAGCGACAGCCAAAGCTCAGGAACGCTCGTGTCGCCGGTCTTCACACTGCCTGCATAGACATTGGTCAGTTTGTTTGCATCCACATGGAAAAGCAAATCCTTCACAAACGGATAGCCTTTGTTGGCATCCCCGCTTACTTCGTTGAGCAGATAATCGCCTGCGGGCAGACTGGAAATATAGACCTTGCCATTTTCGTCTGTCGGCACGGTCTGGCTTGTTGTCCAGAGTGTTCCGTCTTCGTCGACGCGCTTGATTTCAAACACGACACCAGCCAAAGGCGTGCTACTGCCGTTTTCCTTGTCAATGGTCTTATAAATCTTCACTTCGCCGGTCGCAAGCAGATTGTAGAAGGAGGCCGTCACCGTATCTTTTTCAAGAGTCTTGATATATCGGCCATTTGCATCGCGCTTATATTCAACAACCGTGTATTGCTGATCCTTGGAACTGAGGAACTTTGCCTTCTGTGCCGTTGTGAGCTGTTCATGGATGGTATAAACGCCTTGCGGGAGATCGGCAAAGGTAAGCAGACCGTTCTTGTCCGTTGTTCCAGTCAGGGATGCGACCTCCATGCCGTCCTGCAGCTTGATTTTCTTCCCGTCCTTACGGGTGATAACAAACTGATAGCCACTTGCATCGCCTGTAAACTTGTCCTTCGTCTGGTCAGGCTGACATTCCAGCGCACCCTGCGCGTATTTGTGAATCCAAATACCGCCGACAGCCGTTTCATTATACAGCTTCTTGACTTCCTTGGCACTCTTGGCTTTGGAGTACAGGCTGAAATTGTCTATTTCACCGGCCATGTCAACGCCACTCTGGTCGCCCAAGGAAAGGAAGCCGGAGCCTAAGCGACCGGTGTTCAGTGCCACCTTTTCCGCAAAGGCATAGTATGTCCAGTCGTTCCATGCATTCAGCTTATTCCATACAGCATTCTTTGTGCTGGCGGGATAGTAGTATGCGCCCAGCAGCTCACCATCAGCATAGACGCTGAGTTCAGAGCCGGAGGCCACAAAGGTCAGGTTCACCCAATCACCAAAGGCAATGGGCGTGGACGGCACCATTTCTCCGCGGTAATCCACATTAAAATGAATGTAAC
>CAVJHY010000155.1:2380-5089 GCA_963649405.1 bacterium
CGTATCCACGAAAGCGTAGATGCCCGGCCAAGCATCGCCGTCGGAGAAAGCAAAGAGGAAGCTGCGCCCTGCCGGATTTTCATCGAGGCGCACGGACATATTGAGCGTCATTTCGTTGCCGCACATGATGAGCACATCGTTCGGCAGCACCGCATGACCGCCCTGCCGCCATTCGCCGCCGGAGAGCTGCAATGTGCCGTCTTTTACATTGGCGTTTCCTACCAAGGTGACATTTTCGGTATCGTCAAAATTGAGCTTCAGCCGAAGACCGTCTTCAGAGACATTGACGGTTTGGGCTTTCGCATCCTGCTGGTCTTCCACCGCAGCTGCGCCAATCGGCCATGCGGCCTTCGGTACTGCGGCATTGGCATAGAGCGATGCCACCTCGTCATCCGTCAGGCAAGTCGCCCAGAGCTGATAATCATCAAACATGGCTTGTGCATCGCCGCGCTGGTCATAAGTATTGGCCTGTGTGACCGCGCCAATGAGTCCTGCATAAGCTGCAACTTCGTTGAAGTCGCTCAGATAGGTTGTGTTTGCTGTACCGTCATTGATGATGCGCCAATAGCAGTTCTCGGCAGCTTTTGTTTTCGCGTTGTAGGAGGCAACGGGCTGACCGGCAACATAGAGCGTGATTTCCTTATCGCTGACAGCCATCGTCAGGTAAATCCAAGCGCCTGTCGGGACTAACGCCTCGGAACAGAATGTTCCTCTGTCGTCAATGTTCAGGGATACATTGCCTTCCGGCGTTACACAGGCGAACATGGCAGACCACCATTCACCGTTGGCAAAGGAAAACAGATAGGTGTTGCAGGAGGAATTTTCCGGGATATACACCCAGCTACTGAATGTAAAGCCATCCGTGACAGTCTGAACAATGCGGTCAGGAAGCGTCACATAGCCGCCCACGCGGGATGCACCGCCCGGCAGCTTCAGCACCCCATCCTCCAAAACCGCGCCGCCGTTGAGCGTGATGTTGTCACTGCCATCGAAAGTCAATGACAGGATTTGCTCTGCAGCAAAAGCAGCCGTGCCGATAAGACACAGCGCCAATGCCAATATGAGAGAAATAGCTATTCGTTTCATGCGATACTCTCCTTCAAAAGTTGACGAAGCCTCGGCTGCTTTGCCCTCTGCCTTTTCCGGCAAAGCAGCCTTTAGAGTATGATGTAGCGTTTACTCGGTCGTATAGCTCGTGACACCCTTCAGCCAAACGGCAGTGCCGGCCAACTCATCGTTGACATCACCGGCGGCCGTCAGACCGGACATGACCAGAATGCCGTTTCTCCCCCGCTCCCAGTCGTAGGCAACGGTCACAATCAGCGTCGTTTCCCGTCCGTCCAGTGTCATGGTGATGGTGTTGTCATCGTGCCGACTCCATTCGCCGGTATACGCACCGGTAACAGTGCCGTCAGCGCCCAGTGTCAAGCGGGAAGAGGTTTCCTGCACCTCGCGCTCTTCAAATTGCGGTTTATAGCGGGCGAACACGATGATTTCATATTCACCGGCAATCATGTCATTCGGAACAACCTGCAGCCCCGGTGCGGCAGCCGATGTCTGTACCGCATGGCCATCCTCATCCAAGATGGTACGCACCGTATCAGCTGTGGCAATTTCAGGACACAAGACAGGCCAGCCATCCAGCCAGTACACCGAACGAACGATTTGGCGGGCATATTCATCCTCCACCGTGCGTCCGTTGGTGAGCAGGAAATCTTCGCCGGTGTCTGGGTTATGCGCCCATGCGCAGTGGCCTTGACCGCGCCAGCCTTTATCCTTTTCAAAGGCATAGGGAGCCACGATACGAGTTCCCACAGAGCCGTCCGCCTCCAGCATGGATGCGCCGTTGTAATCCACATACGGTCCTGTAATGCTCTCAGAACGAGCAATGCGTGTATTGTAGGAATAGCAGATATCGCCATAGGCGACATTCAGGTAGTAATATCCGTCATGGTAGAAAATCATAGCGCCTTCCATGCACAAATGCTGTGTATGATAAGAAATGCGGGTATAATCCTCTGCCTTGTTGGATACGGGCATGAGGGTGTTCTGATCCAACTCAACGATATAGATGCCGCCGAACCATGCGCCGAAAACCATCCAGAGTTTTCCGTCTTCATCGTACAGCACATCAGGGTCAATGGCATCCCAGCCGTTGGCTTTTTCCACGGAATGGCCGCCTTCATAGCCGTCCACCCAATAGTATTTCGAGCCTTCAGCGCCGGTTTCCTCAGCTTCATGGGAAGTCTTTGGTGGATTAACGACTTCTTTCGCCGCATAAATGCCGGAGGACATCACATCGCCCACATAGTAATAGTCCTGTGTGCTGTCCGGCGCAGGCTCTTTCATGACAAAGCAGCGGATGCGGGCATCTTGGCTGCCCCAATGGGACAGGGCATCAAACAGTGCATATTCATAGCTTTCGCCGTTCACCACATAGGGCTGACGCAGCTTGATAAAGCAAGGTGCCCATGTAAGCCAGTTGCTTTCCTCCACGGAATACCAGCCGGACGGACGCACTCCGGCAATTTTCCATGATTTTAAGTCATCGCTGACATAAACATTGGTATCGTTGGTCATGGAGCCGTACCACAGACCATCCTCATAGATTACTTCCGTGTCATGGATAATCAGGGATTTGATTTTGTATTTTTTCAAAGTCCATCCGGCTGTATCCGATGGGAAAAGCAGCTCTGCCGAGCCGCTGGA
>CAVJHY010000156.1:0-5081 GCA_963649405.1 bacterium
CGTTCAATCCGGCGCTTTATACCCCGGTTTAGCGCTCAAGCCGAGTTGACGATTAAAGTTTTCTTTATTTTTTTCCATATAAATTTGGTACAGCTCGTCAGGGGACATATGGGTGCGGAGGCACATACTGACAAAGAAGTGCAGGATATCGACCAGCTCTTCCTTGACGGCTGCCTCATCCACGGGTTTGGGATTCTTCCACCACTTGAAATTGACTTCATTGAGCAGCTCGGCCATTTCGCTGAGCATGGCCAAGGTCTGCTTCTGAATCCACTCCGTATCGGAAATGCCTTCCAAATGGCGGCGCTGAATGATGTCATCATTTAGTGCCTGCTGCATCATAAAAATCTCGTCCAATTTGTCCATCGTGCTACCCTTTCATCTATTTCGACATGATTGCATTGATTATTTCACAAACTTCTCATATTTTCCCGCATCCCGTCCCACAAACGCCACGGAGCGCAGGGTATGAAGAATTTGACGGGCGATGTCCATAATATCATCGCAGCTGACGGCTTCTACGCGGGCGAGCGTCTCTTCCAGCTCGATGGTCTTGCCCAATAAGAGCAGATTGCCGCCCATCGCGTTCATGCGGGTGCTTGCGCTTTCAAAGCTTAAAATAGAGCCGCGTCTGAGCTGCGCCTTGGCCTGTGCAAATTCCTGCTCCGTTACGCCGTTTTTGAGCAGCTTATCGATTTCGCTGTCAATCTCGTCCAGCACCTTGGACACATGCTTGGGGTTGGTCGCGGCGTAAATGCAGAAATCGCCGCAATGCGGGTAAAAGGAAGGCGTTGTGTAGACAGAATACGCCATGCCCAGCTCCTCACGGATGCGCTGAAAGAGCCGAGAGGACATCCCACCGCCCAAAATGCTGTTCAGAATGGCGATGCTGTACAGGCTGTCGCAACCCAGCTCCTTGCCGACATAATCAAGGCAGATATGCACTTGTTCCGTGTCTTTATCGACCGACACGATCTGCGGCGGCTGGTTGGGCGTTTCCACCGGAAAATTTTCTCCCGCGCTGCCTTCCCAAGTACCGAATTTTTCTTCCAGAAGCTGACGCGCCTGCTCTGCATCCACATTTCCGGCCAGCGCAATCACAGCGTTTTTCGGTCCATAATGCTTTTGACGATACGCCCGAATGTCGTCCGGCGTGTACTTTTCAATCTGCTCTGCAGGACCTAAAATTGTCTGTCCCAAGGACTGAGCGCCGAACATAGCCTGTGAAACCGCGTCATAGACAACATCCTCCGGCGAGTCTGCAACCATTGAAATCTCTTCCAGAATGACGGAACGCTCCCTGTTCATCTCGTCCGCATCAAGGCTGGGATGAATCACAATGTCGGACAAAATGTCCGCCGCCAGCGGCAAATCCTCGTCAATCGCCCGCGCATAATAGTAGGTACACACCTTGCTGGTCGCGGCATTGAGCTGTCCGCCCATTGCATCCATTTCCTGAGCAATCTGCCGTGCGGTGCGCTTTTCCGTACCCTTAAAGGCCATATGCTCCATAAAATGGGACAGACCATTTTCAGCAGGCGATTCCAAAATCGACCCTGCCTTAACCCATACGCCGATGGAAACAGAACGCAGATACGGCATTCTGAACAGTGCCACACGAAGCCCGTTGTTCAAGGTAAGCTGCTCCACTGCCATGCTCATCTTGCTCCTTTTGCATACTGTATTGCGGATAAAAACCAGAAACGCCGGAAACCGCGGAATGGGTTTCCGGCATGAGTCAACAAAAGTTTTTTTAATAATGCAGAAAATCAGTCGCCAAAATCTTTAGGGATGTATGAAGGAATCACCCTTCATATCAGTTCCGCACCGCCGACCTGCGCGGCGGGAGGAGAAAAATCACGAGGAATCGTTTACGATTCTAGTTTGATTTTTCATTCCTATCAGATTTTCTGCCTGTGAAGGAAAAAGATACACATTTTTTCCTCACAAGAAAATCTGCAAACCCGAACAAATGAAATGTAATTTCATGTGTTCGGAGACGCGTCAGCGTCGTCCGTCTCTGCGCGGAGGACGGGTGCGTTCGCCAGCCGGAGCGCGGCTGAAGGACGGATTGCCATACTGAATGTCATTGCGAATCAGGTTGATACGACCCTGAGAGTCAATCTCGCAGACCTTGACTTCCAGCTCATCGCCAATCTTGACGACATCCTCCACCTTTTCCACACGCTTGTTATCCAGCTTGGAAATGTGCAGCATACCATCCTTGCCGGGAGCAAGCTCCAAGAACGCGCCGAAATTCATGATGCGGACGACCTTGCCGATGAACACATCGCCCACTTCGATGTCCTTGGCGATGCCTTCAATGATGTGGCGAGCCTTGGTTGCGGCCACGCTGTCTGGCGTGGAAATGAACACGCGACCATCGTCCTCAATGTCAATCTTCACGCCCGTTTCGGCGATGATCTTGTTAATCATCTTGCCGCCGGGTCCAATGACCTCACGAATCTTTTCGGGGTTGATGGTGAACTGGATAATTTTGGGCGCGTACTTGCTCAGGGTTTCACGCGGACGACCAAGGGTATCCAGCATAATGCCGAGGATATGGAGGCGACCCTTCAGAGCCTGCTCCAAAGCGTGGGACAGAATCTCGCGATTGATGCCCTTAATCTTGATGTCCATCTGAATGGCGGTAATACCATTCATCGTACCGGCGACCTTGAAGTCCATGTCGCCAAGGAAGTCTTCAAGACCCTGAATATCGGTCAAAACGGCAATCTTGCCGGTTTCCGCATCCTGAATCAGACCCATTGCAACGCCCGCAACCGGCGCATGAATCGGCACACCGGCATCCATCAGGCTCAGGGTGCTGCCGCAGACGGAGGCCATCGAAGAAGAGCCGTTGCTGCTCAGGATTTCGCTAACCAGACGCATTGCATACGGGAATTCCTCTTCGGTCGGGATGACGGGCACGAGCGCACGTTCGGCCAGAGCGCCATGACCAATCTCGCGGCGGTTCGGGGAGCGCAGACGGCCTGCCTCGCCGGTCGCATAAGAGGGCATATTGTACTGATGGATATAGCGCTTGGACTCCTCATTGCTGAGGCCGTCAAGCTGCTGCGCTTCGCTGACAGAGCCAAGGGTGGTCACCGTCAACGCCTGCGTTTCGCCGCGAGTGAAGACAGCGCTGCCGTGAGCGCGGGGAAGAACGCCCACTTCGCACCAAATCGGGCGCACTTCATCGACCTTGCGACCGTCAGGACGAATGCCCTTGTCCAGAATCTTGCGGCGCATGACCTCTTTATTCAGATAATACAGCGCATCGGCAACCTCGCTCTCGCGGCCGGGGAAAATGTCTGCAAAGTGTGCAAGCACATCCTTCTTGACCTCTTCCTCACGCGCTTGGCGCTCCTTGCGGACATAGGTTTCAAAGGTGTAAACAGCCTTGTCATACGCATATTCGCGCACGGCGGTCCTGACATCATCGCCGGTGGTCACGATGGGGAAGTTGGATTTTTCCTTGCCGATTTCCGCCACGATTTTCTCTTGGAAAGCGACCAATTCCTTGATGCCCTCATGCGCGTACAAAATCGCGTCCATCATGGCATCCTCGCTGACTTCTTTTGCACCGGCTTCCACCATCATGATGGCATCCTTGGTGCCGGCTACGGTCAGATTCATATCGCTCTCGGCACGCTGCTCCTCGTTGGGATTCATAATCAGCTCACCGTTCACGCGGCCAATCATCACCGCGCCGGTGGGACCGCCCCACGGGATATTGCTGACAGCCAGCGCCACGGAGGAGCCAAGCATGGCAGGAAATTCCGGCGGCAAATCCGGCTCGACGGAAAGCGTCGTTGCTACGACCTGAACATCATTGCGGATGCCCTTGTTGAACAGAGGACGCAGCGGACGGTCAATCAGACGGCAGGTCAGCGTGGCCTTTTCAGTCGGGCGGCCTTCGCGCTTGATGAAGCCGCCGGGAATCTTGCCGACAGCATACTGCTTCTCTTCAAAGTCCACACTCAGGGGGAAGAAATCCATGCCCTCACGCGGCTTGTCGGAAGCGGTTGCATTGACCAGAACGACTGTTTCACCATAGCGGACGACGACAGAGCCGCCGGCCTGCTGCGCGTACTTGCCAAATTCCAGCGTGAGCTGATGTCCGGCAAATTCCATCGAGTATGCTTTGTAGTCCATTTTTTCTTTTCCTTTCCCTCACACACACTATCCTGCGGCACCCGCCGCAAGACGAAAAGGCTATCGACCCCATTTCGGATGTCGATAGCCATTGGAAGCCCTACTTGCGCAGGTTCAACTGGGCAATCAGGGTACGATAGCGCTCGATATCCGTCTTCTTCAGATATTCGAGCAAACCACGACGCTGACCAACCATCAAAAGCAGACCGCGACGGGAATGATGATCCTTCTTGTTGAGCTTCAGATGCTCGTTCAGGTGGTTGATGCGTTCGGTCAGCAGCGCGACCTGCACCTCCGGTGAGCCGGTATCGCCCTCGTGACGAGCGTAGGTCTGCATGATTTGAGCCTTCAGAGCCTTGTCCATAATGTTTTCCTCCTTTTGATTCGGGGTGGCCGCCCATTTGCTTCTTGAAGGCAGCGCCGCACGGATGAGGTGGTACAATAAATAATGAATTTTGCGTCAGGTGCGATTGGAGAAATCGAAGGCTTACTCGTAGCAGTAAGTCGAGATTTCGGAAAGAAGCAGATGGCACAAAAGGTACATTTTGCGTACCGCTGAATTGTGCGGGGATGCCTTGATTGCCGTCAACTGAGCATTGCGTCGGAGAACGCAACACCAAGCCCACGGTTCAAAAGCCACATTGTGTATTTTACCATGTAAAGCGGGTTTTGTAAACAATAATTTTTCTAAGGCAACACCGCACAATGCAAATCTTCCCAAATGTGATATAATAAATCCATGAACAAGCAGCTGAGTCTGTCCGCCCTAATCGACGAACTGTCGCAGGTGCGGACGAAGAAGAAGGAATTCCTTGCGCAGATAGACAGCATTGTTGCGTGGGGCGAGTGGATTAAGCTCATCAAGCCTAGCTATTACAAGGGAGAGCGCGGCAATAAGCCCTACGATCTGGAACTGATGCTGC
>CAVJHY010000157.1:0-5061 GCA_963649405.1 bacterium
GAACTTTTATACAAAGATTTTTGAGCAAAGCGGGATTACATATCGGCAGTTTTAATGTGATGCCTCGCCTCAATTTTTGATAGAGGCATCGGCAGTCTGCCGTAGGCATACTTGAAAGCCTTTCAGGTTTTCAACCTCCGTGCATCTGCTTCATCCAGAAATTTCAACTTGCTCAAATAGAGTAACTCTTTGATTTTTCCGTTCGCGCCTGACACAAATCTCACGATTGTTCGTACCGCTTCATTTGTGCGGTGCTACCTATAATTAAAAAAAGGAGTGTGACCCCATGAAAAAGGCAACCATCACTTTGGACAAGGACTACATCATCTCCCGCATTGACCCGCGTATTTACGGCTCGTTCATCGAGCATCTGGGAAGGGCTGTATACGGCGGCATTTACGAGCCGGATCATCCGCTTGCCGATGAGCAGGGCTTCCGCAAGGATGTTCTTGACATGGTGAAAAAGCTGAATGTCCCCGTCGTCCGCTATCCCGGCGGCAACTTTGTTTCCGGCTTTAATTGGGAGGACTCGGTAGGTCCCAAGGACAAGCGTCCCAAGCGGCTGGATTTGGCATGGTCCACCACCGAAACCAACGAAGTCGGTATGCATGAATTTGCGGATTGGGCAAAGAAGGCGAACAGTCAGGTCATGTACGCCATCAATTTAGGCACTCGCGGTCCGGAAAATGCGCGGGACATCGTAGAATACGCCAATCATTCCTCCGGCAGCAAATTCTCCGATATGCGCATTGCCAATGGCCACAAAGAGCCGCTGAATTTCAAACTCTGGTGCTTGGGCAATGAGATGGACGGTCCTTGGCAAATGGGGCAGAAAACCGCCTATGAATACGGCCGCACCGCGCATGAGGCTGCCAAGATGATGAAGTGGGTCGATCCGTCTATTGAACTGGTCGCCTGCGGCTCTTCCGGCTATCAGATGCCCACTTTCGGCGAATGGGAATATGAAATGCTCAGCCAGTGCTATGAGGATATTGACTACGTTTCCCTGCACCGCTATTACGGCAACCCGACCGGCGACACGCCCGGTTTCTTGGCGCGGAGCATGGATTTAGACGAATTTATCAAGACGGTGGCTGCCATCTGTGATGCTGTTGGCGGAAAAAAGCACAGCAAAAAGAAGGTGCATCTGTCCTTTGACGAATGGAATGTGTGGTATCACTCCAATCAGCAGGATGAGGAAATCAAGAAGGCAGACAAGTGGGGCAAGGCGCTGCCGCTGCTGGAAGATATTTACAATTTCGAGGATGCCCTGCTGGTCGGCTCGATGCTGATTACCTTCCTGCGCAACGCGGACAGGGTAAAAATCGCTTGCATGGCACAGCTCGTCAATGTTATTGCGCCCATCATGACCAGAAACGGCGGCGGATGCTGGGCGCAGACCATTTTCTATCCCTTCATGCACGCCTCTGAGTTTGGCCGCGGCACGGCGCTGAGAGCCTTGGTGGATACGCCCGTGTACGATTGTAGCGACTATGAGGGCGTTCCCGTGCTGGACGCGACGGCGACACTGGGCGATGACGGCAGCGTCACCGTGTTCTGCGTGAACAGGGATATGCAGGAAGACTGCCTGCTAAATGTGGATTTGCGAGCGTTCGGCAGCCTAAAATTCAAAGAACATATCGTTCTGCACAACGATGATGTGAAGGCCGTGAACACCGACGAAAACCCGAACAATGTCGTTCCGACAACCGTTCCCTGCGGCAAGTTAGACGGCGGCAAAGCCGAAATCAAAGTCCCCGCTCTGAGCTGGAATGTCATTCGGTTTGTGAAGGAAGAGGCATAAGGAGGCAGCACAATGGAAGAATCCATTGCCCGGAAAATTGAGCAGGGCGAAACCGCCCTAGGCATAGAATTTGGTTCGACCAGAATCAAGGCTGTTCTTATTGATTCCACGCATTCCCCCATTGCATCCGGCGCACATCAATGGGAAAACCGTTTAGAAAACGGTGTATGGACATACAGTGGGCAGGATATTATAGAAGGGCTTCAGAGCGCCTACCATTCGCTCAAACAGGATGTGCAGACATGCTATGGCGTTACCCTTCGGCGCGTCGGGTGCATTGGCATTTCCGCAATGATGCACGGCTATCTGCCATTGGGGAAGGACGGAAAACAGCTAACGGCCTTCCGTACTTGGCGTAACCGTATGACAGAAACGGCAGCAGCCCGCCTTACGGAGCTGTTTAAGTTTCACATTCCCCAGCGCTGGACAATCGCACATCTTTATCAGGCCATTCTGAACGGCGAGGAACATGTGCCGCAAATCGACTTTTTGACGACGCTGGAGGGCTATGTTCATTGGCTGCTCAGCGGTAGCCGTGTTATTGGTGTCGGCGAGGGTGCTGGCATCATGCCGATTGATGCAACGACGAATGACTATGACCAGCAAATGGTAGAATCGTTTGAAGAGCTGATTGCATCGTATCATTTTCCGTGGAAGTTGCGGCAGATTTTGCCTCGTGTACTCAATGCCGGTGAGAATGCCGGAACGCTGACAGAATCCGGCGCCCATCTGTTAGATCCGGATGGCGATTTGCTGACCGGAATTTCACTGTGTCCGCCGGAGGGCGATGCCGGCACAGGCATGGTCGCTACCAAAAGCGTCCAGCCAAGGACGGGCAATGTTTCGGCAGGCACATCCATTTTCTCGATGGTCGTTCTGGAAAAGCCTCTCAAAAAGGTCTATCCTGAAATTGATATCGTCGCCACGCCAACCGGTCATCCTGTGGCGATGGTGCATTGCAGCAATTGCTCCAGCGACCTCAATGCATGGGTCGAACTGATTAAGGAAGCACTGGATGCTTTAGGCTTGCCCTGCGATATGAATAAGCTGTATACCACCCTGTTTACAAGCGCTATGCAGGGTGACAAGGATTGCGGCGGCTTAGTCAATATCGGCTATTTTTCCGGCGAAAACATTACAAGACTGGACGAAGGTCGTCCCTTGTTTGTTAGAACACCGGAAGCCAAGCTCTCCTTCGCCAATTTCGGTCGTGCTCTCATTCTCAGCGCCATGTCCACTCTAAAAATCGGAATGAAACTGCTGGACAAGGAGCAAGTGCAGATTGATACTTTGATTGGTCACGGCGGCATTTTCAAAACGCCGAAGGTGGCACAGTCTTTGTTAGCCTCAGCCCTGAATCGCCCTGTCGCCGTTCTGGAAAACGCAGGAGAAGGCGGTGCATGGGGTATGGCATTGCTGGCTGCCTACCACATCTGGCGCAAAGATGGCGAGTCCTTGGAAAATTATCTGGATCAATCTGTCTTTGCTCATATTAGACAAACCACCGAGCTTCCGCAGTCGGAAGACCATAAGGCATTTGAAACCTATCTGGAACGCTTCCAATCTGCTCTTGAAATTGAACGAAAAGCAGTACAACAGTTATCCTAATTTTTCAGGACAAACGAGCTATCATCAATGACATCAATAGACTATAATCACGAATCAAGGGCAGCATCCTTTCGCTATGATGCTGCCCTGACAAACGGAGGCAATCGTTTATGGCGTTAAAGGATTATCAATTTTGGTTTGTGGTTGGTTCTCAGTTTCTCTATGGTCCAGAAGTGCTGGAAACAGTCGCCCATCGTGCGGTCGAAATGACACAAAAACTGAACGCATCAGGCAATTTGCCCTGCGAAATTGTTTATAAGGTCACAGCAAAGACGGAAAAAGAAATTGAAGATGTGGTGCGTGAGGCCAATTATGATGCGCATTGTGCAGGCATTATTACATGGTGTCACACCTTCAGCCCTTCAAAAATGTGGATTAACGGCTTGGAACTTCTGCAGAAGCCTTGGTGTCATTTTGCTACACAGTATAATCGTGAAATCCCCAATGAAGAAATTGACATGGATTTCATGAATTTGAATCAGGCTGCTCATGGCGACCGTGAACATGGCTTCATTGGGGCACGTCTGCGCAAACCGCGAAAAATTATTGCCGGATATTGGCAGGATGCTGATATACAAAAGCGTCTTGGCGCTTGGATGCGTGCCGCTGTCGGCGCAGCATTCTCTAAGAATCTAAAGGTCATGCGCTTTGGTGACAATATGCGTGAGGTTGCTGTGACGGAAGGCGACAAGGTTGAAGTGCAGTGCAAGCTTGGTTGGCAGATTAATACATGGCCAGTCGGTCGCCTTGTAGAAGAAATGAATGCCGTAACTGAAGCTGAAATTGATACATTAATGGATCAGTATCACGAGCAATATGACTTTGCTACCGATGACATTGAAACTGTACGTTATCAGGCACGTGAAGAAATTGCAATGAAGAAGATGCTGGATGCTGAGGGCTGCAAAGCCTTCTCTAATACCTTCCAAGACCTTTACGGTATGCGTCAGCTTCCCGGTTTGGCCAGTCAGCATCTGATGGCACAGGGCTATGGTTATGGCGGTGAGGGCGACTGGAAAGTTGCTGCAATGACTTCCATTATTAAAGCCATGACCGAAGGGCAAAATGGCGGCAGTGCTTTCATGGAGGATTATACATATCATTTAATTCCCGGCAACGAGTACAGTTTAGGTGCCCATATGCTGGAAGTTTGCCCTTCTGTTGCGGCAAAAAAGCCCCGCATTGAGGTGCATCCGCTGGGCATCGGCGATCGTGAACCGCCGGCTCGTCTCGTGTTTGAAGGTCATGCCGGTGCTGCGGTTGTAGTCAGTTTAATTGATATGGGCGGACGTTTGCGGCTTATTTGCCAAGACATTGAATGCGTAAAGCCCATTATGGATATGCCGAATCTTCCGGTTGCCCGCGTCATGTGGCGTGCCACGCCGGATTTAAAGACAGGCTTGGAATGCTGGATTACAGCCGGTGGCGCACACCATACAGTACTGAGCTATGATGTATCTGCCGAACAGATGCATGATTGGGCGCGTATGATGGACATTGAATTTGTCCACATCGGCAAAGATACCACTGTGGAGAATTTGGAGCATGATCTTTTCTTGAGTGATATTGCTTGGAAACTGAAAGGATAAAATCTATGCTAAAAGCCTTGCGCGAGGCCGTTTATGCGGCGAATATGGAGCTGCCCAAGC
>CAVJHY010000158.1:0-4969 GCA_963649405.1 bacterium
CTGCTTCGCTCCAACAATGAATTTTGTGTATCAAAGTTTTTATTTAGAAGGGTAAGGGGAACTTTTCTTTTTTTAAAAGGAAAGGTTCACCGCTTATATATTTCGTTAGGTTTCCTCATCTTCCGTTATGAGGCGGGTTGTGATGCCGAGGAGGTCGGAGACGGTGACATATTCGTAGTTTCTATCCTTGAGTGCCTCCATAAGCTCACGGAAAAATTTGAGGTCGCTATTGTTGCCGTGCATGAGGACAATGCTGCCGTTTTGGATGCTCTTAAGCGCCTTCTTTAAATCCTTGGTGTTGTCCATATCCCAGAAAATTACATGGTCAAAACCGGCACGGTGCAGGGCGCTTTTAAGCGACCTACTGTTTTCGCCGGCACGCCCCTTGCCGTAAGGAACGCGCACGGTTAAAAATTCGTAGTGATAACCCAGTGTTTCATCCAGCGCGGTCTGATATTTTTCTAAGTCGCGCTGAATATTGAGATAACCGCGGGTGGAAAAATCCATGTGCGTAAAGCCATGACTGCCGATTTCGTGTCCCTCATCCAAGGCACGCTGCCACAGCTCCCTGTCCTCGGCATGAAGATTGCAGCCGCTGGGGTAGAGTGTCAGCTGTACGCCGTACTCCTTTGCCACATCCAAGAAATCCGGCAGCATTTCCGGATGCCACCAGTCATCAATGGTAATGGCAATCCGCGCCTCATCGCGGCTCCCGTGATTGTAAAACTTCGACCACTTGCGTTCCGCCTGCGCGGTGAACGGCACGGTCAGCACCAACATCAGCGCCAAAAAAAGACTCAAAAAACGCTTCATTTCAATTTTCTCCTTTCGAGATTGTGCGGAGTTCCTCAGCCTTTTCCATGAAAACACGGGCAATGGAAACAACACCGTCAATCGCCATCCCGTTGTAGCCGTTCGCAATGACGACCACTGAGAGACCGGTTTCCGTTTGATAATAAAGATTTGATGTCAAACCGTTCATGCGCCCCTGATGACCATACCATGTGCCGCCCGTCATGCCATCTACGCGCATCATTCCTAAGCCGTAGGGACTTTTGCAAGTAACGGTTGAGCCATCAATCGTGTCCTGCTCTTGCTCCATCAGCAATATGGTGTCGGGGCTTAATAGGGCCACGCCGTCCACCGTGCCGCCGCAAGCCAGCATTTGCGCCAGCTTGGAAAGACCACTCGCGCTGATGTAGAGATTGCCGACAGTGCGGTCGGTGTGCGCACGAGGGTCACAGGTGTCTTCGTAGTCTGCGTATTCCCGCATTTCATGCGACACTGAGCGGAATAATTTGCCGGATTTTTCGAGCCCGTCCGCAATATCGGTCTGGTCTTTCAGCAGGGTGACGGCATAGGCGGCGTTGATGTTGAGCAACGAAAAAATGTGATCTGTCATGTAGGCGTTCACGCTTTGCGCGCTTAACGATTCAATCATTGCGCCGAACAAACCGCCGTTCATGTTGGAATAAATGTACTTGGTGCCGGGCTTGACCTTCGGCTCAAAGAAGGTGTTCGTCTTCGTTTTCGCCAGCTTTTCCCAATTGGGAAAATAACGTTGCATTTGCTTGAAGCTCGATGTGTGGCTCAGCACCTGACGCGCCGTGATGGGAATGTCGGGGAAGACAGGATTGACCACGAGGAAGGGCAGGATATCCGAAAGCGGCTCGTCTAAGGAAAATAAGCCCTGCTCGTAGAGCTGCATCAGACCGATCGCCGTGACTAACTTGGTCACGGAGGCCACGCGGAAACAGGTGTCTAAGGTCACGGGCTGCGTTCGCTGCGCGTCACGATAACCGTAGGCGTAGGAAAATAGTACATCGTCGCCCTCGGCAATGATGACTGCCCCACCTTGTACCTTCCGCGCCTTGAAGGCGTACTCGGCGAAGGCGTTCAAAGCATCTTGGTCTTTCTCTTCCGCCTCGCAAAACGGCATCAGCAGACAGAAAACTAAAAGAACAGATAGAAATCGTTTTATAAAATCTCCCCCTCGTAAGGCGTTTGTCCGACCAATCAAACCCGCTGCATCATCCCCACACAGATTGCCGCTTCGTTCCAATTATATATTTTGTGTACAAATTTTTATTTGGAAGGGTACGGGAAACCTTTCTTTTTTTCAAAAAGAAAGGTTTCCCGCCTATAATACCCGTTCTTAAAAATTTCTGCTCATGTCGTACTTCTCGTAGAACTCGCGGCGGAGGTCAAGGAAGCGGTCGTGCGCAATCGCATCGCGGATGTCCTCCATCAAGCGGAGTAGGTAGCGCAGATTGTGAATGGACGCAAGCCGCGCGCCGGTAATCTCGCCCGCTTTGAAGAGATGGCGGATGTAAGCACGAGAGAAATTGCGGCAGGCATAACAATCGCAGCCCTCTTCTAAGGGCGAAAAATCTTCGGCATAGGTCGCATTGCGAATGACTAAACGCCCGTTCTTGGTCAGCACAGTGCCGTTCCGCGCAATGCGCGTCGCTAACACGCAATCGAACATGTCTACACCCCGTAAAACACCCTCAAAGAGACAATCCGGCGTGCCCACGCCCATTAAATAGCGCGGCTTTTCAGTAGGCATATATGGCATGAACTTGTCCATTAGGTCGTACATCATCGGCTTCGGCTCGCCAACGGAGAGACCGCCGATGCCGTAGCCGATGAAGTCCATGTCCGTTAATGTTTTCGCGGACTCAATGCGCAGATCCTCGTAAAACGCGCCTTGCACAATGCCGAATAAAGCCTGATCCTCCCGCGTGTGGTATTTCTTGCACCGCGCTGCCCAGCGATGCGTCCGCTCCATGTTCACCTTCGCGGTCGCGTGATCGCACGGATAGGGCGAACAAACATCAAACGCCATCGCAATGTCCGAGCCAAGCGCCTCTTGGATTTCCATCGACTTTTCGGGAGAAATGAAACGCTTGCTCCCGTCCAAATGACTGCGGAAATCTACGCCCTCTTCCGTGATTTTCCGAAGCCCTGCTAAGGAAAATACCTGAAACCCGCCACTGTCCGTTAGGATCGGCTTGTCCCAGTGCATGAAGGAATGGAGACCGCCTGCTTTCTTGACCAAAGCCTCGCCGGGGCGAAGATGTAAGTGGTATGTGTTCGAAAGAATAATTTTCGCGCCAATCTCGTCCAGCTCACGCGGGGTCATCGCTTTGACAACCGCCTGCGTGCCGACAGGCATGTAAATGGGCGTGGGAATGTCGCCGTGCGGCGTGTGCAGAACGCCGAGACGCGCCCCTGATTGGGCGCAGACATGAAGAAGCTCAAAACGGAACGGCTGAGACATAAAACCTCCGGTTTTTTAGTGAATAGTGGGTAGTGGTTAGTGAATAGTTAAATAGTGTGAGGAGCAATCAATTATTAGATGCCTGAAAAAGTATTTTTCTTCAATCCCCACACAGAAATATTACCTTCGATGCAGGAATATAAATTGTATATTGTTTTTCAGGTGGGGTGCGGAGAGGGGACTTTTTTCAAAAAAGTCCTCTCTCCACAAATAACTCCAACCCCCTCGTTACTTTCTCGTATCCCCGTGCTCCTGCATTTGCTCGTTGAGCAGATTGATGTTGCCGCAGCCCATCGTAAGAACAAGGTCGCCGGGTTGCCAGTGCTCGCGCAGGTAGCGTTCGGTGTCATCAAAGGTCGGGGTGTGGACGGCATTGATGCCGTGCGCACGCATTCCCTCAATGAGCATGGGAGTGTTAATGTCGCCGGGATCCTTCTCGCGGGCGGCGTAAATGTCCGTCACCAGCGTGAGATCCGCCGCCGCCGTGCAGGTCAGGTAGTCGTTGAAGAGCTTTTTCACGCGGGAATATGTGTGCGGCTGCATCACCGCAATCACGCGCCCCGTCTTCTGCTTCTCCGCCACCGATAGCGCCGCCCGCATTTCCGTGGGATTGTGCCCGTAATCGTGATACATTCGTACACCGTCAATGATGCCCGTTAGTTCAAACCGCCGATGTACACCCTTAAATTCGGCCAGACTCTTCGCAATGCTGTCCGGCGCTGCGCCGGCTTCCGCGGACGCAGCGAACGCGGCTAAGGCGTTTAAGACATTGAAATCTCCCGCCACGCGCAGCTCAATGTGCGCCAGCTTCTGACCGCCTTGCATCACATCAAAACGCGGACAGCCGAGATCGGAATAAGTGAGGTTTTCGGGATAGTAGTCATTGTTGTACGACCAGCCAAAGGTCACGGCACGGCGACCGCACCGCGCCAGAATCCGCATGGCGCGGACATCCTCACCCCAGCCGATGGCCACACCGTTTTCGGGCAACAGTGACAGAAAACGCGCAAAGGCGTGCTCAATGTCATCAATGTCCTTGTAGTAGTCCAAATGATCCGCGTCAATGTTCAGCACAACGGCAATGGTCGGGTGCATCTCAAGAAAGCTCCCGTGGAACTCGCACGCTTCGGCGACGAAAAGATCCTTGCCGCCAATGCGCGTGCCGCCGCCGATGGCATCCAGCCGCCCGCCGATGTGGATGGTCGGGTCAAGCCCCGCTTCCATGCAGGTTTCCGCAATCATGGACGAAACGGTGGTCTTGCCGTGCGCACCGCTGACGCAGATAACATGATGGTGTCCGCGCATGAGCTGACCGAGCAGCACCGAGCGCTCCATTTGCGGGATGCCGAGACGGTCTGCCTCCATGCGCTCCGGATTGTCGGGAAGAATCGCGGCGGAGAAAATGACCAGCGCCGCGCCGTGTATGTTTTCGGCCTTGTGACCGATGAAAATTTCAATGCCCAGCTTGCGCAACCGCTCCACCGCATGGGAACAGGCATTGTCCGTGCCGGTCACAATGTACCCTTCCTTGAGGAGCAGCTCAGCCAATCCCGACATGCTCGACCCGCCAATGCCCAGCATATGTACGCGCTTGCCTTGAAAATCCCTGATGTCTGCCATACGCCACCTCATTAAAACCATTTTCCATTGCCTATTATACGACGAAAACAGGGGAAAAATCAAGGC
>CAVJHY010000159.1:0-4967 GCA_963649405.1 bacterium
TTAAAACAATATAAGCTCTGTCAAAATAAATGAATTATTTTCTTATGTAGTTGATATCGAAAACTTCTGCAATTATATTGCAATAATTACACAATTAATTTTTGCAATTTGACGGAATGACCGTGCCTCACCGATACCAAACAGTAGACTTTCGCGCTTTCCTATGGTAAAATGGATGTAATGGCTCATAGCTGCATTCCTTTCCTTTAATTGCTCGCGGTCTCTATTGTAACGGAATATTTGCTGTGACACCACTTCTTTTTGTGCTGCACTTATTAAAAAGAAAAGTTTCCCGCCAATTAAAACCCATTTCCATTTGACATCCTTAAACAAATCGTGCATACTATGACGCGGAGGCGATGACAATGATTCGTGCGGTGATTTTTGACATGGACGGGGTTGTGACGGACAGCGAACGGCTAGGGCTGGACGCGCTCATCGAAGCGGGACGGTATCAGGGCATTGAGATGGACAGGGCATTTTTAAAAAGCACAATGGGCATGACCTTCCAGTCCTCGAAGGGGCTGTATCACGCGCATTATCCCACCTTGGACGGGGAAAAAATGGTGACCTATTATCGCGGGTACATGGACGCGCTCGCCCTGTCGCACGATATCACGCTGATGAAGGGCGTGAACGAGCTGCTCGACACGCTGGATGAAAAGAAAATCCCCCGCGCCATCGCGTCGTCCACCTGCGTGCGCGGCATTCGGCTGTATTTGGAGGGCAGCGGCGTTTACGACCGCTTCACCAAGGTCGTTTCGGGCGATATGTGCGTCCATTCCAAGCCTGCACCGGACATTTTTCTGAAGGCGGCTGTGGAGCTGGGTGTTGCCCCCAAGGACTGCCTCGTCTTGGAGGACTCGCCGAACGGCGTGAAAGCCGGCCGCGCTGCGGGCATGCAGGTATGCATGATTCCCGACCAAATGCCGTACTCGGACGCATTAAAGCCCTATTGCGATCATGTAGTGGACAGCTTGCTGGATGTCCGCGCCCTTTTGTGATATGGCTGAGACGATTATCTGCGTAGGGCGCCTGCGCGAAAAGTTTTATCAGGACGCGGCGGCGGAATATCAAAAGCGCCTGTCGCGGCTCACCAAACTGGAGATTATTGAACTGCCCGACTTGCCGGAGCCGCAGAACGCCTCTCCCGCCCAGCAAAAACAGGTGATGGAGCGGGAAGGTGAGGCGATTTTGGCACGCATCAAGCCCACTGATTATGTCGCCGCGCTCTGCATTGATGCGCCGCAAATGGACAGCCCCGCCTTGGCGGATTTTATCAAGGCGCAGGAGGGGCAGGGCAGACGCACCGTGTTCGTCATCGGCGGCTCGCTTGGACTGTCGGACGCGATGCAACGGCGGGCGGACAGGAAAATTTCCATGTCGAAAATGACCTTCCCGCACCAGCTTGCGCGGGTGATGCTCTTGGAGCAAATCTATCGGGCACATAAGATTGCGGCGGGGGAACGGTATCATAAGTGATTAGTGGATAGTGATTAGTGAAGAATGGTCAGCGATTAGCAAAGTAAATTAAGCTAACGGCTTATCATTCCGCTCATCACTTTCAAATGAGGAATCAATGAACAAATTTGTACTCAAAGCCCCATACACGGCAAGCGGGGATCAGCCGCAGGCGATAGAGGCGCTTTCTGCAGGCATTTTGCGCGGGGACAGTGCGCAGGTGCTGCTCGGCGTGACCGGCTCCGGCAAGACCTTCACGATGGCCTCGGTCATTGAAAAAGTGCAGCGGCCGACCTTGGTCATCGCCCACAACAAGACCTTGGCCGCCCAGCTTTGCAGCGAGTTTAAGGCTTTTTTCCCGGACAGCGCGGTCGAATATTTCGTCTCTTACTATGATTATTACCAGCCGGAGGCATACATTGCGTCCAGCGATACCTACATCGAGAAGGATGCCTCTATCAACGACGAGATTGACCGCTTGCGCCACAGCGCGACCGCCGCATTGAGTGAGCGCCGAGATGTGATTATCGTTGCCTCCGTGAGCTGCATTTATTCAATGGGTGACCCTTCCGAATACGAGGGGCAGATGATTTCCCTGCGTCCCGGCATGAAAATGACCCGTGAGGAGCTTTTGCGCAAATTAGTCGAGATTCAATACGAGCGCAATGACATCGGCTTTACTCGCGGGGATTTTCGTGTGCGCGGCGATGTGGTGGAAGTCATACCCGCGGGCGAAATGGAAAACGGCGTGCGCGTGGAATTTTTCGGCGATGAGATTGACCGCATCAGCGAGTTCACCGTCACCACCGGTCATGTCATACACACAGTGCAGCACAAGGCCATTTTTCCCGCTACCCACTACGCCACGGGCGTTCAAGGGCGCGAAGAGGCCATTCAGCAGATTGAGCGCGATTTAAGTGAGCGCGTCGCCTATTTTGAGGGTGAAGGACAGCTTCTGGAGGCGCAGCGCATTGGCCAGCGCACGCATTACGACATTGAAATGCTCCGTGAAATCGGTATGTGCAGCGGCATCGAAAATTACAGCCGCTATTTTGACGGCCGCAAGCCCGGCGATGCGCCGTACACTTTACTGGACTACTTCCCCAAGGGCTTTCTGGTCATGATTGACGAGAGCCATGTCACCGTTCCGCAGATTCGCGCCATGTACGCGGGCGACCGCGCCCGCAAGGAGGCGCTGGTCAATTATGGCTTCCGTCTGCCCTCCGCGTTTGATAACCGCCCGCTTAAGTTTGACGAGTTCAACGCCCGCGTGTCACAAGTCATCTATGTTTCCGCAACCCCCGCGCCTTATGAATGCGGCTTGGCAAGCCAGATTGTGGAGCAGATTATCCGTCCGACAGGCCTGTTAGACCCCAAGCTCGTTTTGCGCAAGGCGACAGGTCAGGTGGATGACTTAGTGGGCGAAATCAACGAGGTGGTAGGGCGCGGGTATCGCGTGCTGGTCACGACGCTAACGAAAAAGAACGCCGAGAGCCTGACTGACTATCTGCGTGACCTCAATATGCGCGTGCGCTATCTGCATAGTGACATCCAGACCTTGGAGCGCACGAAGCTCATCCGCGATTTGCGCACGGGCGCTTATGATGTGCTGGTGGGCATTAACCTTTTGCGTGAGGGCTTGGACATGCCGGAGGTCGGCTTGGTCGCCATTTTGGATGCGGACAAGGAGGGCTTTTTGCGCTCCGAGACCAGCCTCATTCAGACCATCGGTCGTGCCGCCCGCAATGCGGATGGCCGCGTCATCCTCTATGCCGACCAGCTCACTGACAGCCTCATGAACGCCATCAACGAAACCAACCGCCGCCGCGCCATTCAGGAAGCATACAACAAGGAACACGGCATCACGCCCGAAAGCGTCCACAGCGCCGTCCGCGCCCTCTTGGAAATCACCGACAAGGCGACCGAGGACTTGCCCGAAGATCTCCCGCAAGACGAGAAGGATGAGCTGATTCACCGTTTGGAGGATCAGATGCTGACCGCCGCCTCCGCCTTGGACTTTGAAAAGGCCGCCAAGCTGCGCGACCAGCTCTTTGCCGTGCGCGGCGACAAGCCCGCCGACAAGCCGCAGCAAAAGCGCCGCAGAAGGGCAAACCGATAATGATGAAGCGTATTTTGATTTTTCTGCTTTCCCTTTTGTTCGCCCTGCCCGCGCAGGCACTCACACAGGAGGAAATGGAGCAAGCCATTTTGAACGAGCTGTGCGCCCGACACATCATCGGCGGCGCGGTGGTCATTTCCATCAACGGAAACACTTGCATTCAGCTTGGCTACGGCACGACGAACGGCACAACGCCGGTCACGACCGACACGCTGTTTCGGGTTGCGTCCGTCACCAAGATGGTGAGCGCTATCGGCCTTATGCACCTGTACGACGAGGGCTATTTCCTCTTGGACGAGGATTTGAACGATCTGCTGCCCTTTCCCGTGCGCAATCCGCGCTATGAGAATATCAAAATCACGCCGCGCCAGATTCTGAGCCACACCTCCGGCTTGGCATCGAACAATTATTACATCATTGATTGGGCAAATTTGAGCCGCGACACGCGCTATTTTTCGTCTGCCGAGGCGGGCAGCGCATACGAATATTCCAACACGAACGGCGGGCTGTTCGGCTGTCTCATCGAGGCGCTGACAGGCGAGGGCGTGAACGACTACATGACCGAGACCGTCTTTGCCCCGCTCGGCATTACCGCCGCGTATGACATTTTGTCCTTGCCGGAGGATGCACAAATCTCCCCGACCTACGCGAAAGACCGCACGGTGGCGCGGAGCCTCAAGGACTACCGCCGCGATGCTAATCAATACACTTCCGGTGCTGACCCAGAAAGCCATTTAGCGCTCACGGTGGGCAAACTGTTCATCAACGCGGAGGGGCTGAATAAGCTGCTGGTGATGCTCTTAAAGGACGGCTGGACGGACTGCGTGCGTATTTTAGAGCCTGAAACCGTGGCGGCGATGGAGGCTGAGCAGCACCTCTTGGACGGCTCGTCCGTCACCGCCGAAAGCCCCTACGGGCTGTCCCTGAAACGCGCCGAAGGCATGACGGGCGGCACATGGTACGGGCATCAGGGCATGATTTTCGGTTTCACCGCTGATGCCTTTTACCAACCCGACACAGGTCTTTGTGTCACCGTCCTCATGAACGGCTATGCACCAGTACAGGAGGAAGGCTTGGTCACGCCTGCCCGCAGCATCATGACCCTCGCCAGCGAATGGACGCTCTCCGGCTCCCTCGCTCCCATCTTTAACTCCGCCGACTTCGCCGTGACGGAGTAAGGGAAAAACGGAAGGTTTCCCATACCCTTCCAAAGGAAAACTTTGGTACACAATGTTGATTGTTACAACGAAAAAAGTGGATGTGTATGTAAGACGATTTATGGACGCTAATTCGCGACTTCTTCTGCCTTCATCTACCATTGGCGGCGGGATATGTCCCCACTGAAAAAAACGAAAAGATATTTGCATCGAAGTAGCTGTTGTGCGCT
>CAVJHY010000160.1:0-4886 GCA_963649405.1 bacterium
CCTGATGGCCGCCGTTGCTGTGAAGCTCGGCGAAGAATGACCGAAAAAAGAGGGCTTATCGGTGTTTGCGGCACCGGTAAGCCCGAGCCCCTCACACCACAACGACCAGCGGAAAGGCGTATATAATAATACGCCTCCGCGATTGAAAAATCAAGGAGGTTTTGAAAATGTCTTACACCATCAGCGAAAACGCCCATTTTAACAGCCGGGAAATCATCTTTGATGCAAAGCCCAGCACCGAAACCCGCGAAGCCCTGAAAGCGCTTAAAATGCGCTGGAATCCGTCCCGCTCTGTCTGGTATGGTTTCGCATCCGCCGAAGCCATCACCGCAGCGCTCAACGGTGCACCCGTTGCCGGAGCCACCGCGAAGAGCGAACCGAAACCCAAGGCCGAGCCCGTCAACGCTGACGGTGTGAAGGTCGGCGACCTGTTCTATTGTTCTTGGGGTTATGAACAAACTAACATCGATTATTATCAGGTCATCGCGCTTAAGGGCAAGCATACAGCCATTATCAAGGAAATCGGCGCGGAATATATCGGTGGTTATTCTTGGAGCGGCAAATGCCGCCCGATGCGGGATGCATTCGCGCCCAACGCCGAAGAATACACCGTGCGCACCCAGACCGGTGGCGGGGTTGGCGGCGTATACATCAAAGCGCCGGAGCACAGCGGGCACTATCTTTGGCCGACAAGCGACAACAGCACCCACGATTATAGCACTTACGCATAACAGCCGCCGCCCTTCCACCCGCTGAAACGGTCAGCGGGTGGAACATCGGCCGAGACCTTCAAAAATTGAGAGGAGTATAAAAGACCATGACAAATTATTTTATTCGTAACCGCGAAACGCTGAAGCTCGAACTGCATTTTGAAAAAGCCGCCTATATCGCTCTAAGCGATGAACAAAAAACCAAAATCAAAAGCAATTTTGTTTGGGGTCGCCATTCCGGCTGCTGGATTAGCCGGGCGAAGGAACCGAACCTGTGCAGCGCTATCAGGTGCGCCGCCGCTTTAGGCCTTGAGGACGGCGGCGAGGAGGGCGAACGCCCGACCTTCGCCGCGCAGATGGAAGCGAAAGCGGAACGCGCGGAACACCGCGCCGACCGTCTGGAAGCCGCCGCAGACCGTGCTGACAGCCGCGCCGATAATCTACAAACGGCTTACAACAGTTTCCGTGGGGATGTTGCTTTTTTCACACAACCGAATGTCAGCACGAGCGCCGGAAGAGCCTTTGCAAAACAGCGTCAACAGATTTTTGACCGCTTTGATAAGGGCGTGGAGGAACACCGGCACGCCGAAGAACTGAGAGACCGCGCCGAAACTGCCCGCGAGACCGCAGCACAAAAAGGAATGCAGGATAAGGGCTTTTTAATGCGCCGCATCGAGGAACGCCGCGCCAGCATCCGCAAAATTGACCGCGCGACCGCCGAAGGAACTGCGCTTCTTGAAAAGGCCGCACCCGATGGAACGATAAAAACGCTTTACGGTGCAACCACCGTTGACCGGGTGAACACAAACAACGCCCACCGTGCAAAGCGCCGCGCCGAAATTCAAGAAGAGCTTGACTATTATCAAAACGCGCTTGACGCGCTCGGCGGTGTGGTCTTCTCCCGCGACAACATCAAGCCCGGCTACACTGTTGCCATCAATAACGGCCGTTTTGAGTGGGTCGGCGTGGTTATTTCATGCGGGCCCAAAAATATAAAGTTCCGCACGAAATACGGCGTATTGACTCACCCCTACGCCGAAATCACGCGGATTATCAAAGGCGAAGCCGTGTAAACCAACCGCCCGCCCGCGGGCATTGTACGCGGGCAGGAAGGAGCTTTACACCCATGAAAGACCCCATCAGCGGCCGGAGGCCGAAGACCTTGGAAGAGGTCTTGCGGGCGCTCGATGAGCCGGAAAAGAAACGCCCGTACCACCTCAAAGCCACCATGCGCGAGAAGGTCTTGCGCGAAGGATTCCACGACAGCCGGAATTATCGCTACCGGCTCGAAGAGCACCGCATAACGCGGATAGCGCTTGACGAGCTGGGCACGGAATCATGTTTGAGCGACAAAAGCGAAGAAAATCCTAACGGCTGGGAAACAGTCGAAACATTTTGAAAGGGGCGAACAGCCATGCCAGACAGCGAAGCTAAAAAAAGATGGATGAGGGAAAACAAAGCAAACTTCGGTTTTAGCGTCATGAGACGCACCGAGGCTGATATACTGGAGCAGCTCGAAAAGCAGCCGAACGCATCCCGCTATATCAAAAACTTGATAAGGGCGGACATAGCAAAAGAAAAGGGGCAGGCTTAACGCCGGCCCCTTTTATAATTCCATTTTGCGCCGGATGACTTCAAGCGCCCGCCCGTGCAGATGGTACACCCAATTTTCTGTCAGGTCTAAGTCGCTCGCAATTTCCTTCCACGGTTTGCGCCGGATGTATCGCGCCGTTAAAATTGCCCGCTGCTGTTCGGTGTCTGCCAGCTCGATTGCCGTCAGCATCTGGCTGACCTTCTCATTTAGCCGTTTTTGGGCTTCCTGATAGGCTTCCTTCGCTTCCAGCGCTTTCAAGGTGTTATCACCTACCTTGTCGCTGACCCCGCCAGAAACGCTGTAAATTGGCTTTATTTGCGATGTGCAGGATGTGGCCCGCGTATAGTGTTCCTCGATTTCTTCGGCTATCATGTCGCGCCGCCTGATGAGGGCATGATAACCCGACAATAATTCCTTGACTGGGTGTATCGGATGGGGCTTGCACCCTTGCATTTTTCGCGTCCTCCTGTTATAATTCTCTTGTAGTCTCCTTTCCTCTCCTTCCTTTCTTGGTATGGGTTCCCCGCTCGTGTTACCAGCACGGGCGGGGCTTTTTTATTCGGTTTTGATAATACTGCCTTCGATAATTTCAAAGTCCAGATGCAGCTGCGTTTCGTCCCAAACCTGTTCTATGGCTTCCTCGCTCGTCAGGGTGTTGACGATGATGTCATCGACTTCGCGTAATAGCTTTTTAATACGCTCACGCCCGAATTTGAGCTGGCGATGTGCTGCCAGCGCCACTGCCGCGTATGCCGTTTTGATAACGCTCGGCGAAGCGTGGGCAAAACCGCTGTTATAGCCCTCTTCAAAGGCTTTTGTTATGTCTTTCTCTGTGATGCCGTTCTTGAACAGCACCGCGAGCCGTTCTTCTTCGGTCATCCCGCGATAGGCGGGGCGTTTAATCTTCTTTGCGGCTCTCCGCTGCGCTCGATTGCTCATGGGCTTTCTTTTCCTCCCTCCTTTGGAAATCTTTCAGACGGCATGAAAAACAGTAAGCATAGCTGCCGGACGGCTTCCCACACCTGATGCAAAGACCGGCGGCACGCCTTTTCTCACGGCGCTCGTGGTGATACTCTGCAATCCGTTCTTTGCGCGTTTCGTAGTATCTGTGGCCCCGTTCCGAAATCTGCTCTTTGTGGGTTTCTCGATACTTGCGCCGGTTTGCTTTGTATGCCGCTTCTCTTTCTTCGTCGGTTGCGTATTTAGGTCTGCCAGTCATTCAATGTGCCTCCGTTCATTCGCTCCCAGATGCCATCAGTGACCGCTTCGGAGATGTCCAGCACCATGGCATCATACCGTTCATCGGTGTTGGCTCGGCTGTTCCATGCATCCGCTGCCATTATTTGACAATCCGGTTCTTCTCGTTCGGTCAGCGCTCCGAACGCTCTTGCCTGCGCTCCACAGGCTCGGCATGTGTACTGAAAATATTTTCCGCTCGTCTGTCGGCTTGTGGTCTTTTTTAGCTTAATCATGTCTGACCCGCAGAAGGGGCAAGGCTTCAAATTTTCGTTCATTTCCTCGTGTTCAGCTCCTTCACCCAATCGCCGTTAGGTGCGGGCAGGGTAACGGCTCTTCTGAGCCTCCTGCCCGTTGTTTTTACTTCGCAGGTCGCGCACGGTTCGTGGCGTACCCTGCCGGTCAGGAAGGTATAATTACAAGCCTTTGTGCCGCCCGTACCGGACAGATAACCGAAGTACTGACAGCCCCGGCAAGTCTTGTCTGATACAATCCATGTTTTATCTTCCGGCACCGGTTTTGACGCGTTTTGTCTCGCTCTCCGCCTCGCTCGTGCTTGCTTGCTCTGTTTTGTGAGGCATTCAGTGCAGACTTTGAACCCGATTTCCGGCGCATTCTTGCCGCAAGTGATGCACAATCCGGCTTCTGACCATCTCCGGCGCATCTCTATGCCGTATTTGCGTTGATACTCCTTGTTGCGCATCTCGCGCAATGTCATATCATCCATCGTGTAGTCCCCTTTTCCTTCGCTCATTCCTGCGCTTTCAACGCGTTTAAGGCTGCTTCGTAGTGCTGTGCCATGGTTCTGCACTCATTCCGCATGAAAATGCGGTATTTCTCGCTGCAGCCAATTGTCTTGCAGCTCGTTTTTGCGTACCAGCTCGCCTGGCTGCGCCATTTGTCGCGCTGTCGCTCCATGTACTGGATGTCTGACAGCTCGTCCTTTTTCATGTAGTCAATGTCGCTCATAGCTCCTGCCCTTTCTTGCCATCAACTGCCGCACCAAGTCAGCGGCTGCAGAATTGATTTTGTCGTCTGATAGCCCATTCTTCCGCACCAGATGCCCGATAAGCTCCAGCAGCCGGCACAGGTAAAGGCCTTTAGTCCTTTTTGCCACGCTCACCCCTTCTCTCCCGAAAGTCCACAAAATTCTTGACGGTCAGCACCGCCCAGTATGCCGCCACCAGCGGCCAAGGGGCGATGCCCTGCGTGTTGAAACAGAACACCGTCAGGGCAATCACCATCAAAAGCAGGATGAGCCAGTCAGCGAGTTTCATCGGCTTCATCGGTCTCATCGGTCTCATCGGTCTCATTGCTACCTTCCAGCCAAATCTCAATAGTTTCGT
>CAVJHY010000161.1:0-4845 GCA_963649405.1 bacterium
GTCTGCCAACGGCAGACTGCCGATGCCTCTATCGTAGATTGAGGCGAGGCACCATAAAGGCACATTTAGCAAGTCGCTGAATTGTGTGGGGCTGCCACAATTCTATTTTTGGAGGGAGACTCACACATGAAAAAATTATCCGTTCTCCTGCTGGCACTGGTGCTGGCGCTCTCCATGACGCTCACGGCTTTCGCGGGCGAAAAGGAAGACCAATGGGCTGAGGACAACGGCCTGAACTTGGATGAGACGATGGATGAGCTGTACGAGAAGGCCAAGGCCGAGGAAAAATTGGTCATCTACACCATCTCCAGCCGCACCCAGAAGGTCGCCAATTCCTTCATGGAAGAATATCCGGGCATTGAGGTCGAGGTGTATGACATCTCTTCCGGCACGCTCAAGGAAAAGTTCATCACCGAGTATGAGTCCGGCATCCACACCGTGGATATCCTGCATTCCAAGGAGCAGGTCGGTGAATACACTTTCGAGCTGTTCGCGGAGGGCTGGCTGCACAATTATCAGCCCGCGTCCATCTTCGGCAACGTCGATGCGTCCTACATGACGCTGACCCCCCTCATGGTGGAGCTGAACCTGTGGTTCTACAACACCGAAGTCTATGAGACCTGCCCCATCACCTCTTGGTGGGATCTAACCAAAGAAGAATGGCGCGGTCGCGTGGTCTATCAGGATGCCGCGAGCAACGATGCCTATTGCGCTCCGCTGACCGCGATGGTGCAGCACGCGGACGAAATGGCCGCCGATTATGAGCGCGTCTTTGGCGAGCCGATTCAGCTTGCCGATGACGAGCCGAACGCCGCCTATGCCTTCATCAAGCGCTTCTTGGCGAACGACCCCATCATGGCCAAAGGCTCTGACGAGGTAATCGAGCTGGTCGGCGCAACGGGTCAGACCAATCCGCCGGTTGGTTATGCCTCTTCTGTAAAACTGCGCAAGGTCAGCGACGGCTACGCGCTGGGCTATACTCCCACTTCTATGAGCGTCTCCAACGGCATTCCCGCGCTGAACTTCGTGTCCATCGCCAATGAATGTGAGCATCCGAACGCGGCCAAGCTGTTCATCAAGTATTGGCTGGGCGGCGAGGATGGTCTGGGCAACGGCTACACGCCGCTGGTCTCCCTCGGCTCTTGGTCTGTCCGTCCCGAAAACCCGACGGCGGAAGGCAATGTCGCCCTGTCCGATATTCCTCTTTGGGATGTGGACTTTGAGTACATCTACTCCAACATCGAGGATGTCCGCGACTACTGGATTGCGCATCGCAATTAATCACGCTAACGCACATTTAAATGAAAGACTGCTTCGGCAGTCTTTCATTTACTTTTTACAGATTTTCTAATAGGAATTAACTTAAAGCGGTTGCGAACTACCCCACAGGCTTAGCAAGTCGTGCGGAGGTCTTAACATCCGCTTTTTGCTTCCCAAAATACTTGCAATTTTCATGCGTGATTGTTATGATAAGAGGCGCGAAGAAAACACTTCGCACGGAGGAAATTTCTGCATGAATATTGTGGATGTGATTATTTTAGCCGTGCTGGGGATGAGCGTCATTTATGGCTTTTATCGGGGCTTTGTGCAGACGGTGCTGAATGTTGCCTGTCTGCTTGTGTCCGTTTTTCTATCGTTCGCCTTTTCGGGGCAACTTGCGCAGGCGGTGCGCAGCAATGAGGGTGTGACATCGACATTGGCGACCTATACGGATGCCGTGGCGCGTGTGGGCGACTATGATTTGGCCAGCTCCGAGGTGTCCGGCATTTCGGAATCGCTGATTTCCAAGGTGCTGGAAAGCGTTGATTTGCCGGAATCCATCGCCAATATTTTGAAAAACAATCTGGAAAATCAGGCGTTTGCGGGGACTTCGCTCAGCACCGTGAATGACTATGTATCCAACACTGTGGTCGCCGTGGCGGTCAATGTGCTGAGCTTCCTTGTGTGCCTGTTCGTATCGTATGCCGTGCTGTCCATCATTGTGAGCCTCATTCAGCATGTGTTTCATTTTCCCCTGCTCCGCACGCTGGACTGGCTGGCGGGCGGTGCGTTCGGTCTTTTACGCGGGACGCTGCTGCTATACGCGCTGTTCTTGGTCGTACCGGTGCTGTCCACCGTCATCCCGCTGGATTCGTTCAATGAGGCTATCGATCAGAGCCGCCTCGCGCCGTTCTTCTCTTCGGACGGTTTTTTTGCCAGCGTGATTGCAGGAAAACTATTTTAATTAAAGGTAGGTTTTTATGTCCTCTAAAAATATTCGTTACCTTGTTTTAACTGCGGTGATTGCCGCGCTGTATGCACTGCTGACGCTGATTCTGCCCATCAATATCGCCAGTGTGCAGCTTCGTGTATCCGAGGCGCTGACACTGCTGCCCGTCTTAACAGACGCAGCCGTGCCGGGGCTGGCGCTGGGCTGCGTGATTGCCAATTTTTTGCAGGGCGCACCGCTTCCGGATGTCATTTTCGGATCACTTGCAACACTGATCGCGGCGTTTTTAACGCGGCATCTGCGTAAAAAAATTCATTTGGCCGCGCTCATGCCCGCGCTGTGCAACGGGCTGATTGTGGGCGCACTGCTCACCTATGTCTATCATGCTCTGCCGCTGTATCTCGCCATTCCGTCCGTTGCGGTGGGTGAGCTGGTCATTTGCTACGCCTTGGGCATCCCGATGGTCAGGGCGCTGGAGAAGACGAAAATCTATGAAAAGTGATATAATAACATGGGAAACCATTTCTCTTGAAAAAGAAATGGTTTCCCTTACCATTCCAAAAGAAAAATTTTATACACAATGCTGATTGATGGAGCGAAAGCAGCATCTGTGCGAAATGAACATAACACATTAAAATTGTTATTTCGTTGCATCAATAAAAATTATGTAGTTGCTTTCTTGGAAGGGGCGTAGGGAAAACATTCGTATACTCTTTGATGCCGAAGGCAGAGCCAAGATTCGGGATGAATTTTTCGTGTTCGGCAAAGCTGAGTGAAGAAGGCGTTGTCGCAGCCTACGCCGACTAGAACGAAGCAAAGCCGACGCGGAAAAGTCGCCCAAAGATGGCAATGGATGAGGCGGAAAAGAGTATTAGGGCAGCACCGCACAAATGAGGCAGCGCGATAAATAGTGAATTTTGTGTCAGATACGATTGTAAAAATCGATGGTTTACTGGATGTAAATCGAGGTTTTTGCAAGAAGTAGATGGCACAAAAGGCACATGCGTGTTGCTGAATTGTGCGGTGATGCCTTAGTATAAAGAATGGTTTCCCCACAAAAAATATTCTTCATCTCGGAGGTAAGTATGAAGCCCGCGTATCAACGAACAATGGTGGCGTGTTTTATCGGGTACATTGTGCAGGCAGTGGTCAACAATTTTGTGCCGCTGCTGTTTGTGACCTTTCAGAGCACCTATCAAATCCCGCTCACCAGCATCACGCTGCTGATTACTATCAATTTTGTCATTCAGATGCTGATTGACCTCTTATCCGCCAAGTTTGTGGACAAAATCGGCTATCGCACTGCCGTCCTGCTGGCGCACGGCTGCGCCGCGCTGGGGCTTGGGCTGTTGACCATCCTGCCGGAGCTGTTTGCGGACGCGTTCACAGGCATCCTGATTGCCGTCTGCATTTATGCCGTTGGCGGCGGGCTGATTGAAGTGTTGATTACCCCGATTTTGGAGGCGTGCCCGACCGATAACAAAGAATAGGCTATGAGCCTACTGCACTCGTTCTATTGCTGGGGGCATATGGGCGTGGTGCTGCTGTCTACGGTGTTTTTCGCCATTTTCGGCATTGAAAACTGGAAAATCATGGCATGGATTTGGGTGCTGATTCCCGTCGGCAATATAGTTTTGTTTGCCAAAGCGCCGATTTATTCCTTGAATGCCGAGGGAGACAAGGGTCTGAGCATTCGGGAGCTGTTCTCCATGAAGCTGTTCTGGCTGCTGATGCTGATGATGACCTGCGCGGGTGCGAGCGAACAGGCGGTGAGCCAGTGGGCATCCACCTTTGCCGAGCAGGGGCTGGGGGTCAGCAAGACTATCGGCGATTTGGCGGGACCGATGGCGTTCGCCTTTTTGATGGGGACTTCCCGCCTGATTTATGGGAAATTCGGTGACAGGCTGAACATGGACAGGTTTATGAATTTCAGTATCCTTTTGTGCATTGCGTCTTACTTATGCATTTCGCTCGTGCCAAATCCGTATGTCAGTTTGATTGGCTGCGCGGTCTGCGGCTTTTCTGTGGGCATTCTGTGGCCGGGCACATGCAGCAAGGCATCTGCCACCATTCGCCGCGGCGGAACGGCCATGTTCGCGCTGCTCGCCTTGGCGGGGGACATCGGTTGCTCCGGCGGTCCGACGCTGGCGGGCTTTGTCTCCGGCGCGTCCGGCAATGATTTGCGTAT
Organism: bacterium; assembly: GCA_963649405.1. Lineage (GTDB taxonomy): Bacteria > Bacillota > Clostridia > Christensenellales > Aristaeellaceae > CAVDRM01. The sequence goes on from CAVJHY010000161.1 coordinate 4,398, forward strand.
GGGCATTCTGTTTGCGCTGATTTTCCCCGTGCTAATGTTGCTGGCGGACCATTCGCTGAAGGCAAATTCTTAAATAATAATATAAAGCGGGAAACCTTTTCTTTTGACAAAGAAACGGTTTCCCGTGCCCTTCTAAAAGAAAACTTTTATACACGAAACGAAAAACATTATTTTGCGGGAGGCCTTTCCTTTTGAAAAAGGAAGGGTCTCCAGTACCCACCAAAGGAAAATTCTAATTCACAATGATAATGGCTGGAACGAAGGAACAATGTCTGTGCGGAATGATTGTAGCACATAGAAATTGTTATTTCGTTGCAACAGTAAAAATTATGTATACATTTTCTTGGAAGGGATGTGGGGAAACCACTCTTTGCCGTGCAAAGAATGGTTTCCCCGCAATTATTTATGGCATCACCGCACAATTCAGCAACGCGCAAAATGTGCCTTT
>CAVJHY010000162.1:0-4776 GCA_963649405.1 bacterium
AGTTTTCCTTTGTGTGGTACGGGGAGTGCTTCCTTTTTCAAAAGGAAACACTCCCCGCCTTATCCTCCCCGCACAGATGTTGCTTTTTCGTTCCATCCATCAATATTGTGTACCAAAGTTTTTCTTTGGAAGGGTACGGGAAACCGTTCTTTTTTCAAAAAGAATGGTTTCCCGCCCACATAAACTCCATTTTTCCTTGACAACCTCCCCGGAAATACCGTAATATAAATCTGTCGTAATCGTTCAAAATGAGTTTGCACGGAGGTTTTTATGCGTCTGCCATCGAGATACACCATCATTTCTGCCTGCGCGCCCGCCAAAGCGGTGCTGAAGGACTATCTTTTCCGGCTGACGGGACGGGATGAAACAGCGGACGGCTATCCCATCCGTCTGAATGTGCTGCCGCCCCATGCGGATGCATCGCCCATCAGCGGGGACGAGCGCTTTTCCATCAGCGTTCATGAAAAGGAAGCAGCGCTTGCGGCGCACAGCCTGCGCGGAGCCATGTACGCGGCGTATGCTTTCTTGGAGGACTTTCTGGGCTGCCGTTTTCTGAGCGCGGATGTCGATATTTTGCCCGATGTGCCGGAGCTTCTGCTCGGCGAAAAAGAGTACGCGCCCGCGTTTTTGTATCGGGAGCTGTATTGGCGCGGCGCACTGGACGGCGATTTTGCGCTTAAAATGCGCCTGAACTCCGCTCGTGCGGCGATTCCTGATGACAAGGGCGGCCGCGTCCGCTTTTTCAATTACAGCCACACCTTTGAACAGCTTGTCCCGCCGGAAACATATTTTGACGCGCATCCCGAATATTTTTCGCTCGTCAACGGCAGGCGGCAGAAGGAAAAAAGCCAGCTCTGCCTGACCAATGAGGATGTTTTCCGGCTCTGCTTGGACGGCGTGCGGCGCTGGATGCGCGAGCATCCCGATGAGCGGATTTTCTCCGTTGCCCAGAACGACTGGTACGGTTTCTGCGAGTGCGAACATTGCCGCGCCTTGGACGAGCGCGAGGGCAGCCATGCAGGGACGATGCTGGCGTTCGTCAACCGCATTGCCGACGCGATTTCCGCGGAATTTCCGCAGAATTACATTCACACCTTCGCCTATCTCTACACCCGCACCGCGCCGAAAACCCTGCGCCCGCGCAAGAATGTCATCGTGCGCCTCTGCTCCATCGAAAGCTGTTTTTCGCACCCCATGCGTTCTTGCGATGCCGCCATCGCGCAGATTGATGTCGAGGCCGGCGCCGCCCGCACTTTCAAGACCGGCGAACGCCTTTTCCGCGAGGACTTGGCCGCGTGGGGGAGCATCACGCCCAACCTGTTCATCTGGGATTACACGACCAATTATGCGAACTATCTCCAGCCCTTCCCCAACCTGCATGTGCTGGGCGACAACCTGCGGCTGATGAAGGAAAACGGCGTATGCGGCGTGTTCGAGCAGGGCAATTATGCGCCCGGCGAGACGAGCGCGTTTGCGGGGCTGAAAATTTATCTGCTTTCGCATTTGCTGTGGAATCCCAATGCCGATGTTGAGCGGCTGATGGATGATTATGTAACCGGCTGGTTTGGTGCGGCCGCCGCGCCCATCCGCGAATATCTGCGGCTGATGGAAAATACCGCGCAGACCGCGCACATGAGCATTTTTGATGCGCCTGATGCCGCGTATCTGCCGGACGACATAATCGAGACGGGACGAACACTCATGCGGCAGGCGCTGGCGCTTTGCGAGGGTGAGGAACAGAAGCGCCGCGTGCGCTTGGAAGCGTTAAGCCCGGAATATGTCTGCCTAACGCGCCTGCCGCTGAACGCGCCCAATCGTGATGCGCTGATTGATTGCTTTGCCGATGAAGTGCGGGCTTTGGGCGTGACCGAGCTGTTCGAGCGCCGCGAGCTGAACGCATCCCTCCGATGCATGAAGCAAAGCCCCCTCTGCCGCGACAAAACAGGCGTGCCGTATAGCGTGTATAGGCTGTAATGTAATATGATTTGCGGGGAGGTATTCCTTTTGAAAAAGGAATACCTCCCCGCACCCCACCAAGGAAAACTTTGATACACAAAATATGGTGTTGCAGCGAAGCAGATATATATGTGTGGAGATATAAAGGCATCACCGCACAATTCAGCAACGCGCAAAAATGTGCGGTGATGCCTTAAGCGGGAAGGGGGGTCCTTTTGAAAAAGGAATCCCTTCCCGTCTTTATTTACATTGAATCTCACCCGAAAATAGAGAAAGCGACAAAGAGCGCGGACATAAGGGAAGCGACAAGGGAGACGACGGTAATTTGGGTGTTGATGGACGGACCGGCGGTGTCCTTAAAGGGGTCGCCGACGGTATCGCCGACGACGGCAGCCTTATGCGCCTCAGAACCTTTGCCGCCCTCGTTGCCCGCCTCGATGTACTTCTTGGAGTTGTCCCACAAACCGCCCGCATTGGACATGAAGAGAGACAGAAGCAGGCCGCTGACGATATTGCCCATGAGGAAGCCGCCGATGGCCGAAGGTCCGCCGATGAAGCCGACGATGAGGGTCGCAATGATGGTCATTACACCGGCGGGAATCAGCTCGCGCAGAGCGCCCGCAGTGGCGATGTCAATGCAGCGGTCGTATTCGGGCTTCACGCCGGGCTTGCCTTCGCGCAGCCCTTTGATTTCGCGGAACTGGCGGTGAATTTCCGCCACCATGCGCTGGGCGTTCTTATCCACGCCCAAGATGAGCATAGCGGAGAACACGGCGGGGATGGCGGCGCCGATCAGCATACCGAAGAAAACAACGGGATCCATGAGGTCAAAACCGGTGATGACGGCGCGTCCGGCAGCTGCCAGCGCCTCATTCACCTCGGACATATACGCGCCCAGCAGGGAGATAACGGTCAGACCCGCCGCGCCGATGGCGAAACCCTTGGTGACAGCCTTGACGGTGTTGCCGGCGCTGTCCAGCTCGTCCGCCACGCGGATGGTTTCCTCGCCCAGATTGCCCATTTCAGCCAAGCCGCGGGCGTTATCCACAATCGGTCCGTAAGCGTCGTTGGAGATAATCATGCCGACGATGGAGAGCATACCCACGGCGGACATGGCGATGCCGAACAGCGCGTAATCCGTGCCCATCGGCTCGCAGAGCTTGTATGCAGCCAGCGCGGAAACGGCAATGCCGATCATGGCGGGCAGGGCGGAAATGAAACCGTAGGAAATGCCGGACAGGACGGTGAACGCAGAGCCGGACTGAGATGCGTGCGCAACCTTATGTACGACGGACTTGCTGTCGTCCGTGAAATAGTCAGTCGTAATGCCGATGATCACGCCGACCAACAGACCAACCGCAGACGCGCCCCAGATGCGCCAAGAAAAGCCGGGGCAGATGAGCGTTGCCAGCGCGGTCAGAATGAGGAACACGGCGGAGGTGACATAGGTGGAGGAGTTCAGAGCGCGGGTCGGGGTGGAATCCTTGTCAATCTTCGCGGTGGCGATGCCGATGATGGAGGCAATCAGGCCGAGCGCCGCGTAAAGGAACACCATCTCGATGTTCGCGCCGGCGGAGGCGGGGAGGGTCGAGGCAATGACCAACGCGGAGGTCATGGCGGCGACGTTGGAATCGAACAGGTCAGCGCCCATGCCGGCGACATCGCCCACATTGTCGCCCACATTGTCGGCGATGACGGCGGGGTTGCGCGGGTCATCTTCGGGGATGCCCAGCTCGACTTTGCCGGTCAGGTCGGCGCTCACGTCAGCGGTCTTGGTGAAGATGCCGCCGCCCGCCTTCGCAAACAGCGCAAGGGAGCTGGCACCGAAGGAGAAGCCGAGGGAAATGGTGGTATCGCCGAACAGGAGCAGGATGCCCGCCACACCGAACAGGCTGATGCCCACAACCGCCAAGCCCATGACCGCGCCGCCGCGGAAGCCGATCAGGAACGCGGGCTTGATGTCGCGGCTTGCAGCCTCGGCGCAGCGTCCGTTGGACGAGGTGGCAACGATGATGCCCATTTTGCCCGCGATGGCGGAGAAAATGGTGCCTGCCCAATACGCAATCACCATGCAGAGATTCTTCTGGATGCCCTCACCCTTCCAAATGGGCGTAGGCAGAAGGATGAACAGCAGCGCGGACGCAACCAATGCGAACACGGCCAGCATTTTGTATTCCTTGCGCATGAAGGTGTTTGCGCCCGCCTTGATGAGCGCGGACACATCCTTGATGGTCTGGTTTTCCACCGGCTGCTTCTTCACCCAAAGGTGCAGATACACGGCGAAGGCGATGGCAATCGCCACTGAGAAAAACGAGATGCAGTACACAACGGTTAACATTTTCGTCAACCTCCTCTATATAATGGGATGGGATGAAATGAATGGGGGTATCGCTGATGCTATATACGGGATCATCTGCAGGAAAAAACGGCCTCACAAAAATGTGAAGCCGTTTAAGACAGCGCCGCACAAAGGAGGGGTACGATAAACCGTGAATTTTGCGTCAGAGGCGAATAAAGATGCACAGGACGCAAAAGGCACATTTAGCGTCGCCGCCGAATTGTGCGGGGATGCCTGAATACCATTTGGCAGCTAAAACATGAAGGATTTTTAGGCAGCACCGCACAAATGAGGCGGCGCGATCAATCGTGAATTTTGCGGAAGTCGCGAAACGCAAAAATCGATGGTTTACTTTCTGTAAATCGAGATTTTTGCAAGAAGCAGATGCGCGAAGGTTGAAAACCTGAAAGGTTTTCAAGTCTGCCATAGGCAGACTGCCGATGCCTTGATCGTAGATTGAGGCGAGGCACCGTAAAGGCACA
>CAVJHY010000163.1:0-4748 GCA_963649405.1 bacterium
ACTTTTATACACAATGTTTATGGCTGGAACGAAGAGAAAATATGTGTGTGGCGGAAGTTATACGAGTTTTATTTCATCGTTGCTCTGTCTTGTCTAAAGCAAAATATAAAAAATCAAAAATTAGCGTTGACTAACTTCATCTGCATCATATACAATACAGTCACTCTTTGCACTGCATTACATCCCAAATGGGGTGCGAGATCAACAGTACAAGCTGAGCAGGCGATGCACCGAAGGGGTCATGGGGCCGGGCTGTAGAGACAGCAGCAGAATGTGGCATAATCACATCTGCGGGACAGTTGTATGTTCCGCAGGTGTATTTTTTTATACATCTGGAAAAGATCTCCTTCTATTTGACGACGAAAGCACGGAAAGATTCGAGATGAATTTTTCGATTCCGGCAAAGCTGAGTGAAGGAGGCGTAGCCGTAGCCTACGCCGACTGGTGCGAAACAAAGTCGGAACGGAAAAGTCGCCCGAAGATTCAATGCTTGAGGAGGAAAATAGTAGAAATGCATAAGAGAAACCATTTGAAAGGGGATTCTTTTATGGCAATTCATGAATCAACAAGCATCAATAGCGAAGCCGTCAACGGAGGCACTATCCATCAGGAAAACGACGGCGCAAGCGGCGTTTCTCGTCCCGCACTCAACGAAAAAATCATCATCCGCAAGCTATCATTAGTCAGCATCATCGGGAATGCCGCGCTGTCCGGCTTCAAGCTGTTCGCCGGCATTGTCGGGCATTCCGGCGCGATGCTGTCCGATGCCATACATTCGTTCTCGGATGTGCTGACCACCTTCATCGCTTATTTCGGCGTGAAAATTTCCAAGAAAGCCGCCGACCGCTCGCACCCCTTCGGGCATGAGCGCATCGAGTGCGTGTCCTCCCTGTTTTTGGGGCTACTGCTGGCCGTTACGGGTCTTTTCATCGGCAAAGCGGGCTTAGAAAATATTTTTTCAGGCAGCTATGAATGCATGGCAGTACCCGGCACGATTGCGCTCATTGCCGCCGTGCTGTCCATCGTCAGCAAGGAGGCGATGTACTGGTACACGCGCCATTACGCGAAGCTCATCGGCTCCACCGCGTTCATGGCGGACGCATGGCATCATCGCTCGGACGCTTTCTCGTCTGTCGGCTCGCTTATCGGCATCGGCGGCGCGATGCTCGGCTGGCCCGTGCTGGACAGCATCGCCTCCGTGGTCATCTGTCTGTTCATTCTGAAGGTTTCCTTCGACATCCTGAGGGATGCCGTTTCCAAGCTTTTGGACACCTCCTGCGGTGAGCAGTATGAGAGCAAGCTGCGGCAGTTCATGGAAAATGCGGACGGCGTGGTTGGTGTGGATGTCCTGCGCACGCGGATGTTCGGCAACAAGGTGTATATCGAGGTCGAAATCCGCGTGGACGGCGACAAACCCCTGCGCGAGAGCCACGCCATCGCTGACCGCCTCCATAACAACGTGGAAAGCACCTTTCCGAATATTAAGCATATCATGATTCATGTGAATCCGGCGTAAAAGGAAAATTAGTCAGTATTGTCTGTAAAAGTATTTTAGGCAGCACCGCACAAATGAGGCAACGCGATAAATCGTGAATTTTGTGGAAGAGTCGATTGCAAAAATCGATGGTTTACTGGATGTAAATCGAGATTTTTGCAAAAAGTAGATGGCACAAAAGGCACATTTTTGCGCGCTGCTGAATTGTGCGGTGTTGCCTTTAATTTTGTAAATGAAATAATTCTAACAAATGTGCATTTTTAACCAAAATAGGAAATATTTTCAAAAGCCCTTGACATTTTTCGGGGGGGGATATAATAAAGATGTAACTTCATAAAGAAGTATAATTATGCATATCGCTTTTGATATAAAATGCGATGGTATTTTGAAAATAATTATCCATTTTGAAGCGAGGAAAACAAGCCGAAGGAGGTGCGCTATGGCAAGAATTGCCGATGTGATCAAGTACGAGGGCGACAACAGCGCCTTTGTCTGGAAGCATCCCTGTGAGGATTTCAACACGGCTTCGCAGTTGATTGTCCATGAATCACAGGAAGCGGTTTTCTTTTTGAACGGTCAGGCGCTTGACTTGTTTGGCGCAGGGCGTTATACGCTGGAAACTGAGAACATTCCGCTTCTGCGGCGCTTCATCAACATCCCGACCGGCGGCGTAAGCGCATTCCATTGCGAGGTTTATTTTATCAACAAGACCGAGCAAATGGCTATTCGCTGGGGTACGGACAGCAAAGTGCAGTACATAGAGCCTACTTACAGGTTTCCCCTTTCCATCGGAGCAAGCGGTGAAATGGCGCTCAGCGTGGAGAATTCAAGGAAGCTGCTTGTTAAGCTAGTCGGGACGGAGCGGGTGCTGGAGCGCCAGCAGCTAACCGCCTATTTTCGCGGCATCCTGATGACAAAGGTTAAAACCTATATGGCACAGACCATGCGCGAAAACGCCATCAATATTTTTGAAATCGATGAGAGCCTTGAAAAATTTTCGGCGGATATTCATCAGCGGCTGATTCCTGATTTTCTCGATTATGGCGTGAATCTCAAACATTTCTATGTCACGACAGTTGTTAAGCCGGACGGTAATCCGCAGTACGAAAAATTCAAGGAGCTGCATTTTCGCCAATATGCCGATATTGCCGAAGCCAAGCTGAAGCAGCAAACTGCTGTGATTCATGCGCAGACCGAGGCACAAAAGGTCGTCATTGATTCTCAGGCGCAAGCCGCCAAACGCAAGCAGGAGGGCTATACCTATCAGCAGGAGCGCGGCTTTGATGTGGCGCAGGACGCGGCGCGGAACGAGGCGGCAGGGCAGTTCTCCAATATGGGTATTGGCTTGGGAATGATGGCTGGTGTCGGCGGCACGGTGGGCGGAATGGTCGGCAGTACCGTGGCCGAGGCTTTTTCCGGCATGGCCGTTCAGTCGCAGACGGAGAATCGCTTTTGCGACCAGTGCGGCGCAGAATTAACGCGAAATGCCTCATTTTGTGATGAATGCGGCGTACCGCAGGCATCGCCCGATATCTGTGCAAAATGCGGTTTCAAATTCGTTAAGTCCGGCAAGTTCTGCCCGAAGTGCGGCGCAAAAAGGGAGGGCTGATGATGAAAAACAGCATAAAGGGATATATTATTCTGGGCGTTCTGTTTGTTTTGGTCAACCTTCTTGCTTTTGCTGTGCCGGCGGAGAAAAGCACCGCGTTTGGGATAGCTTATGCCTTTACCGTGATGGCATTGGCGGCTCAAACTTTCATTTGGCGGTCGGCGCTTGGACATGGCAAGCCGTTGAAAAGTAAGTTTCTTGGTTTACCCGTTCTTCATATCGGCATTGTTTATCTCGTTCTGCAAAGCATTGCTCTGATTGTGTTCTTGCTTGTTCCTGCGCTGCCTGTTTGGAGTGCGGTTGTGGTCTGCGGAGCGATTGTCGGAGCTTCTGCCGTTTGCATGATTGCTGCTGATGTCGGCACTTCCGAAATCAACCGTATGAATTCCAAGGTGCAGAAAAAGGTTTCCTTTATCAAAAAATTGCAGACGGAGTTTGAGCTTTTAAAAAGGTCGGAGACAAATGACATAGCAAAAAGTGCCTTATCGCAGCTTGCGGAAAAAATCCGCTATTCTGACCCAATGAGCAACGAAGAGCTGACAGATGCGGAAAAGAATATTGAAGACAAGATTGCCGAGTTAAAAACCGCTGGCGATAAAGCAAAACTGGTTGCAGAAATCGATATGCTTTTGGACGAGCGGAATAAAAAATGCAAAGCATTAAAATAATTGAGGAGGGAAGAAAATGAAACAGTTGACTTGCGAAATGTGCGGGAGTACGGATTTAATCAAGGACGGCGGCGTGTTTGTATAAAGGACTCACGATTCAAGCGAGAAATATAAATAGAGCTAAGGCTATAGAAGTGGCAAATAAAATTCATGAAGTGGATCCATCTTTTGAGGTGGAAACGATTGAGGAGGCAACAAACGGTGGCTGCTATGTTGCCACTGCTATTTACGGCTCTTACGACTGCCCGCAGGTCTGGACTTTACGCCGCTATCGCGATAATACGCTTGCGGAAACTTGGTATGGTCGCACATTTATTCGCACCTACTATGCAATCAGCCCCACGCTCGTCAAATGGTTTGGGCATACCGAATGGTTTAAGAAGATGTGGAAGGGCAAGCTCGACCGCATGGTTGCCAACCTGAAAGCCAAAGGCGTACAGGATACGCCGTATAAAGACAGAAAGTGGTAAAAATACAACCTGCCGACTGGTATGGTCGGCAGGGATTTTTTATACTATTTGACATCTGAAGCACAGCAAGTTTCCGGATGAATTTTCGATTCCGGCAAAGATGAATGAAAAAGGCATAGCCGCATTTGTTCAGTGCGAAGCAAAGCAGGGGTATAAAAATCGTCGGAAGTGTTATGATTTAGCTGGGAAAACATATTACGGCAGCACTGAGCAAATGAAGTAGTATGATAAATAGCGTATTTTGCGTCAGATGTGAGCGTAGAAATCGAAGGTTTACTCGAAGCGTAAGCCGAGATTTCTGCAATGAAGCAGATACTCGAAGCTTAAAAACCCGAAAGGCTTTCAAGTCTGCTAACGGCGGACTGCCGATGCCTTGATCGTAGATTGAGTCAAGGCACCGTAAAGGCACATTATTGCGCGTTGCTGAATTGTGCGGGGGATGCTACATAAAACCCGCCATACATTTGTAAGGCGGGGTGGTTATTTATGTTCGCGGTTGTGCGGGA
>CAVJHY010000164.1:0-2249 GCA_963649405.1 bacterium
GTGTGGTGTAAGTAAATTGCCAGCGCATCGTGAGAAATGGCCGGCTTATGGGTAGTAAATGGTAAAGTTAGCAACCGATAGTTACAATTTGTTAATTCCTTCCGATTATTCATTATTTTGAATAATTATACAATTACTCGATTATGAATATTTTGCAGTTGGGAAAAAGGGCAGTGCGTCTTATTGGCAGCGCAACCGATGGAGCAGCGCAAATGATGGAGCAGCGCGTCTTATTGCAACGCAACCGATGGAGCAGCGTAACCGACGACGGCTTTACTTTACGATTTCTGGTAGTACATGCATTCATACCCGTCAGCGCGGAGTGGTAAGCCCTCTGCCCAATCCGGCGCATCGGCCATCAAGAGGCATGCTTCTTCCAGCGTTCCTTTTCCTTCGTCCCTTTCTATGACCGCTTCGTCATGAACATGGAAGACTACGGGGTAGCCGTTGCTTTCCAGCTTCATAAGAGCGCTTCCCAGAATGTCACGAGCGATGGCCTGCGTTGCATTTTCAGCCAGCTTTCCGCCAAAGGTCTCCTGCACCTGCATTTTCCCCGCTGGGGCTGGTGCGTAATAGCAGATGGAGTTGTTGGAGAAACGGCTCTGCCTCAAGGGATTCACCCCGATATGCGGCGATAGGTAGCAGAGATTTCGTCCCGACGGCAGACGCATAAACATTTTGTCGTCCCGCCAATAAAGTACAATTCTTCCGACACGCACGGATGTTTTGTCCTTTATTACCTTCCTTGCAGCACGATCCAAAGCGCTCCAGAATTTGACGATATGCGGATTAGCGTTACGCCAAGCATCTACCAGCGGCTGCATCTCCTCCTCTGGCATTTTTGCGCCCATTGCTTTTAACGCTCCGACACCGCCGCCGTAGCCACAGCTCAAAGTAGCTTGTTTACCTTTCTGCCGATATTCGTAATTGGGATGCCCTTTTACGATGGTCTGCTGCGGGATGTGGTACATACGGCTTGCCGTGGCTTCGTAGATTTTTCCTTTCCCTCTGAACTCTTCCAGCACCCATTCTTCCCCTGCCAGCCACGCCAGCACTCGTGCCTCGATAGCTGAGAAATCTGCAACGATGAACCGGCAGCCTGGCTTCGGAATGAACGCAGTACGGATAAGCTCGGACAGCACGGTTGGAACAGAGGGGTACAGCATATCCAACAGCTCTTCATCACCGCTCTTTACAATGTTTCGGGCAACATCCAAATCGGGGAGGTGATTTTGAGGGAGATTCTGTACCTGAACCAAACGGCCCGCCCATCGAAAAGTGCGTGAGGCACCACCGAATTGAAGGAGCCCGTGTATCCTCCCATCTTGACAAACCGTGCGCTCCATTGCTTCGTATTTTTTGACGGATGTCTTAGCAAGCTCAAGGCGAAGGGAGAGCAATTCCCCGACATCACCCTGTGTCTGGCTGGCCTTTTCAATCACCGCTTTCTTGCCGAGCGTTTCCATCGGTTCATTCTGTTCTGCCAGCCAGCCTTTGAGCTGTACTATGCTGCCCGGATTGTCCAATCCCGTCAGTTCCTTTGCATGCTGATTTGCTGCTTGCGAAAAAGCATTATTGACGGCGATAGCGTTTTTAACGAGCAGCTCATCAACCAGCACGCCTCTGTCGTTGATTTGCTGATCCAAGGCATACAGCTCCCATTCTTGCTCTGGCATAGGGTATTTTTCCAGTTTCTTTCGGATGGCGCGTTCCGTTTCAACATCCTGAGCGTTATACTTTTTATACACCGCCCATTTGTCGGGAGCATCAGTTGGAAGATTGCGCGTTCGGCCACCGTTGGCTTTTGTAGGTTTACAGGGCACGGAAAAATAGCGGATGAGGTCTTTACCTTCATCCATCTTCTTTTCAGACGAGCCAAGCGCGATGGCAACGTCCGCCAACCTGCTGGGCAACGTGAGGTAAGAGGACATGACCATCGTGCAGCGCCATTGGTGCGGGTCGAGCCGGCGGCCTAAGTGTTTTGAGAGACATACGCGCTCAAATGAAGCGTTGTAGGCAGATTTGATAACATTCGGGTCTTCCAGCGCAGCCAAGACAGAGGCAGGAATGGCTTCTCCGCTGGCAAGGTCTATGGTTTCTACTGGGGAATCATCGAATGCGTAGGAAAGGAGCAGAATTTCAAAATCAGGGCTGTCGGCGTAGCGGTACACGCCGCATTTCGGAAGCGGCTCCGAGCTGTAGGTTTCCAAGTCAAGACCTAAGATGGTGGGCTGCGTGGGGCTTGTGGG
>CAVJHY010000164.1:2690-4743 GCA_963649405.1 bacterium
AGCTCCGCTCGGTTTATTTACGACAGGAAATCGTCATCATCGTCATCAAGGTTGTCGAAATCGTCCTCGGCACGGGTGCGTCCATTCAGCGGCTCGCCATCTTCCCAGAACTGAATGTTCGCAAGGCCAGCCGCTACGCCCTTAGAGCCGTTGGCATCATAGGGATAGAAATTAAGGGCCGCACGAATATAACAGCCAGGATAGATACCCCTCGGATCAGTGATTTCGATACGCTTACGATCAACAATGCCGGGCTTTTCGAGGCTGGTAGCCCTGACATAATAGCTGTTAGCATAGGCAGGATCTTCCGGACGGTCTTCATCACCGTCCTTCAGCGGGAGGGTGAGCTTGGACATCGGCGGAATCCTGCCGCCCCACTTGATCTTGCCATCCTCGATGGACTGATTGATAGCACGCTGAATCTTATCAATGGTTTCCTTATCGGACTTCGGGATGATCAGGGCGCAGCTGTAGCGGGGAGCGTTGTTTTTGTAAGCCGTCGGCTCAAAAACATGAACGAAAGAAGCGCGAACCTTACCAGTGATAACCTTATTAGCCATAGTTGATTTTCCTTTCTGCCTTTAATAGGCGTTGCCCTTATTTGAGGGCGGTTGTTGTTGCGTGGCGTTGTTGCGTGGTGTTGTTGCGTGGTGTTGATGGGTAGCATTGTACGGAATTGTGTGATGTGCTATAATAGAGTTATTAGGGCATCTTGGGATGTCATGGGGGTATCATGGGGGCATCTTGAGGGGTGTCATGGGGGTGTCTTGGGGTACGCATCTTGTGGAGCTATTGGAGTGTCTTAGGAGCCTGATTCCCGCAGCGTGTGTTTGATTGGCAATTTGCTCACGCATCGGCCATCACATTGTCTTTGAAATCCTCTGCCGCATCGCTTTTTGTCGCATCGTTCTTTGCCTCATACGGCTTGCGAGGGTCGCTCTCAGGAACAAGCATCGGCGCACCCTGCGGTTTTATCACATACTTGCCAATCACCTCCTTAAATTTCTTCTTGCCCATGCGCTTTTCGAGGTCGCCGACACCGAGCAGTACGGTTTTGTAGATATCCGTAAATCCCGCTTCGGTGGCAGCCTTGATGACCTCAGCATCGCTGGTGTATTTGCGATTGGATTTTCCGGCAACCAGCTTATACCCTTGCCACTCTTTGCCGTTTAACGCTTCCTGCGTTGCATAGGAAAGAAGGTCTTCTACCCAGCTTTTCAGGCTTTCGGCGACAGGAAGGATTTCAACGATTTCTTTTTCCGACAGAAGGCTCGGCTCTTTGAAATCCTGCTCCGCAAGGCTCATGTGGTATTCACTGCGTTTGCGGCAGGTATGCTTTGCCTTGCAGAAACGGCACCAGTCACCGGCGCAAAATTCACCCTTGCCTTCATACGCCAGCAGCGCCTTCGGGCGCACCTCGGTTTCTGCCCAGCGGATAAGGTCATCGGCATCCATCTCAAAGGTGGATTTGTTGTTCAGGCGAGGCTGAACGATGCTCATGCGGACACGGTGAATATCGTACAGCACATCAAATTCCGTCAGCGCACCGAGCGCATACAGCATGAGCTGGCTATTGTGGTTGGCATCCACCTTCACGCCCCTGCCGCCTTTGAAATCAATGACCTCAATCAACCCGTCTGCCACAATGACCAAGTCGCCGGTGCCGAAGCCATCGGGAACAAAATCGCTGTAGTCGATGCGATGCTCAACCATAATCAGCGGGTCAGGGCAAGAAAGCCTGACAGCCTCGATTGTTTCAATGCAGAAGGACAGGTATTCATCCGTGACTGCTTCGGCCTCGTCAGAGTAAAATTCGTTGTCACGATGCTCTGCGTACTGTGCTTCGATGGCTTCCGGTGTCATGTCGCCCAAGTACCGGTGCAGCTTCAGCTCACACAGCTCATGGAGAAAAGTACCCTCTTCTGCGTAAACGGAAGTTTTATCCTCGAACTGCTCGGACAGCCTGACCGAAGGCGGACACATCATCCAGCGATGCGAGGATGAGGCACTTAAGCGTGCATGGAAGCGGCTGCTGTGCTGGATTTCATTGGTA
>CAVJHY010000165.1:0-4668 GCA_963649405.1 bacterium
CTAAATTTTTCTATAATTAATTTATTCAGCTTCACACACATATTATTCCTTCGCTGCAACCATATATTTTGTGAGTTAAAGTTTTCCTTTGGAAGGGTACGGGAAACCCTTCCTTTGTCAAAAGGAAAGGTTTCCCGCTTTATTATTCAAAAATATATCGGTTTCTTTTCGGAAGGTGCGGAAGCCCTTTTCTTTTCCGAAAGAAAAGGGTTTCCGCGAAATGCCTCGCTAATCCGCACAAAAAAAGCACAGCTCAAAGCTGCGCTTAGGTGATTTGTTTATTCATACAGCAGGAGGATATTTTCTGGGGCGATGCCGAAGGCGGAAGGAAAGTCGTGCGGGCGTTTATCCTTCGTGACGCGCCACCAAAGTGCCTCGCTGTCTGCGTCCTGATCGGCAAAGCGGAAGCGCACTGTCCATTCAAACGGCTCCTCCATCTCGCTTTCGTAAACGATGTCACTGCGGTTCTTCGGGGCGTTGATGTTGAAATAGTGGGCGCGGATGCCGACAGCCACAATGTTGTCCTTCACAGGCTGGGCGGTCGTCAGATGAATGCCCCACTCCGGCACAGCCACTTCGTGTTCGCCGATTTTAACGGCCTTGGCAATGTTCTTGCAGCCGGTTAGTGCGGCGGCGCGGATGCTGCCGGGATTGGCAAAAAGTTCCTTCGTGGGCTTGACGGTGAGCAAATGCCCGTTGTCCACTACGGCAATGCGCCCACACATATGGTACGCCTCGTCGCGGCTGTGCGTCACCATGATCACATCATGACCAAAGTCCTTCAGTAGCGACTTTAATTCCATTTGCAGGTAGAGGCGCAGATGCGTATCCAGCGCGGAGAACGGCTCGTCGAGAAGCAGCACCTGCGGGTCGCTGACCAAGATGCGTGCCAGCGCCGTGCGCTGCGCCTGCCCGCCGGAAAGCTGATAGGGCTTGTGATTTTGAAGGTCGCTGATTTTCATCAGCTCCATGACCGTTTCGAGCCGCTTTTCCTTTTCCGCCTTGTCCTTCACATGCTTGAGGCCGCAAAGGATGTTCTGCCGCACGGTCATGTTGGGGAACAGCGCGTAATTCTGGAACAGATACCCGACCTGACGGCGCTGCGGCGGAAGGTTGATGTGCTTTTCGGAGCTGTACAGCGTCACGCCGTTTAGGATGATTTCGCCCTTGTCCGGCGTTTCGATGCCGGCAATGCATTTGAGCGTCATGCTCTTGCCGCAACCGGACGCGCCGAGCAGCCCCAAGATGCCGCCGTCCGTTTCAAAGTCGGCTCTCAGGTGAAACGCGCCCAGCGTTTTTTCAATGTTCACCGTCAGGCTCATCGTTTCACCGCTTTCTTTTGCTTGGCCTCTAACATATTGACAACAAGCAGCACCACCGTGCTGATGGCCATGTTAATCATCACCCACATGAACGCGCCCGCCTCGTCATTCGTGCGCCAAAGCTGGTATACGGTCGTGGAGATGGTCGCCGTTTTGCCGGGTGTGTAGCCGATGAGCATGCTGGTTGCGCCGTATTCGCCGAGGGCGCGGGCAAAGGCCAGCACCGTCCCCGCTAAGATGCCCTGACGACAGGACGGCATACGGATGCGCCAGAAAATGTAAGTGTTGGAAAGCCCCAAAGTGCGTCCGGCATAGGCGAGCGTTTCATCAAAGCTCTCGAACGCGCCGCGGGCGGTGCGGTACATGAGCGGGAAGGCGACCACAGCCGCCGCCAAAATGCCACCGTACCAAGTCATGACAAACTTAATGCCGAATTGCGCCAAGAAGATGCCCAAGGGACGCTTTGCGCCGAAGAGGAGCAACAGGAAATAGCCGCAGACCGTCGGCGGCAGCACCATCGGGAGCGTCAAAACAACATCTAAAAGCCCTTTGACGGCACGAGGCATCCGGGCGACATAGTACGCCGCCCAGATGCCCGTAAAAAACACAAGTACACAGCTGATCGCTGCAATGCGCAGCGAGTTCCATAACGGATACCAGCTCATTATTCAGCTACAGGAGAGAAGCCGACGCTCTCGAAGATTGCCATCGCTTCGTCAGTCTTCAGATAGTCAAGGAACGCCTGAGCAGCCTCGGCATGCTCCGCCGTCTTGAGCACGGAGGCGGGGTAGATGACCTGACCGCACATTTCCTTGGTCGCGCTGTCCACAACGGTGAGACCTGCGCTGAAAGCATCGGTGCAATAGATAACGCCACAGTCCACGCTGGCTTCAGACACCTGCGTGGTGACTTCCTTCACATTGGTGCCGTAGGTGATGCAGCCGGCATTGGCCAGAGCAGCCTCGTCCAGTTCGTAGTAAGCCAAAATCTTCTGGGTGTACTGACCAACAGGAACATCGCTGTTGCCCATCGCCATGAAGACGGTGCCGGCCTTCAGCATTTCGGCAAGCTGGTCAAAGGATTCGATGCCCTTGGGGTTGCCTTCCGGCACAACGAGGGTGACTTTGTTCTCAAGCAGATTGATGCGGCTGTCCGCATTCACGAAATCAAGACCGTCCTTGTTGATGGAGGAATCGGCGTTGATGTCAAGCTGGTTCATCTGCTTCTGACCGGCAGAGATGAACAGGTCGCAGGCAGCGCCTTCCTGAATCTGGGTCTTCAGGGTGCCCGAAGAGTCGAAGTTGTAGGTGATGGTCACATCGGGATGAGCCGCTTCATACAGATCCTTGATCTGGGTGAGGGTCTCGGTCATGGAGGCAGCGGCGAACACGACGATTTCGGTGGTTTCCGCCATCGCAGCGCCGATGCACAGGGTCATCAGGGCCAATACCATGCAAAGCAGTTTCTTCATGAGTATAACTCCTTTTTCCCGTATTTCAGGGAATGTATTTGCATAGGCGTGGATTTACACGCCTGAATGCACTATTTGCCAAACCCGCAATTCGGATATGTGCAGACCGCGCAGTTTAAGCACAGCCCGCCTTCGCCGAGGCGCGTGATGTCCTCGCGCTTAATGGGCATACCCGCCGCCACCCGGCAGAGCATCAAATCAAAAATCGTGCGTTTGGCGTACATGACACAGCCGGGCAGACCAAGAACGGGGATTTTCTGCCCATCGCGGTCAAAGTACCCGACCAGCAGCATCGCGCCTGGCAGAACAGGCGCGCCGTAGGTCACGATGTCCGCGCCCGCCGCACGAATCGCGCCCGGCGTTTGGTCGTCCGGGTCAACGCTCATGCCGCCGGTGGTCAAAATCAGTTCAGCGCCCATATCCAGCAGCTTGTGAATGGCGGTGACAATCATCTCGCGGTCATCGGGGCATTTCTCATGGCCGATGATGGTCATGCCGTACTCGGCGACCTTGCCTTCCACAACGGGGGTGAAGGTGTCGTTGATGCGGCCTAAATAGACCTCCGTGCCGGTGGTCACGATGCCGACCTTCATGGGTTTGAAGGGGACAACATTTAAGAGCGGTTTGTTGCCCGCCACCTTCTTCGCCAGCTCCATCTTTTCCTTTTTAATGACGAGGGGAATGACCCGCGTTCCGGCCAGCTTGTCGCCCGTCTTGACAGGGGTCATGCCATGGCGCGTGGCAATCATCAATTCATCGATGCTGTTGATGGCAAGCAGCCGCTCGCTGTCAATGGTGAGCAAGCCGTCAGCGGTCGCAATCAGCTCAATCTTGCCCTCGGCGGGCGCACTTGCCCGCATATTTTCGCCCATGCAGATGTCGCGCAAAATGGCGGCGGCCTCATCTTCATGGTACATACTGTCGTCCTTTTCCCAGACATAGAGGTGATCCTTGCCCAGCTTCAAAAGCTCAGGAATGTCCTCCGCCGTGACGATGTGACCCTTTTTGAAGGCAACACCCTTTTTGACATCCTTCACAATAACGGTAATGTCGTGACAAAGCACCTGCCCGACAGCCTCGGTTGTCTGAATCAGACGCATAGCATTCTCTCCGTTTCCGATAAAATCAAACATTGTTCTGCTGATTGTAGCCTAAGTTACCGAATTTTGCAAGTAGTTTAGGCGACAATTCACAATTAATTTCATTCGTTCGTGCGACCTACGCAGAAGAATTAAAGAAAATTTCTTGACAATTTCTTTATGATATAGTATATTGTATTCGGAAAGAAGGGATGAATATGTCACAGACCGTGAATGTGAATTTCAAGCTGGACGCGGATGTCAAAAAGAGCATGGAGCAGGCGTGCGCCGAGATGGGCTTGAGCATGAGCGCGGCGTTCACCATGTTCGCCAAGAAGGTCGGTCGGGAACGTCGCATTCCGTTTGAGATCTCCGCAGACCCGTTTTATTCGGAGAGCAATATCCGCCATTTGGAGGGCATCGTGCGCGATATGAAGGCCGGTAAAGCGCACTTTGCCGAGCATGAGCTGATTGAGGCGGACGAATGAAGCTGCTGTGGGAGGACAGGGCGTGGGAAGACTGTCTGTATTGGCAGATGGTGGACAAGAAAACGCTGAAGAGAATTAACATGCTGACTAAGGACATTTAGCGCGGTGTGTTTGAAGGCATCGGCAAGCCGGAGCCACTCAAAGACAATTTGCAGGGGCTGTGGAGCCGCCGCATTGACGATGTCAACAGGATTGTCTATTTTGAAAAGGACGGCATCATTTATATTCTTTCATGCAGAGGACACTATTCAACATTTAAGGCATCACCGCACAATTCAGCAACGCGCAAAAAAGTGCCTTTTGTGCCA
>CAVJHY010000166.1:0-4614 GCA_963649405.1 bacterium
GCGATAAATAGTGAATTTTGTGTCAGATGCGATTGCAAAAATCGATGGTTTACTGGATGTAAATCGAGATTTTTGCAAGAAGCAGATGGCACAAAAGGCACATTTTTGCGCGCTGCTGAATTGTGCGGTGATGCCCTATATAATTTTGCGATTTTCAAATAGAGTCGATGTGAAATTTTCGTCACCAACCGTTGGATTGTTTCCTTATAAATTGCGCTTACAACGGCTATGGCAAGGAATAAAAGCATTGCAAATGCCAAGTCCAACAATACAATATGGGAATATCCGTAATTTTTATACAAGAACTGCCAAATGGCAGGGCGGGTGTAGCTTCTAAACAGAGAATTTTCATGAATCAGATATATAAACATGGACAGGCTTGAAAGATAATTGATAAAACGCACCTTGTATTTTCCGTGCAATGCAATAATGAGAGAGCCTATGCCAATCATGATATAGAATGGACAACAATTACTATTCCATCTTAAAATTTTGTTTGAAAAATAGCTGTTTAAATTTAATCCGGCATAGTTTGTGACAACCACTTGAGCAATATACCCTATAACACCAATTACTATTAAAACAGCACCCATTTTGATGCTTGACATTGCCTTAGTGCAATACAATTTTAGATAAGCCATCAAAAAGTAAATGGATACCCACAAAATCAAATCCGAATAGAAAAAGCAGCCATGATTGAAATAATTCATGATAATCCATAGCATTGAAGAAAAGAGTGTGATTCTCAATTGCTGTTTCTGTTCGATAATGCCACTCAACCGATTCAGCCACGGATAGATGAACAAAAAAATGATATAGCAAGTCATGTACCAGTTATTTCCAAAGCAACTAGGAAAAAGCTGTTTTATTATATCCCGAAATGTTAGGCAAGACGGGCAAAGCAAAAGATACAAACATAAATATAAAACAGAAATAACCCAAATCGTGCTTAACAAAGAAAAGGCTTTTTCTCTTTTAGATTTTGTTCTTCCGATGAAAAAGTACGCACTGCAGATAAAAATATTTTGTTTCCCAGCGCACCCGTTTGGCGCAGAAGCGTCAGAATGACAACCTGTATGTCTGAAGTTGCATTGCCCAGCAAAATAACATAATCTTGAAAATTGACTGATGTATTAGCCTTCCCTAATGTCTGCGTAACATGACTGATAACAATCAAAACTATTGCAAAAATCTTTAACAATTCAACTGATGATTGTCTGTCTGTCTGTCTGTCTGTCTGTCTGTGCCATTATAGCCGCCGGTTTCATTTTGTCAACCCCCAATTTCTCCTTAATATGGATGATGTCTGTTGAATCCTCTTGCACCATCCACATATGATAGCTTTAACAATTATTATTTTATAGTATCTCCGGCTTTGCTGTCAATAGCGTAATGAAGGATAATCACGGTATTCTTTTTTAAAACCGCCACACAAAAACAGGGTGTCATTTCCCTTGACACCCTGCTTTCCCATTCATCCTCATCGATTATCGCACAGGAAGAAGACCGCGACCGTGCCGGGGCCGGAGTGTGCGCCGATGATGGCACCAATCGGCCAGAAGAGGATTTCGCCCATATCCGGCACCAAATGCCGAATGGCATCGGCAGTGTACTGTGCGTCCGTCAAACAATCCCCATGCCCGATGACAATGGTCTGACCGGTCTTGGGGTTGGCTAACTCCGCATACTTTTCCGCCAGCGCCTTGAGCGCCCGCTTGCGCCCCGCAACCTTTTCCTGTGGCACAAGCTTGCCCTCGAAATTCACATTCAAAATGGGCTTGATTTTGAGCATCCCGCCCAAGAACGCCGAAGAACGGCTCACGCGCCCGCCGCGATAGAGGAAGTCCAAATCGTCCACGGTGAACCAGTGCGCGATGTTCTGCCGATGCGCCAGCACCCATTTGACCAGCGCATCCGCGTTCATGCCCTCGTCCCGCTTTTGCAGGGCATAATAAACGAGCAGCCCCTCGCCGCCGCTGGGACAGAGGGAATCCAAGATATAAATGCGGGCGTTTGGATAGCTTTCCAGCACCATGCCTTTGGCCAACTCCGCCGTCTGCAGCGTACCGCTCAAGCCGGAGGTGAAGCAAATGTATACGACCTCGTGACCGTCCTTCACCAAATCCGTGAACATCTGTTGATAGTCCGTCAAACTGACCTGCGCGGTTGTCGCCACAGCACCGCCGCGCAGCGCGTCATAAAAACGATGCAGCGCGTCCGAGCCATCATAGGGGACATACATTTTCTCCTGCTCGCCCAGATGGTACGGCATGGGAATCACGCAAAAATTCTTCTGCTTGTCCACAAAGCTCTTGGGCAAATCACAGGCCGCGTCCGTCACAATGTAAAGCGCCATTGTTCATCCTCCCCCGGTCGCGCTTCAGCGCGACCGCACACAGCATTGTACCAACGGAGGAGGGAATTGTCAATTCCTAAGGGAAAATCAGATTTCATTTACAGATGCTTTTTCTAAATGTGTGAACTTACTTCTTTTTCCCCAAAAGCCTGTCATTTCCCGTTTCGTACAAATATTGTATTTTCGTTCCGGCATTCGATATTATGTGGTAAAGTTTTTTAGAAAGGTTCCCAGCTTTATCTTTTTCGCACAGATACTGTTTTTTCGTTTTGCATATTTCCTTTGTGTAGTCGGTTTCTTTTCGGGAAGTGTGGAACCCCTTTTCTTTTTCTAAGGAAAAGGAGTTCCGCTTATTTCATCTATTAAATTATGACCGATAAATAATTTCCTCGCGTTTGGGACCGTTGGAGAGCATGGTGAGGGGGGTGCGGATTTCCTTCTCGATGAACTCGACATAGCGGCGGCAGTTTTCGGGGAGGTCTTCGTAGCGGGTGATGCCGCGGACATCGGACAGCCATCCGGGGAGGGTCTCATAAACAGGCTCGGCCTTGTTGAGCAGCGGGGTGACGGGGAAGTCGCGGACGATTTGACCGTCAATCTTATAGCCCGTGCAGACCTTGATTTCAGGGAGATAGCCGAGGACATCCAAGTTGGTCATCACGCAGTCGGTCGCGCCTTGCAGCATACAGCCGTAGCGGGTCGCCACAGCGTCAAACCAGCCGACACGGCGGGGACGACCCGTCTTTGCGCCGTATTCGCCCGCATCGCCGCCGCGCTTGCGCAGCTCTTCTGCCTCATCACCGAACAGCTCAGTGGTGAAGGGACCCGCGCCCACGCAGGAAGAATAGGCTTTGGTGACGGCGATAACCTGCTTAATGCTCGTCGGCGGCACGCCCGCGCCCACCGTGCCATAGCCCGCCAAGGGCGAGGAAGAGGTGGTGAAGGGGAAAATGCCGTTGTCCGGGTCGCGCAGGGTGCCGAGCTGACCTTCCAAGAGGACACGAGCGCCGCTTGCCAAGGCGTTGTGCAGATACAAAGCCGTGTCGCCCACCAACGGCGCGATCTTCTGACCTAAGGCGTAATATTTTTCCGTCAATTCATCAGGGTCCAGCGGCGGCTGATGATAGAGCGCATCCAAGAGCGGATTTTTAAGGGAAGCGACATTCCGGAGACGCTGGTGCAGCAGATCTTTGTCGAAAAGCTGGCAGACTTGCAGACCGATTTTGGCGTATTTGTCGCTGTAAAAAGGCGCAATGCCGGACTTGGTGGAGCCGAAACTGCCCTTGCCCAGACGCGCTTCCTCGTAGCAGTCCAAGGCGACATGGTAGCTTGTCAGCACCTGTGCGCGGTTGGAAATCATGATTTTCGGCATTTTTACGCCGCGGGAAAGAATGGAATCCAGCTCACTCAGGAACGCTTCGATGTCCAACGCCACGCCCGCGCTGATGATGTTCATCACATTTTCGTGAAAAACGCCGGAGGGCAGAAGATGCAGGGCGAATTTGCCCGCATCGTTGATGATGGTGTGACCGGCGTTCGCGCCGCCCTGAAAACGGACGACAACATCACTTTCGCCCGCCAACATATCCGTAATTTTGCCCTTGCCCTCATCGCCCCAGTTAGCACCCACAATTGCCTTAACCATGAGAAACGCTCCTTTCAGTCGCTTTCAATCAAATGAAGCAGGCTACATTTGATTGACTTGCATCAATTTCTTGTAAAACGGGCAATAAATTGCCTCGTTTTAGGGTCAGAAATTGATAGAGGAAGCAGCCTTTCAGCTGCTTCTCGCGGCGTACACGCCGCCGCTGCGGAATTTAATGAAGGGGCTTTGCCCCTTCAAACATCCCCAAACGGGGTTTTCAGATTTCCTTGTGCGATGCTTCGCATCACACATGCAGAAAATCTGATGATTACTCATTCAAGCAACACACACAAACAGCCGCTTCGGTGCAGCTGTTACATTGTGTATCGCCTTTCTTTTGGAAGGTTTGGAAACCTTTATCTTTCGCAGAAAGAAAAGGTTTCCAAGAATCCTCCCTCCCACCGAAACAGCCGCTTCGGTGCAGCCATTACATTGTGTATTGCCTTTCTTTTGGAAGGTTTGGAAACCTATGGCATCATCGCACAATTCAGCAACGCGCAAAAATGTGCCTTTACGGTGCCTCTCCTCAATCTTCGATCAAGGCATCGGCAGTCTGCCATTGGCAGACTTGAAAACCTTTCAGGTTTTCAACCTTCGCGCATCTACTTCTTGC
>CAVJHY010000167.1:0-4596 GCA_963649405.1 bacterium
GGTCTTGACATGGGGACCACTATATGATAGAGGATGTCTTTTTCGCGGAAAAAGAAAGAGCCCATGCGTTTTGCACAGGCTCATTTCTTTTTATCGGCTTAACCGATTTTCAAATTGTATGGAGGCAAAATCCTCTTAATTTCATCAGAGATCATGATCCAACTCACTATCTCCCCATGTCTACTTTTTCCAGTTTTTTTGTCGACTACCCAAAAAACATCTTCTCCTTTGTTGATAGGTTGTGTGCAAATATAGTAAAAATCGTCATCCTCGCCTACACCAAAATTTTCTGTCTCAAGGATTCCTTTCTTCATTATTTCGTCCAACGTTTCCTTCGTCTCCCAAGTGTCGCGCATAGCTCTTTTTTGAGTATCGGTCATGTTAAAACCCTCCTAAATGTAGTAAATGGTTGAACGAGTTGTCACATTAATTATCAGAGATTTCCTCCATAATAGAGGCTGTAAAATTCACGACCTTTTGTATGCCCTCTGGCTTGATCTTCAAAGCATCAGTAATCTGTGCTAAAGTAAGTGAGCCATCCGGATCAATCGAAGTCCAATACTTATAAAGCTGAGAACCACTTTGACCGGTCTTAAAATCCAAGAAATTTACTCGGCCATCTTCTATAATCCAGCTAAATGCGTGACCAACGTCCGATCCTTTCCATTTAATGTTAACGACACCTCTGGCATTATTGCCATATCGTCTAACCAGCATAGCCGCTGCGTCTCTCGGAGATTTGCCAAATGTTCGCGCCGAGCCGTCTAACACTTTGATGTTTTCGAAGCTGTCCTCCAACAATCCGCCAAGGTTTTGGGCTTGACCACCGAATCCTTTAGCCTTAACGTCAATGCCCATTGTCCGCATGATACCAGCGATGGCACAGGAAGTACAATTATTGGTGCCCTCGGCGGTGCCTCGCAACGGATTCGTCTTCTCCAAACTTTCGTTCACAGATTCTGATATTGTCTTGACATCGCTGACTGTTTTGTCTTTTAGACTAAGTTTTGCAATCGGCGTTTGCCCGCATCTCCCCAATGCATCTTCTATCAGAGCTTTGCCCTTATCCAAAGCACCTGTTTTCTTGGCGATAACAATAACGCCGGCTACAGCCAATGCAGAAGTAAGCACAATCCCCGCTGTTTTCAATTTTCGCTTTTGGTCGTCAGTCAATCCTCGTTTCTCTTGATTTGGACTTCTGCCAACGAACTTGCTTTTTCTTTGAACGACCCTGCTGGGCTTGCGTTTCGTCTCCTGCTGTTCATTACTGCTTACTGTTTTCCGTTTAGCTGGTGTTGCTTGTTTCCGCACCTGCTGGGATGTTTCCTGTTTCAGCGGATA
Organism: bacterium; assembly: GCA_963649405.1. Lineage (GTDB taxonomy): Bacteria > Bacillota > Clostridia > Christensenellales > Aristaeellaceae > CAVDRM01. The sequence goes on from CAVJHY010000167.1 coordinate 1,342, forward strand.
CGGCGGCCCGTGTTTCACACCCCATTTCTGTCCCTTAATTCCGTGATGATACAAGTCCATTATACGGTACCTCCTATGCTTTTGTAAATATGCCCAGCATAAATAAAGACGACCATTTAGCTGCCAAGCCTAAATATAAATTTCATTTCAGCAACGTATGCTGAGCAAAACTTCGCCATTCTCGGAGCTTTGCTCAAAATATGCTGGCAACGAATTCGACTCTTCCCATAATGTTACACCAATGATTGGTAAGGATGAGGTCACCGGTTCAAATCCGGTCATCAGCTCCAGAAATCCTTCAGAAATGAAGGATTTTTTATTGTTTGGAGACGGCACTGTCGGAACTTAGAAGAGGCATCATCATTTCTAAAAATATCTGCTTGTGAGCAGTGACGCAGACAAATCGCCTCAATCACAATTATAAAACCCTGCCTTACCATTAGGCAAAAATATATTACGACCATCTCTCCCCTTCAAACTTTTATCTTGACGAATTCCCGGCAATCGCGTAAAATAGAGTTGAGAAATTGGAATGCCAATCCCCTATGTTTTTATATACACCCTTTTCCGAATGAAGGAGACGCCATGATTACAACAGTCACTCTGAATCCCTGCATTGACCGCAGTGTGTACATATCCGGCCTGAAGGTGGGCGGTTACAACCTTGTCAGCCATTCCAGAACGGACTTGGGCGGCAAGGGCATCAATGTCAGCATCGTCGCCCACGCCTTGGGCTACGACACCCGTGCGCTGTGTTTGGACTATATGGACGGCGGCACACTGCTGTCGGACGGCCTGTCGCACCTCGGCATTCCCAGCGTTTTGGTGCCCGCGTATGGCCGTCTGCGCGAAAATTTGAAACTCTATGACGCGGAAACGGGCGATATGACCGAGATTAACGAGCCTGGCTCGCCCATCGACCAAAGCACCATGACGCGCATTTTGCAGCGTTTTGACGCACTTTTGCCCAACACGGATGTGCTGGTGCTGAGCGGCAGCGTCCCGCCCGGCGTGGATACAGGCATCTATGCCCGCCTGATTCAGCGGGCGAAGGAAGCGAAGGTGTACACCGTGCTGGACGCGGCGGGTGAGCTGCTGCGCGAGGGCATCAAGGCCGCGCCTGACCTCATCAAGCCCAACCGCTTCGAGATGGAGACGCTCTGTGGCCGCACTTTGGACAGCTTGGAAATCGCCTTGGAAGAGGCGCAGAAGGTGCTGGACGGTGGGGTCGGCGCAGTGTGCCTGTCGCTGGGCGACAAGGGGGCGCTGCTCCTGAACTCCGCGGAGCGCTGGTATTCGTCGGGTGCGACCATCGAGGTGCGCGGGATGCAGGGCGCAGGCGATTCGCTCGTCGCCGGCCTGTGCATCGGCCATATCGAGGGCTGGAGCAACGACAAAACGCTCCAAACCGGCATCGCGCTGGCCGAAGGCTCCCTCATGCGCGAGGGCACGCAGCTTTGCACCAAAAAGCTTTTTGACAGGCTGGTGGGAAAGGTGAATGTGGAAAGGGTGTAAGGCGGCATCCTATTCATCTGATATGGCACTTTGCCTTCCGCGTGTTTTTAGTGGAAAATGCTTGCAATTTTCCACAACATATAGTATAATGGTTAAGCTGTCGATTATGGATGTATCGTGTCGGGAGACCGGCGCGTCACCGAAAGCCAATTCCTATGGGAGGTCATGTAAGATGGGCAAGTATTGTGAAGTATGCGCGAAGGGTCAGATGGTCGGCCACAATGTGAGCCATTCCAATCGGAAAACCAGCCATGCTTGGGCTCCGAATGTTCAGAAGGTTCGCGTGGTTGTCGAAGGCCGTCCGATGAAGCTGAATGTTTGCACTCGTTGCCTGCGCAGCGGCTATGTGCAGCGTGCAATGCCCGCTGTTAAGGCTGCTGAAGCTGCTGTCGAGGAATAATTTTCCTTTTGCCGTGCAAATGACCATCCTGCGTTATGCAGGATGGTTTTTGTCGTATATAGAAATCGAAGAATGCGGATCAATGACTTTTTTTCTGTTCTATTCATGATTACCAAAGCCTTCCTGCACCTACCTCTTTGCGCTCTCGCTCGTTCATAGTTATTTAGCCCATTTTGCATAATTTTTTATCAAAATAAACATTTATGAATAAAATGTGAATATTAGCACTCACCACTTGACAGTGCTAACAGTTTGAGTATAATAATAGGTGTACCGAGAAGAGAGGAGGTCACGAGAGCCTCCCCCCGAAAGGTATGAGATGACGCGAAAGCGTCAGGGAGCCAGTCACTCCCGTCGAACGCCCCACATGGGCTTTGAAAGGAAGAGTGCTTTATGTTACCGATGATTTTCAATGAGAATTTGTTTGATGATTTGTTTAACGAGGCGTTTGCCAGCAACATGCTGAGCGTGGACAAGGCGCTGTACGGCAAGAACGCCACCCGCGTCATGAGGACCGATGTACATGAGACGGACGACAGCTACGAATTGCAGGTTGACCTGCCCGGCTTTAAGAAGGAAGAGCTTGGCATCGAGCTGAAGAACGGCTATCTGACTGTGACCGCGACCAAGGCACTGGATAAGGACGAGGAAGAGAAGAAGACCCACCGCATCATCCGTCAGGAGCGTTACAGCGGCACTTGCGAACGTACCTTCTATGTCGGCGATGTCCGTGCTGAGGAAATCAAGTGCAAGTATGAAGCCGGCGTGCTGACCGTTGTTGTCCCGAAGAAGGATGTCCGCAAGGTCGAAAGCCCGCATACCATCGCGATTGAAGGCTAAAGAGTTGTTAGCTGTTAGCAAACATACACAAAAGAGCGTGTCTCGAAATGGGGCACGCTCTTTTTAATACATCCGAAACAAGGCTTGAAAAAGGATGACAGCTATGCTATAATAACATCAAGCGAGACAGCAAACCTGATGTGCAGATCAGGTATCGCGCTACTCCAGAACTTTTATATGTTAGAAGTAACCGCTAACCGATATGCAGTTGAGGGTAGCGATTATTTCTTCATCAAATTGATGATTCCGAGAATAACAACGGCTAAAAGGTTTAACAACATCAGAATTTCCATTGTTGTCATGCCTCATCGCCCCCATTCCGAAAAAAGAGGAGCAGCGCCGTCCTGTCTCGCCCTCACCGAACGCTTGCACATTCGGCACTTTTCAGGCAGCACTGCACAAATGAGGCGGTGCGATAAATAGTGAATTTTGTATCAGATTCGATTGCAAAAATCGATGGTTTACTTTCTGTAAATCGAGATTTTTGCAAGAAGCAGATG
>CAVJHY010000168.1:0-4593 GCA_963649405.1 bacterium
TGCGACATATAGAAACTGTCGCTACGCTGCATATAGATATATTATGGAGACGCTTTCTTGGAAGGGGTGTGGGGGAACCATTCTTTATCGCATAAAGAATGGTTTCCCCGCAAAAATTAAAATATCTGCCTTTTAATCCGCAGTCCTGCGGCGGCACCGAGGGTGAGTTTGACGGCATCAGGGAGGAGGAAGGGGAGGACGCAGAGGCTGAGCGCTTTGCCGAGCGTTGTGCCGCCCGCATAGACACGCATAAACCAGAGCGTGCCGAAGGCATAGCAAACGAGAAGACCGAAGCTGAGTCCCAGCGCCGTGCGGAGGAGAATTGACCGCCGAAGTTTCTTTTTATCGGCGTTTGCATCGGTGGTTAGATGGTTTAGCGGCGCTTTTTGTCTGCCCTCGAACGACCAATAGCACAGCCCCATGAGCAAAAAGCCCGTCAGATAGCCGCCGGTCGCGCCCAACAGGGCGGAAATGCCGCCGTTGAAGCCGGAAAAAACGGGCAGACCGATGGCACCGAGCAGCAAATACACAGCGATGGCAATTGTGCCGCGTCGCCCTCCCAAGGCCGTCAAAAGCAGGGAAACCGCCATTGTTTGCAGGGTGAAGGGGACGGCTGTCGGGATAGAAATCATGGCGCTGATACACAATATCGCCGCACCTGCGCCCATCAAGGTCAGCTCCATTGCTTTGGATTGCTTTTGCATAATCAAAATCCTTTCAATGCTTCGTGCGGCGCATTCCGCGCTTATACACGCAAAAATACGCCCCACTCGGCGGACAGAATAACATGAATATAATTAACTGTCAACCTTTAAAGATGATTTGGTTGACAATTAAAAACAGCAAAACCCCGCCCATGCAGACGGGGTTGAATGCTAAAAAATTAATGATTTGGCATGAGGGGACAATGCCCCACCATTTTTATCGCCGAAGGCGAATCAATTCCGCAGCACCGACTTTGCCGATGCAAGAGCGAAGCTCAGACCGTTCCCTGTGCCATCATCGCGTCGGCGACCTTGAGGAAGCCTGCAATGTTCGCGCCGACAACATAATTATCCTCCGCGCCGTACTCGGTTGCGGCCTTATCGATGGCTTTGAAAATGTTCTCCATGATGCCGTGCAGCCGCTCGTCCACTTCCTTGAACGTCCAGCTCAGGCGCAGGGAATTCTGGCTCATTTCCAGTGCGCTGACGGCCACGCCGCCCGCGTTTGCCGCCTTGCCGGGGACAAACAGCACCTTGTTTTCTTGCAAATAGAGGGTCGCATCGTAGGTGGTGGGCATATTCGCACCCTCGGCCACGGCGATGACACCATTCTTCACCAGCGCCTTCGCGCTGTCCAAATTCAGCTCGTTCTGGGTCGCGCAAGGCAGCGCCACATCGCATGGAATCGTCCAAATGCCGCTGCAACCCTTGGAATAATAGCTGTCCTTCATGCGGTTGGCGTACTCGCGGATACGGCCACGCTCAACTTCTTTAATCTGCTTGATGACCGCCAAATCCACGCCCTGCTCATCCACGATATAGCCGTTGGAATCGCTCATGGCGATGACCTTCGCGCCCATCTCGGTCGCCTTTTCAGCCGCGTAAATGGCGACATTGCCGCTGCCGGAGATAACCACGCGCTTGCCACTCAGGGATTCACCATGCTTTTTGAGCATCGCGCCCGTCAGGTAGCAAAGACCGTAGCCGGTCGCTTCCTTGCGGGCGAGTGAGCCGCCGTAAGTCAAGCCCTTGCCGGTCAAAACGCCTTCGTACAGACCGGTGATGCGCTTGTACTGACCGTAGAGATAGCCGATTTCACGACCACCCACGCCGATGTCACCGGCGGGAACATCCTCGTCCTTGCCGATGTATTTGTACAGCTCGGTCATGAAGCTCTGGCAGAAACGCATAACCTCGTTGTCGGATTTGCCCTTGGGGTCAAAGTCGCTGCCGCCCTTGCCGCCGCCGATGGGCAGACCGGTCAGGGAATTTTTCAGCACCTGTTCAAAGCCCAAGAATTTGATGACGGAGAGGTTGACGCTGGGATGCAGACGCAGACCGCCCTTGTACGGACCGATGGCGTTGTTGAACTGCACGCGGTAGCCGCGGTTGACCTGCACCTTGCCTTGGTCATCCACCCACGGGACGCGGAACATGATGGCGCGATCCGGCTCGACAAAGCGCTCAAGCAGGCCGGCCTTTTCATATTCTGGATGCTTGTCAAACACGGGTGACAGCGCTTCCAGCACTTCGTGTGCCGCCTGTAAAAATTCCTTTTCATGCGCATTGCGGGCGCACAGACCGTCATAAACCCTCTGTACATATTCGTTCATGGAGAGACAATCCTCCTTCACATTTTTGGCGGAATAATCCCGCGTTGGCGGGACAAAACCAGTGATATTGTAAGCGCCTCCGCATGGTTATGCAAGGGCGTTTCTGTATTTTAAGTGTTTTAATTCTTATGTGATTTTTGCTTTGCGCAGTGCCAGCACCAGCACCGGTACAAGCACGATTTGCACGATGATGCCGGGGATGGCGTTTAAGACCGCGCCGCCTAAAAACATTGACCATGTGAACGCGCTGCCCGACACGCCGGACAGAATCAACCGGATAATGCCCCAGACGATGCGGCCAAGCAGCATGGCGCAAATTAACGTCACATACACCGCCCACGGCTTTTGCGGGAGGCGCTTGTCAAGCACGCCGACCGTCAGCCCGTAGGTGAACAGCTCAAAGCACATGGCGATGCCTGTCGGGAACAGCACAGGCATACCAAAGAGCGCAAACCGAAGGAGCGGCGCGATTGCGCCCACGCACATGGCATAGACAGGACCGCATAAAAACCCGCACAAAAACACGGGCAGATGCATGGGCGCAAGCGCTTGCCCGATTTGCTGAAGCTGCCCCGTTAGGAACGGCAGCACGAGGCACAGCGCCAGACAAAGCGCAGTCAGAACGAGGGTCTTAATCTTCATAGAAGCGCTCCTTTTTTATTGTGGTGGAAACATTCTTTGTTCGACAAAGAATGTTTCCACCGCCCCCCTTCAAGAAGGCGTATAAGTAAAGTTAGAAAATGAAAACGAAAATATGCTCCGAGATATGCTGCAATAAATATATTATTCACGCAGCATATAGAAATTGTCCCTTCGCTCATACGCCATATATTATGTATACGCTTTCTTGGAAGGGGTTTGAGGAAACCATTCTTTATCGCATAAAGAATGGTTTCCTCAATTAAAAAATCAATGTAGAGAAGTAGTCCTCCGGCGTTTCCGCACGGCGGATAAGGCGGAAATCATCGTTTTCGGTATAGAGAATTTCCGCGCCGCGTAAGCGTCCGTTGTACTGATAACCCATCGAAAAGGCATGTGCCCCCGCGTCGTGGATGATTAACAAATCGCCCATATGAATCGGTGGCATCTTGCGGTCAATGGCGAACTTGTCGTTGTTCTCGCATAGGCAGCCCGTGATGTCATAAGTTTCCGTCGCGGGCACATTCTCCCGCCCGACAACGGAAATCTCGTGGTACGCGCCGTACATCGCCGGACGAATGAGCTGCACCGCGCAGGCATCCACGCCAATGTAATGCTTGTAAATTTTTTTCTCGTGCATGGCGCGGGTAACTACCCACCCGTAAGGACCGGTCATGAACCGTCCCAGCTCGGTCTTGATGGCGACATCGCCCTGCTTGCCGAACGCCTTTTCATACGCCAGACGCACGCCCTCGCCGACCACACGAATATCCACAGGTTTTTCGTCCCGCGTATACGGAATGCCCACGCCGCCGGACAGATTGACAAACCGCAGCGGGAGACCGGACTCTTTCTCTGCCTTCTTTGCGACATCAAACAGAATGCTCGCAAGCGCGGGATAATAGCCCTGATTGGTCATGTTGCTGGCTAAAAATGCGTGCAAACCAAATTCCTTCACGCCGAGGCTTTTCAGGCGCTTCAGACCGTCCGCCATTTGCCACGAAGCCCAACCGTACTTGCTTTCGCCGGGTGTGCCCATGATACGGTTGCCGCCTAAAGCAAATGTGCCGCCGGGATTGTAGCGAACGCCGACGACCTCCGGCAGCCCGCCGTGGGCTTGCAGGGTCTCGATGTCCGTCACATCGTCCAGATTGACATACGCGCCCAAGGCACGCGCCAAGTCGTACTCTTTAGGCGGCATAGCGTTGGCGCTGAACATGATGTCCGTACCCGAAAAGCCGCATTTTTGCGCCATGAGCAGCTCACATTCGGATGAGCAGTCCGTACCGCAGCCCTCTTCCTTCAGAATGTGCAAAATTTGCGGGTTTGGCAGCGCCTTGACCGCGAAGTATTCCCGATACGACGGTGCCCACGCAAACGCTTCGTTCAGGCAGCGGGCGTTCTGACGAATGCCGCGCTCGTCATACAGGTGAAACGGGGTTGGAAACTGCGCGGCGGCGCGTTCAAAAACCGCAGCCGGCAGGGAAAAATTCGGCATACATCATAACCCTTTCATTGCTCTATGCCCCACGCGGGACAGCTATTTCATTATAATCGCCCCGCCGTGAAAAGACAACACAGCAGGACGAAAAACAGGAAATAAACAGAGAGGAGAACGGTGGAAAACGACGGGAACC
>CAVJHY010000169.1:0-4543 GCA_963649405.1 bacterium
TCGAGATTTTTGCAATCGCACCTGAAACAAAATTCACTATTTATCGCGCTGCCTCATTTGTGCGGTGCTGCCTTAACAAGTATTAAATGTTTCAAAAATTTAGTTGCCGCCTATGTTTTCCTATTTTCCCTTAAATATCCCATCCAACACTTTTGCAATCTCGTCCATACTAATGGGCTTGGCAATATGGCCGTTCATACCGGCTTCGAGGGATTTCTTTCTATCTTCATCGAAGGCGTTGGCGGTCATGGCGACAATAGGGATGTTGGCCTTGCGGTTATTGTCCAAGGTACGGATTTCGTGCGTGGCGATATACCCGTCCATTTTCGGCATTTGGATGTCCATGAAAATAAGGTCGTAGGTGTCCTCCGGCACATGGTACATGATGTCCACAGCCTCCGTACCATCGGATGCGCAGTCCACCTTCATGCCCGCTTCTTCCAAGATGGCAGTCGCAATCTCCCGATTCAGCTCGTTGTCCTCGACCAGCAAAACGCGCTTGCCGCTGTAATCGTAATGCTCCGCCTTTTTCGCTTCAGTGTTTTCCTTCTCCTCCTGCTGCGTCAATACTTTGCGCAGCTCGGACATAAACAGTGGTTTAGAGACAAAGGCAGTTACGCCCGCCTGCCGCGCCTCATACTCAAAATCAGACCAGTCGTAGGCGGTCAGGACGATAATCGGCACATCCTCGCTGATGACCCTACGGATGCGACGGACGGTCTCGATGCCGTTCATATCGGGCATCAGATAGTCAATAATATAAACCTTATACTCATCCTTCATGTCAGCGGCATCCTGCGCACGAACGACCGCTTCTCTGCCGGAAGCAGTCCAGTCGGGACGCATCTTGATGTCGCGCAGCATCTTGCTGACGCTCCTGCAAGTGTCCAAATCATCATCGACAACCAGCGCTCGTGCGCCGAGAAGCTCAGGAATCGGCTCGTTTTTCACCGGTTCATTCGCCAAGCGCAGATTGAGCGTGACCTTAAACAATGAGCCTTTTCCTTCCTCGCTCTCGGCGGTGATTTCGCCGCCCATCATATCCACGATATTCTTGGTGATGGCCATGCCCAGCCCCGACCCCTGAATGCCGCTGACGGTTGAGCTGTATTCTCTGGTGAAGGTTTCAAAGATATGCTCCATGAACTGCTTGGACATCCCGATGCCGTTATCCTTCACAGTAAATTCGTAGGTCGTGTAATGCTTGATGGTGCAGGGCTTTTCAGACAGGCGGATGATGATATCGCCGCCCGGCTGCGTATACTTGATGGCATTGCCGACAATGTTAATCAGCACCTGATTCAAGCGCAGCTTGTCTGTGTACACATCCTCGTGCATGACATCCTGCGTGTCGATATACAGATTCAGATTCTTGGAATTGACAAGCCCCTGAATCATCGTGCGCAAATCGTGCAGAAGGTCAGGCATATGCACGGCTTTTTCGTCCAGCTTGACCGTGCCGCTTTCGATGCGGCTCATATCCAGAATGTCGTTAATCAGACTGAGCAGATGGGTACTGGATGTGCTGATTTTGGTCAAATAATCCTGCACCTGTTCTTTTTCGTCAATGTGCGTCTGCGCAAGCGCCGTGAAGCCGATGATGGCGTTCATGGGGGTGCGGATGTCATGCGACATACTGTTTAAAAAGGTGGACTTGGCTTTGTTGGCCTGCTGCGCCGCAGCCAAGGCTTGAGAAAGCTGGTCTTGCTGCTCAAGCTGCTGCATCTTTTCGGCGGTAATATCGCGGGCAACATAGAGAATTTCCTTTGCCGCGCCGTTTTCATCCCTGCGCTTGACAATGAAACGCGCCTCAAACCAAATGCCGCGGGGATTTCTGTATTCTGTGGATACGGTGTTGACTTTTCGGAGGCGCTCGCCCAGCGTGTTCAAATCAAGGAAAGCACGCATTGGGGCTTGCATTTCCGGCTCCATGAAGGCGGAAAGGATTTGTTCCTTTACATCGTCAAAGTTTCCGCTTGTTCCGGCGACCGTACCCATCAGCTGGGTGCTGGTCAGCACTTCATAGCGGTGGGTGTCGATTTCGGCGCGGAAGATGGTGGAATAAAGGGTGGACAAGGCCGAAAGAATCTCATTATGTTCCCTTGCCGCCTTCAGGCGTGCTTCCTCCAGCTCCCTCTCCTTTTTCTCCTGCGCCACATGCTGTTCGACAATCTCATCCACATTCTGATAACCCAGCACCGCCTTGAGACCAGAGGCGTTGATGCGGCTCATGCTGTATTGGAAGTGATAAACTTTGCCGTTGATGATGCTGCGGTAATTTCCCGTAAACCCGTTCTGTTCAAGCAGGGCTTTTTTGACATTCTCGGTTTCAAAAACGCGGCTGATCTCTGCGCGGTCTTCATCGCAAACCATCGTCTCCAGCCAATACTTGCGAACGGCATCAAAGGGAATTTCCTGTTCGCTGCCGATTTGCAGACGGTCAGCATAGCCCTCGCTCAGCTTCAGAACTTTAATGGTTTCCTTTTCCATGTCCGCAAGGTAGACATTCTTAAAGTTGCGGGCAAGGGTATCAAACACCATGAGCTGCTCTTTGAGCTTGCTTTGATACGCCTGTTCCTTTTCCCGCTGCTGGCGCTCCTCCGCCATGTGCTGGGCGATAATGTCATCGATGTTGCGGAAGCCCGCCACGATGGAATTAAGATTGGCGAGCTTTTTATAGGTATAGCGGTAGTGATGCACTTCGCCGTCCACCAAGATACGGAAGCTGCCGGTCAGCTCCGGCTTTGTTTGAAAGGCGGTCTGCAAATGTGCCAAGGTCAGCTCGGAAACCAGCATTTCGCGGTCTTCCGGATGCACACGGCCGGCGATGTATTCATGAAAATACTTGTCATAGGAAAAGTTTCTGGTATACTTTTCGTAGATGTCCTCGCCGTAATAGTTCTTCATCTTGAGTGTGCGGGAGAGACCGTTGCGAAGGTCAATCCAGAACACATTCTGAAAATCGGAGGACAGAGCGTTGATGACGGCTTGGCTCTTGTCACCGTCCAGCTTTTCCACTGCGAAAATAACATGACGCAGATTGCCGTTTTCGTCCTCGTCCTCCTTAAAAAAGTGCATTTTGCAAAGCTCGGAGGCATAGGACAGAAATTCCATCGAAATGTGGTTTTTGCCCTTCATGCGCTCGGCAATAGTGCTTCTTTCCGTAAAGCGCAGCGCTTCTTCAAGACTTGATTGGGAAGAAACGCCGGTGATGATGCGCTTGGCGTTCAGGTCATATTCATTTGATTCCTCAACCGCGAATTTTTTCAGCGTCGGTGTCGTTTTGATGCGGGCATAGGTATTGTCCAAAATATTGACGCGGTGCAGCGAAAAGAAAATAGCGGAGAGGGCGCTGTACGCGCTGTAAAGCCCCTCTTCGCGCTTTTCATGTGCCATATCAGCAACAAAATCAATGTTGCGGAAGCCCGCCACGAGCTTTAATTCCTCATCGGGCTGAGATATGCGGCTGTAACGCGCCGCGTACTGGTGAATTTTCCCGTTCTCATCGACAATGCGGTAATTGTACTCAAGATGCGCCCGACCGTCCGAAAAATATGCCGCAAGCTTTTCCGATGAAAGAACATCCAAAAAGTAATCCCTGTCCTCTGCGTACACGCGCTCCTCGGCATAGGTGCGAAGGAGCTTAAAATACGGAAAGCCCTGAGGCACATCCTTGATGCCGTTGGTTACATAACCCGTAAGCTTTATAATATCGGCGCTGTCCTCTAAGGGACGCACCACAAACACATTCAGATATTCCGCGGTCAACGCTGCCATCATTTCTATGTGATTCAGCATAGCCTTGCCGCCTCCCCTTTAGCAACATATTAGCACTATTTTATCCCATTTTGTAACGCCTGTCAACAAAATTCCAGCATTTTTCGCCCAGATGAAGGGAATAAAATGACAAAGAAAAAAAGCAAAAAAAGAAAAAATGTACAACATAACCAAGCTCATTCGAGAAGATTCAACTTTAATCGAATGATTGTACGCCCCTGCCCCTATTTTCCCATTTTTTTCTCTTCCTTTCCCCTATCCCCCCATTCAACTCCCCCTTGTCTCTGTTCCCTATTCCCTATTTCATAAGCGCTAACAGCTAACCGCTAACGGCTCTCCCTCCTATCTACTTCCTTGTTCCTGTTTCCTGTTTCCTGTTTCCTATTTCCTGTTTCCTATTTCCTAACGGCTAACCGCTAACCACATCGCTTGACGCGCTCAACAAAATGAAGTATACTTTTCCTGACAAGTGCATATTCCATGCGTTGGGTGCATCCGAAGGGATGCCGAACAGGGAAGCGGGTGCAAATCCCGCACAGGACCGCTACTGTAAGCGCTGTTCCTTGATTTATCAAGGAAATAACCCTCTTTAAGGCAGCATCGCACAAATGAAGCGGCGCGATCAATGATGAATTTTGCGGAAGTCGCGAAACGCAAAAATCGATGGTTTACCGGAGGTAAATCGAGATTTTTGCATGAAGTAGATGGCGCAAAGGTTGAAAACCTGAAAGGTTTTCAAGTCTGCCAACGGCAGACTGCCGATGCC
>CAVJHY010000170.1:0-4534 GCA_963649405.1 bacterium
CTTCCACAAAATTCACGATTTATCGCGCCGCCTCATTTGTGCTGTGCTGTCTTAAATTCTCTGCTCCTCGGCGATTTTAGCGGCGCGTTCCAAGGTTTGTGTCAGGTCGGCGCACATACGGCTGGTGACACAGGTGAACAGAACATCGGCCATTGTCAGCATGGACAGGCGGGAGGTCATGGCGGCAGTACGGCGCAGGGACTCGTTTCCAGCGACGCAGAGACAGATGTCGGCCGCCTCGGACAGATGGCTCTTGCCGTAGCGGGTGACGGCGATGACCGTCGAGCCGCATTCCTTTAGGTGTTTGACGGCACACAACATATCCTGCGTCTCGCCCGTATAGGAAAAAATCAGTGCCGCATCGTCCTGCGTCATGGAGGCACAGGCCATGAGCTGGCTATGCAGCTCCTGCGAAAAATGCGCGTTCAGCCCCACACGTTCTAACTTGTTTACCATGTCTAAGGCCACCACTGCGCTGCTTCCGGCACCGAAAAGCTGGATGCGGCGGGCGGACAAAAGTGCGTCCGTTGCCTTTTCCAAGGCGGATACATCCACCAATTCGGCGGTATCTCGAATGGAACGCACTTCCTCATCCACCGTGACCGCCAAAATCTGCTTGGCGGAGCAGCCCGCGTGAAGGTCGGAATAGGTGATTGGCTTCTCTTCCTTTTCCTTCAGCGCCTGCTCCACACGCAGATTGCTGCAAAGCTCCTTAAAGCCTGTGCAGCCTGCCTTTTTGCAAAGCTGGACGACCATGGACTTGCTCGTCTCGCAGTTTCGTGCCACCTCGCTGATGCTGGTATCAGGCAGCGTTTGACTGTTCGCTATGATGTATTCCGCCACCCGCCGCTCGGTGGACGAAAAGCCGGGCAACAGCTCATGCAGCTTGGTCAGCGTGTTCATGGAAACCTCCCTGTTTAGTGGATAGAGGGTAGTGGTTGGGGGATAGCTAAAATGTAGGCGCGGTTAATGGTAAGTGAATAGAAAATAGGAGCGCAGAATACGGGAAAATAATATTTCATATCCGTACAACACTATTTCTATCCACTATCCACTATCCACTCGTCATACTCTGTGGTAGTCAAAATCGAGCATCTTTGCCAAATCTTCCACAGCGGGGATGCAGTCGCCGGCGACAAGACCGTAATGCTGGGTCACGCCGAGCTTTAAGAGCTTGTCAAATAGTTCAACATTGGTCTCGCCCACGGCGCGGAACAGGCCGTGCGAATAGGTCGCCAAGAAATGTTCGGTCGGCAGGCAGTCAAGCAGCGTGGCAGCAAACATGAATTTGCCGTTATGCTCGGAGCAGTGCAGCATGGTCTTGCGGCCTTCGGGGAAGACATACCACGCAAACGGCGCACCCGCATACTTCCACTGCGACTTGGCAAAACGCACATCGCGGCTGACCTTGGTCTTGCCGCGTGGGTCGGAATAGTCGTTCGGTCCTGCATGACCGGCGGCAAAATTGTTCTCCGGCAGGTCAATGTGGAACGGCTCGATGAAGTTCACATGGTCGTTTGTCAGCAGGCGCAGCATATAGGTGGCAATGCCCGCGCCAAGGTCGCCTTCCGGCACGATGACCAAATCATCACAGGCAGGGGTCGGATAGAAGCCGGGACGCAAACCGATTTTCTTAAACAGCATGGTATCGATGTCATTGAGGACGAGCAAATCAACGCCGTAAGCCTTGCCCATGCGCTCCATGCCCATCGTGGCGCGGACGGAGGCCAAGAATTTATCTTCGGCCACATCCGGCTTCACTTCATAGGTATCGGCAATCTGCTGCATCACGCCCTTGGCTTCCTCAACGGGAACGGCCTCCACAAAGTCCTCCAATTCGGCAATGGACAGGAACTTCAGCTCCGGTCCGACAAAGCGGAACACATCATACGGATGCACATAGGTGCTCCACATGGCCTCGTTATAGCACGCCAACAGACCGATTTTCGCATCTTTCAAAATGGCGCGGGCGCGAGCTGCCGCCGCAAAGGGCTGAACGCGCTCCATAATCTGTGCCCATGTGCCGATATAGGTTTCCAGCAGGGGACGCTGATAATTAGCATTGTTGCCGCTGGCTTCCTGCATGCCCACAAGCCCGCCGCAGCAGAGATATTCGGTAAATTCATCATCATCGTGCGTATCATGCAGACCGATGGAGTCACGCATCCTGTGTGCAAAAAGCACGGGGCAGGGAGGCATATCGCGCAGGAAGCGGATGTAGGCATAGTCCTCCGCCCAAGAAAGGTAGATGGCCAGCACAAAGTCCACCTTATCCGCCGTGAACAGGTCAATGGCGCGTTTGGTGTCCTCGGTGTTCAGAACAATGCCGGGGAAGGATACATCGCAGGTTTTTTCGCAGTCCGCCTTCATCCATGCAGCCTCTGCCTGCTTGCGGGCAAGGTAGCTGCCGCGCTTTGTCCCTTCGCCCAAGGCGCAGAAACGCTCCGGCGCAATCAAAAGAAGACCCATTTTCGGTCTGCGAAGCTGGTGAATCATACTTGGTCGCCTCCATTGTCAGATCCGCACAGGGCGGATGAATATTCTTTCTTCATATAATAGTATAAATGAATTTGTTTATTCCGTCAAGCACGAGTTCAAAAAATAACGAATTTATCTTGAACTTTTTCTATTGACGAATAGCTGCTTCTGTGGTACGCTTTAACATAGCAACAGCAGACCGTTTAGAAAAGGAGTGAAAGCACATGTACAGCATGAAAAACGGCGTTCTGCACAAGGACGGCAAGCCCGTATTCTGCCTTGGGCAATCGTATTATCCGTCTTATCATAAGCAGAAACTGCCTGTTTTGGAGACAGGTGATCAGCTCGGCGAAATGAAGGAGGATTTGCACGGCATCAAGGAGGCCGGTTTCAATTTGGTGCGCATGGCGGCTCGCGGCGATCTGGATTGGAATGACGGCGATGTTCAGGTGAATTTTCCCCTGCCGGATGCCTTCCTGAGCGATTTAGAGGAAGAGGACATGGCGGGCATGATTCGCTTGCAGGGCTACAGCATGAACCTGCGCGGCTTCAAGAATGCCACGATGGTGCGGGCGGACGGTGAAGAAATGCCCTTTAACTGGGGCTGGTTTATCAGAAGCTGTCTGAATCATAAGGGCATTTATGAGGACAATGTGAAGGGTACTATCGCCTCGGCGCGGCATTTTAAGAATTTCCCTGCCTGTGTGTCGTTTCAAATTTACAATGAGCCGGCATATCCGTCCATCGGCTTTTATGACTATCATCCCGAATCCATCAAGGCGTACAAGGAATGGTGCGCCCTGAAGGGGCTGCCGGTTGAAGACCCGCCGCGTCAGCGTCCCGCTGCCGGTGAAAGCAAAGAGGGCTGGATTAACTGGCGGCTGTTTTGTATGGAGCGCATGACCTTCTATCTGTGCGACATGGGTGAAAAGGCGCGGGAAGGCTATGCTTTTCCCGAAAGCTTGACCTGCCATATGGCTTGCCCTGTCGTTCCCGGCGCGTCCCAGCGCGGCGAGGATTATTTTGAAACGGCAAAGGGCATGGATATTTTGGGCATCACAGCCTATACGCCCTGTCGCGGGCCGTCCTATCACAAGGCGTGCATGCAGCTTGACGCGACCGAAAGCGCCGCAGCCGCCTTCAAAAAGCACGCTTGGCTGATAGAATATAATGCACGCACGAACATGCCGCCGCAGGAGTGGCCGAGAGAGACCTATGCCGCCATCGGGCGTGGCTTCAAGGGCATCCTGTACTATCAGTGGCGTGCGGATTATCCCTTCCCCGACAGTCCGGAGCCGGAAGAATTCGGCATGCTCTTTAACGATCGGCGCAAGGCGGCGCACTTTGATATGGGCGTGAAGACCAACAAGGTGGTCAATGCCCTGTCCGAGCGGCTTGCACGCGCCGAGAAGGTGCGCAACGGCGTGTCCCTGCTCTGGTCGGCGCGGCAGAATGCGTACTTTGATGCGGCGGATAACGGCGCGGAGCAGAGCGTGCAGGTCTATCATGAACGCAATCTGACCGCAATGGCGCGGTGTTATTCACTGCTGAACGAGGTGGGTGTCACGGTAGACTTTACCCGCGCCGAGGACTTGGCGGAAAATACCATCAAGACCCGCGTGCTGATTCTGCCCGCTGTCGAAGGCTTGAGCGAGGCAGAGCTTAATCAGATTGATGCATTCAAACAGCAGGGCGGGCGCGTGTACCGCTATCAGGACGACCAGCTTGGCTTCTTGGCTTATGTGCGCAATGACCCCGGCGTGATGCACGGCATTATCACTGACCAGTATGATGTCCGCACATTGATGCGTGCAGAAAAAATCGTCCCGAATGCTGAGGTTGTCGGTGCGCCGTGCGTGGATGCGCGGCTGCTAAAAGGCACGATGAATGGCAAGAAGTACGCCATTGCCGTTATCGCCAACTATGACCCGCTCGAAAAGCCGCTGACCGATACCGTCCTTCACGTGAACGGCTTTAAGTTTAATAAGGCGACCGCCTATGCGACCGACCTGCCCCTCAAGGGTATGCCTCTCGCCGCCGCCGAAAACTGTGTCTC
>CAVJHY010000171.1:0-4522 GCA_963649405.1 bacterium
CACCATGTATATTTCGACACGGCGCTACGGCAGGCTTCGGGGACGGCCCAAGAGAGAAGCTCAGCGATATAGGGCGGGAGCATTCGGTCATATTTGACTTCTAAGACCGTATAATCTTGATCAAAGGGAGAGATGGTGGGCAAATAGGGATTAAAAATGTCGATGCTGCCAAGACCGGTATGCAAGCCCTTATCGAAGGTAATGCGGACGGTCTCCGCGGGGTGCAGATACGCCTCACGGGTGTAGTCCACGATGACCACGGGGTGTAAAAGGCGTGTGCGCATTTCCCGATAGACATCCTTGAGCAGACCGGTAGGTGTATTTTCCAGCCCGCTTGGGTCACAAGCGATGATTTGGTCGGCCAGATCACGCGGGATTTTGACCGAGCGCTTGGAAATGAGAGCGCCATACTTGCTCTTGCACTCCATGAAAATTTCACGGTCGGAGTAGTTATAAATGCGCATTCTGTATTTCTGGCGCTCGTAGACACCGCTCATTTTTTCGTACAGGGCGCTGTCATACACCGTATCAAAATACAGGGAGCGGATGTGGTATTCGCCCCCGTGCTTTTGCGCGTTCGGATCCAAAGAAAGAACGGGCGTAAGGTTTCGGCGCAGCACATCCACCTGCCACGGCATTAACAGATATTTAAGCTCGTGCCTCAGCGGGATGCCCATCGTCAGGCCCCCGTTTCGGACTGGTAGGCCACCAGCGTCGCGTCATGAACACCCTCAATGTCCAGCATCCGACCAACAACATCCGAACGCTTATCCATGCGCACCTCATAGGTGGTCTCGCCGCCGGCGCGTGTCACGGTCTTAGAGCGCATTCTGAAGAAACGCGCACTGCGGCGCAGCTCAGCCTCGATGTCGGTCTGTGCATATTCGTCATAGTGCAGCACCAAGAGATAACTATTCGGCTGGCGGAAATGCAGCATGGACAGCGCCAGCAGGATAATAGAAATGCCAATGACCACGACCAGCGCGACCAGATACTGCTCTGCGCCAATCAGGATGCCCATTGTGATCGCCCAGAACATATAGGCGGTATCCAGCGGTTCTTTAATGGCCGTTCTAAAACGGACGATGGAGAGCGCACCGACCATGCCCATGGACAGTGCCACATTGGACTTGATAGCCATGACCACAGGCGCGGTGACGAGCGTCAGCATAATCAGCGTCAGGGAGAAGCTGGGACTGTACAAAACGCCACGATAGGTCTTTTTATAGACCAACGCAATCACGATGCCCGCTAACAAACCGGCCAGCAGCGCCATTGCCACGCTCAGAGGGGTAAAATTCGCAAGCTGGGTTGCGAAAAGGTCAGAAATGCCGGTATTGGAAGCGATGTCTTTCGCCGTAATGGTGTCCATGTCGTCCATCCTCCTCGTTTATCATACCCATACATTATACAGGAAAATATAGGTTCGTCAATGATTCGCTATTGTAAATATTTTTAGTGATTAGTGGATAGTGGATAGGCGGTTAGTCTCTCAGAAGAAAATGATAGACGGTGAAATGTTTCTTATGGCTTAGTGTTAATATGAAGTACAGAACAAGTGGCTTTTACCACATAACACTATTACTATTCACTATCCACTCGCCCAACTCAAGTGTTCTCGAAGAAAGAACTCCCATCCTCATTACAAAGAATGCCCATTTCATCAAAGGACAGTCGGGTGGGTTTGGATTTCATATACCGCAGAATTTCGTCCATGCGGACGCTCTCGGTGAAGCTCATCAGCGTGAAGGCTACGCCGTGCTTATGGGCGCGTCCCGTGCGGCCGATGCGGTGAAGGTAATATTCGTTCTCCTGCGGCAAGTCGTAGTTGATGACCGCCTCCACATCGTCCACATCAATGCCGCGTGCGGCCACATCCGTGCAGACGAGAATGGGAAACTTGCCGCGCTTGTACCCCTGCATGATTTGGTTGCGCTTTTTTTGTGGCACATCGCCGTGCAGGGTTTCCGAACTATAGCCCGCTTTTTGCAGGATACTGTTGAGGCGCTCGGCCATGAATTTAGTATTCACGAAAATCATGATGCGCCCGTATACATCTGCATCCAAGAGGTACAAAAGCCGCTCGTTTTTGTCGTCCCGCGTGACGGGAACAATGTACTGCTTAATGTCCGGTCGGTTTTCGTTAATCGCCTGAATGGTAATCTGCACCGGCTCGTGCTGGTACTTCCACGAAATGGTCATCACATCCTGATTCGTGGTGGCGGAAAACATGACGAGCTGGCGCGTGTTCGGGGTCTTTTCGATGATGCGGCACACATCCTTGACAAAGCCCATCTTGAGCATTTCGTCCGCCTCATCAATAACCATCGTGTGGACGGCATCCAAGCGGACATTGCCGCGCTCCAAGTGGTCGAGCATCCGTCCCGGCGTGGCAACGATAATCTGCGGGTGCTTGCGGAGCTGGTCAAGCTGGCGCATGATGGGCTGCCCACCATACAGCACGGCGACTTTGACTTCTTTGATGTAATAAGCCAATTTTTTCAGTTCATCGCCGATTTGCATGGCCAATTCGCGGGTGGGTGCCAAAACGATCTCCTGAATGCGCGTGTCCGTGAGGCTCATGTATTCGAGCATGGGGATGCCGAAGGCGCATGTTTTGCCCGTGCCGGTGGGAGCAAGAGCAATGATGTCATGACCCTGCATCATCACGGGGATGGTTTTCTTCTGGACGGGGGTCGCCTCTGTAAAACCCATTCGCGCAATGGCACGCATCACCTCATCCGAAATGTCCATATCCTCAAAGCCCGTGTGCGGGAGCGGCTGATTGCAAATCTCCTCATAACTCGGCTCCTTCGGAGCGTTCGGCGCGTCCGCATCCAATAAGGACGGTGCCTTCTTTTTCTTCTTGCGCGGGCGGGCTTTCTTCTTTTTCGGCGCTGCTTCGCCGGGTGCCGCTTCGCTGTCCGCATTATCCTGCGTGGGCTGCGCTGCCGCGTTTTCCTGCTGCTCTATCCCGCTTTCCAGTGCTTCCTTGCTATCCTCAAGCGGCTGATTTTGCGTTTGCGCTGCTTCTGTTTCGACCGCCTCGTTGTCCATGTCTGCCAAAGTCAATGTCCTTTCTGCGAGCCCTGCCCGCACGCTGCTCCAAAAAATCGCTACAAATAAATATTATACCAGCGATGCAGAAAAAAGTCAAAAACCGGCTTTTTGACGCTTGGAAAGGAAGGAGAAGGCTATGAGACAAATAATAACAGACAGCAGCGACCCTGCGGCAGTGGCGAGACCCATCGGCAGCAGCGTCTGCGGGAAGAGGCGAGAAGTCAAATATACGCCCGGCACACGCACCAGCACGATGGCCGTGATGTTGTGCAGGAACGACAGACCGGATTTGCCGACCGCACAGAAATACCCGCTGAAACTGAAATGGATGCCCGCAAACAGGCAGTCCCAGATATAGCCGCGTAGGTATTGCCCGCCGGCGGGGATAACATTTTCATCGGAGGTGAACAGCGCGACCACATCATCCGCCGCGAACTGCATCAGTACGGCGACAGCCAGTCCAAAGCCTGCTGCCAGCAAAACGGCATAGCGAAGCGTCTGCACGGCACGTTCCGATTTGCCCGCGCCAATGCACTGTGCGCCCAAGGCGGACACAGTGGAGAGCATGGACGAGGGGATGAGGAACAGGAAGCTGATGACCTTTTCCACAATGCCAACCGCCGCCGAGTCCGCCAGCCCACGCTGGTTGGCGATGATGGTGATGACGATGAAGGCAATCTGAATCAACCCGTCCTGCATGGCGATGGGCAGACCAATTTTGAGAAGCTGTGACATCATGGGCTTTTGCGGCTTTAAATCCGCTTTGGAAAACGGGATGCCGATATTGCGTTTTTTGATGGCATAGAGCGCAACCGCCACACTGACCGTCTGTGACAGCGTTGTTCCCAGTGCCGCGCCGGACGGTCCTAAGCGTAGAACACCCATGAAAACATAATCCAGCACAATGTTGGTCACGCACGCTACGGCAATAAAGTACATGGGACTTCTGCTGTCCCCCATGCCGCGAAAAATGGAGCTGATGATGTTGTACGCAGTGATAAACGGTATGCCGATAAAGCAAATGGTCAGGTACTGAATCGTCCCATCAACGGCCTCCGCAGGAGTGGACATCACGCTGACAATGGAGCGGACGAAAACGAGTAAGATGACCGTCAGTGCGACCGAAAGCGCCATAAAAAGCGTCACCGTGTTGCCGATGGCGAGCGCTGCCTTCTTTTTCTGACCGCCGCCGATGGACTGTCCGATGGTCACGGTGGAGCCCATTGCCAGCCCGACCAGCATGACGGTGAGCATATGCATCACCTGACTGCCGATGGACACCGCCGTCGTCCCTGCCACGCCTTCATACTGCCCGATGATGAATAAATCTGCCACGCCGTACAGCGTCTGCAAAAAATACGACAGCAGATACGGCAGCGAAAACCGCAGAATGTTTTTGAACACACTGCCGGAGGTAAGGGACGACTGCATACTGATTTGCCTTCTTTCTAAAATGAGTGGC
>CAVJHY010000172.1:0-4503 GCA_963649405.1 bacterium
CTCCACTTCCCTGACCTATGAAGAGGGCTTGGAAGAAGCCAAGCGCTGCATGAACTGCGGCTGCTACTCCGTGAATGCCTCCGACATCTCCCCCGTGATGGTCTTAATGGATGCTAAGGTCAAGACCTCTCTGGGACGCACCGTTTCCGCCGAAGACTTCTTCTGCACCAACTTAAAGAGCTATGCGAATTTGGAGCCGGGCGAGCTGATTACCGAGCTGGATATTCCGAAGCTGGATGGCTATGCCTCCGGCTACGAAAAGTTCCGTATGCGCTCCTCCATTGACTTCTCGATGGCTTCTCTGGCATGGTGTTATAAGCTGGACGGCGATGTCATTTCCGATATTCGTCTTGTGCTAGGTGCTGTCGCGCCTGTTCCTGTCCGCTTGAAGGAAGTCGAGGACTTCCTGCGTGGCAAGAAGCCGACCGCTGAGCTGGCGGCTCAGGCCGGTGAAATGGCGACTGAGGGTGCTGTGTCGATGGGACACAACGAATATAAGATTGATGAAATTCGCACTTTTGTCCGTCGCCTGATTGAAAGTCTGGTTAAATAATCAAATAGCCGGATGCGCCGTAAAAAGCGCATCCGGAATATTTCGGCTCTTATTCGATATTATGATTATCGAATTAAAACATATAAATAAACATAAGGAGGGACTGCCATGTTCAGCTCAGGAAGCCGCTGCATTGGTCAAAGACAATGATTTTCTGGTCTGCGGTGGCAACATGAATAGCTGTCTTGCTGAGGAAATCTGCATTGCCTTGGAGGATCGTTTTAAGGCGGACGGCCATCCGCAGAATTTAACCATCATGTCCGGCTCAGGCGTTGGCGATATGGGACCTGTCGGCGGTGTAGAACGCGGCTTTGAACATTTCGCCCATGAAGGCATGATTAAGCGCGTCATCGTCGGTCATAACGGATCAAACCACACCATCATGCAGATGCAGCAGGATTTGAAGGTGGAGAGCTATAACTTCCCGCAGGGCGTTATCGAGCATATGTTCCGCAGCCGTGCCAAAGGGTTGGATGTGGAGCTGAGCCGCGTCGGTATCGGCACCTTTGTTGACCCCCGTTTGGAGGGCGGCAAGTGCAATTCCATCACCAAGGAAGAGCTGGTTGATGTCGTCAACATCGGCGGCACGGAATATTTGGCTTACAAAACCCCAAAGATTGATGTTGCCTTGATTCGGGGTACGACCGCTGATGAAGACGGCAACCTCACCTGCGAGGATGAAGCCGTGCTGACCAACATTCAGGCGATTGCGATGGCAACCAAGGCCAGCGGCGGCATCGTGCTTTGCCAAGTCAAGAGCATTGTTCGTAAGGGCGCTCTTCCGGCCAAGGATGTTATCATCCCCGGCGTGTTCATTGATAAGCTCATTGTGGCGCAGAATCCCGAAAAAAATCACCGCATGACGATGGGCGAATATTATAATCCCGCCTACACCGGCAAATATAAATATCCGATTTCCGCCTCCGCTGCCCTGCCACTCGGTGTCAAAAAGACGATTGCCCGCCGCGCTGCGCTGGAATTAAAGCTGCATGTTCCCGTCAACACCGGTCTTGGCTATCCTGAAGGCATCGCCGCCGTTGCCAGTGAAGAGGGTATTGCGGACGATTTAATGCTGACTGTGGAAACAGGCGCATTCGGCGGCGTTCCGGCTGCCCGTACTTCCTTCGGCGCGACCGCCAATGCACAGGCCATTGTGGACAGCCCGACGATTTTTGACCTGTATGACGGCGGCTTCTTGTATGCGACTTTCGTCGGTTTGGCCGAATGCGATCCGAACGGCTCTGTTAATGTCAGCCGCTTTATGGACAAGAGCGGGCGCGAGCGCCGTCCCGGTGCAGGCGGCTTCATCAATCTGACACAGGGCGCGAAGAATGTCATTTTCTGCGGCACCATGACAGCCGGCGGCTACAAGGCTGAAATTCGTGACGGCAAGGTGGTTATTTTGCAGGAGGGCGCTGAAAAGAAATTCCTCAAGACCATCAATCAGGTCACCTTCTCCGGTCCGCACGCGATGGACATCAACCAGAATGTGCTGTACATCACCGACCGCTGCGTGTTCAAGCTGACCAAGGACGGTCTCATGCTGACCGAAATCGCCCCCGGCATTGATTTGCAGACGCAGATTCTTGACATGATGGACTTTGCACCCATCATCTCCAAGAATTTGAAGGTCATGGATGCCGCATTGTTTGCAGAGGATAAGATTGGTCTGCGTTCACTGCTCGAAGACAAAGAATAAACTCTTCTGACCTCTCCCGCGTGACTTTATAACATCTCGCGGGAGAGGCCGGTGGGAAGGTGGTATCCCATGCGGGAGCTATGGTCAGATGTGCTTTTGCGTACACCGAGCATTTTTAAGGAGCAAACGGCGGTCGGGCTGTTCCGTCTGGCAGCCGCGCAATATCCCGATAAATTAGCGCTTTCCGCTGTCGATGTGCAGCTCACATATGCGCAGCTTGAAGCCATGAGCAATCGTCTGGCACATACCTTTGTACTTCATGGGGCGCAGGAAGGCGATGTCATTGCAATCAAGACTGGCAGAAGTGGGGCGACCATCGTTGCAATTTTGGCCGCATGGAAGGCGGGGTGCGCCTATGTGTTTTTGGAAAGTGCCTGTCCTGAAAGCCAAAATACCTTCTGTATGGAGCAGTGCCATGTCCGTCTTCAGGCCACGGCGGAGCTGATTGCAGAGGCAGAAAAAACGCAGGACGGCAGCTTTTTTGAGGAGCGAGGAGATAAGGAGCGTTTGGCGGTCGTGGTCTATACCTCCGGCTCTACAGGGAATCCCAAGGGCGTTCGCATCACCCAAAGGAACATGATGGCGGCAGCGGCCAACTTCGGTGACATTGGTTTTCGCAGCGATGATACCTATTGTTGCTTTGCCAGCATGATGTTCATCGCCTCGGTTTATGACATCGTAATCAGCTTATCGCTCGGCATGACGCTGCACCTGATTCCAAAGGACATTCGTAAGAATATTCACGCCATTGCAGACTTTTACCGCGAAAAGGGCATCACCGTGACCTTCCTGCCGCCGCACATGGCTTGTAAATATATGAGCTATGATACGGACAGCCCGCTCCGTATTCTCTTGGTCGGCAGTGAGCCTGCCCATAACCTAAATCAAAAGCCCTATCGCATTGTGAATGTCTACGCCTCCACCGAGGCTTGCGGCATCATCAGCCATGCGGACATCGTGGACGAGCGCTCCGGCTATTCCATCGGCGCAGTTGTTCCGGGCTTAAAATACTACATCGTTGATGAGAACGGTCAGCGTGCCGAAATCGGGAAATGCGGCGAATTATGGATTTCCGGTCCGCAGGTCTGTCACGGCTACATTGACTTGCCGGAGAAGAATAAAAAATGCTTTGCCAAAAACCTCTTTGATCGTCTGCCGAATTATGAATATGTCTTCAAGACAGGCGATTTGGTCGCGGGGCAGCCTGATAAAACGCTGCTTTACTGCGGCCGTCAGGATAATTTGGTCAAGATACGCGGCTACCGTGTGGAGCTGGGCGGCATTGAAAAGCACATGATGAACTATCCCGGCATTACGGAGGTCTGCTGCACGGCCTTTACGGACAGCGGCGGGACGCGGATTCTGATGGGTTATTATACCTCGGATGTACCCATTGACCATGCGGCGCTTCGGGAATATCTTGCACAGCGTCTCCCCTATTACATGATTCCACTGGGGCTGATTCGCCTCGATTATCTGCCGCACACGGCCACGGGAAAAATCGCTCGCAAGCTGCTGACTCCCCCGCCTGAGCTGGATGACAGGGCGACACTGGCAAAGAAATACTATTGACGCGGAGGCTCCGTTATGCCGAACTTTAACTTTGGAACGGCCTACAATACAAGCGGACAAACCATGCAAAGTCCTGAAGACGCACTAACGGAAATGATTTTACGCACGCTCGTTTTCGGCGGCTATCAGGCTATTTCTGCGGCTAACCTTCGCAAAAATGGCGCGGATGAAACGCTGCTTGCGTCCCTTCGCACCAAAGAAAAGCTCTGTGAGTGGGCGCTTCAGGAGGCAACGGAGCGCATCAAAATAGCCTATGCGGATGTAACGGAGCAGGCAGAAGCCTATTTGCAGGGGAATGCACAAACGCAGGATGAGGGCATCAAACAGCTTGAACGAATGCTCTATCGGCATATTCATTTATGTCTGCATCCGAAAAACCGCATTTATGTGCTGGCTGCCGTCAATGAAGCGCAGCTTCCGCCAGCTCTTGCAGAAATATTATCGAAAACATTGCAAGCTGTTTTCTGTGATGTACTGGAGAAGCTGATATTTTCCGTCGCACAGGTGAAAAAGCAAAAAGAAGCCGCGTTGCTGGCTTCCTCCGTATGTGCTTCTGTTCAGTTTTATGCCGTTCAGCCGGAGCTGGCCAAGAAAATCTTCATGGCACAGACGCGCCATGAGCCGAATTATGCAGAAATTGAAGATATGCTCAATAATATGCTGCTGCGCTCCATCGTGG
>CAVJHY010000173.1:0-4486 GCA_963649405.1 bacterium
GCCGATGCCTCTATCGTAGATTGAGGCGAGGCACCTTAAAGGCACATTTTGCGCGCTGCTGAATTGTGCGGTGATGCCTTACAGTATCGCAAACTCAGTCAGCAACACGACCACGCAAGCGGAAACGGCGACGGTGAACAGACTACGACCTGACCATGCGAGGGCAATGCCCGCAATCAGCGCCAGCACGCCCGACCACGGGGTGGCAGTGGCTTCGATAATGTCTGGAAAAGTCATCACCGCCAAGGTCACATACGGTACATAATAAAGGAACGAGCGGATAAAGCGGCTCTTGATGGGGCGGCGAATCAGCGTCAGCGGCAGGGCGCGAATCAGGTAGGTCACAGCCGCCATGATGAGAATGTATATATAAATGTTAGACTGCATGAGGCTCCTCCGTCACAGGAAAGAAAATCGCCGCCGCGCTCGCCAGCACCACGGTAAGGATAATCACACGCATACCTGAGGATAGTGTAACCACTAAGCGGCTGAGCGCAAAGGATAATACCATTGATAGAATAACAAGCACGCGCACCACACAGCTTTTCTTGGACGGCGGTACGATGATGGCAAGGAACATCCCGTAAAGCCCGACGCTTAATGCGCTCGTCAGACGAGCGGGCAATAGATTACCCATTAAAACGCCCAAGTAAGTGCCGGTTGTCCAGCCCGCCGTCGCAATCATGAACATCCCATAGCTGTAAAAGGGATTGAGATAGCCGTTCACCGACATAGATACGCCGAAGATTTCGTCCGTCACGCCCATGCCTAGCAGCATCCGCTGTCCAATGCCCGTTTCGGGCGACAGCTTCTGGCTTAACGCGCAGGACATGAGCATATACCGTGCATTCGCAATCAAAATCATGAGCGCCATTTCAATGTAGCCCGCGTTCTCCCGAATGACGGTAAAGCCAGCGTATTCACCGGCGGAGGCGTTGTTCGTGATGCTGATGAGCGCGGCCTGAAACGCGGTCAGCCCCGCATTTTTCGCGGCAATGCCTAAAGTAAACGCCACGGCCAGATAGCCCGTCATAATCGGGATGCCGTCGCGTACCCCGCGTAACAGCCATGTCCTGTTCTCCCCCTGCATACGCCGCGCCTCCCCAGCAGAATGATGAAAACAATGATACCGCAGATTAGAGGTTTCGTCCAGCGAAAAAACGGCGAAAAATCAACCGATGCGCCGCTTGTTTTTCTTTATTCCTTCTTTTCAATTATTCCGATATGCGTTATAATAGTACTGAAGACAGGGCGCAAGAGGGCGTGTTGTCTTCTGCGCTTGCAAAAATTCTGTTGTTGCTTGGATAAATTGGATCGGCTTGGTCGTTTCTATATTGGAAGAATCACGGCAGGGTAAGGAGTGGACGATGAAAAAGCGGACTTTTGTGATTTTATTGTGCGTATTGCTTTTGTGTAGCGTATGCGCACAGGCGGAATTTTCCGAGACCTTTTCCGCCCTACAAACGGCGTATGAGGCAGGAACGCCCGTCACGCTGAACGCAAGTCTGACGATTGACGAAATGAATCTGTCGGACGAAAGCAAGGAGCTGCTTTCTTCCCTGCTTGCACCGCTGTCGCTCACGCTGTCTGTCACGCCGGAAAAGGAAGCCTTTTCTTTGAAGGACGGCGAGGAAACGATCGTGTCGCTCCAAGGCAAAGGGCTGACGAGCGACAGTGTCCTTTCCCCCTTTCTCCAATTAAAAGCCCTCTTTTCGGACACTCTGCCGCTTGTGTATGAACGGCTTGCGCAGGACGCGGAAGTCAAGGAAAGCACCAAGAGCCTGAACATCAAGAATGTCGGCAAGGCGGCTAAGCAAATCGTCTACACCTACGACAAGGAAAGTGCCGCCGTGCTGCTGCCTGATTTGCACACCCTGCTGGACGCGCCGCTCGAAGCGCTGCTCAAGGACACGCCGTATCGGGACGAATTTCTTAGCTACTGGCAAAATGTCGACTTTGCGGGAACGCTGACCGTAAAGCGCTATCTGGACAAGGAAGGCGCGGATTTAGGGCTGCAAATCACCGTCAAAGTAACCAACGAGGACGAGGACAAGCGCTCCGTCACCCTGTACGGTGGCTATCAGGCGGGCAAGGGCGCGTATTTTTCCTTTGCTTGCCCCGCCGCCAAGGGCAGCAACAATTTTCAGTATACTCTGTCTTCCAAATTCGAGGAAGCCGCGAAGAAAAACTCATGGACGCTATCCTCTGCCGTCAAGCGCAAGCTGGATAAAAAGAGCTATTCCGTGTCCACAAAGCTGTCTTTGAAAAATGCCGTTAAGGATGGCGAAAAAATCACCGGCACGGTGGAAACCATTGAAACCAAGAACGGTGTGAAGACCACCACCACATGGACACCCACGCTTATCAAAGACGGCACGGGTTTAAGCGGCACGGTCACGGTCAAACAGCTCAACGAACGCGCTGCTGTCTACCAATTAACAGCCACCGTTCGGCTGGATACGGATGATGCGGAAGCGCTCCAAACAGACGGCGAAATGCTCGATTTAACCGACATGAACGAAGAAGAACGCGAGACCGCCTTGACGCCCGCCGCGTTCAAAATCACCACCGCGTTTATTCAAAAGCTGAGTACGCTGGACGAAAAGCAGCGTTCCCTGCTCACCCACTTTTTCCGCACAGATGCATGGATGAACGGCGAAACCGTTCCTGTTTTAGAAACGAACGAAAGCTCGGATGAATGGGCTGTCACGGAAAATTCTATTTGAGAAGGAGAAGACGATGATGTTCAAACGGCTGACGGCAATCGCACTGATTTTGACGCTGCTGTGTGTCTCTGCCTTGGCAGATGTGGGCGCACTGAGCTATACGCAGGAGGAGAAGTTGCTTTTGCAGTTGGAGCGCTCCGGCTTTCAGGTCGCGCTGACCTTCTCCATGTCCGGTGCACCCTCCGGCATGGATGAAAGCACGGCAACGCTTTTGCAGACCATCCTGCCCAATTTAACCCTCAATTACACCCGCACGGTGCGCAACGGCTATCAGTCAAACGGCACGGAAAGCCTGCTTTCCGCCACGCTCGGCGAGGATACGCTGCTGCAAGCCGGCTGGTGGACGGACGCGAACAACCTTGCCTATGCTCAGAGCAACCTGCTTGACCAAAACGGCACGGTGTACGCCTTTGACCGCAGCTTTGATATAAGCGGCTTCTTGGCCGATGGCACGGACAAAGACATGTGGCCGTCTATCCTCCATGTGCTGTGGACGGTGAATAATGCCAACGCAGACTGGCAGCAGCGTGCCGAAGCTGCCCTTTCCTCCTATAAAGCGGCAGTGACTCTGTGGATGCAGTTCTACGCCTCCACCCAGACCGAGCGCACCATGGACGGCGGGTACATCACCACCATCGCTTATTCCATCCCTTCCGCCGCCATTTTGCAGGAAGCGAAGCAGCTTCTTGTGGACTTTTTCTCCGATTCTCAACTCTTGTCCCTGCTGCGCGAGGTGCTTTCGACCGATGAACAGGCGGCCTATTTGCAGCCCTCCATGCTGCTCAGCTTCCTGCAAATGATTGATAATGTGAAGCTTGACAGCAGCATTGAAATCAAGCGCCAGTATGATGTCACGGGCGCGTCCCTTTATGAAAGCGTATACCTGCCCTTTGCCGAAACCTTCCCGCTTGCTTCTCTGACCATCGCGCGTCTGCCGCAGGAAACGGGCGATTCTTGGCGCGTGACGGGTGAGGTGCGCGAAGAAGTTTCCGAAGGTCTCAGCGCTTTCAAGGGCATCACCTTTGACATCAGTGCGGAAAGCACCGAGGACAGCATTTGGACGGGGGCTGTTGCCCTGCATCTGCCGGACGCGGACAATTATTCCGTCTCCGCAGATGAACAGGACGGGCTGGATGTCAATTTCACCTATAACCTCAATCTGCCCACGCCTGTGGACACGGCGGACACCTACAACAACCGCTACGAGCGCAGCTATGAATCCGTCCTGCTCATCAAGCCGGATGAAAGCATGGGCATTGGTCCGCAGAGCATTCAGCTTTCCGCGTCCATTTACTCCAAAAGCTCTGCGAAAACTTCCATCACCTATCTGGATGGGGCTTTGACTTGGACGGACATGAACACGGGCGCGTCCATCAGCGCGAATCTGGACGGTCGGACAGCTGTTGCGTGGCTGCCCACCCAGTGGGACACCGCCACGGCGAATACCGTCCGCATCGACCTGATGAACAACGAGGAAGGCAAGCAGCTTGTGCAAGCCATCCTCAGCAACCTTGAAACCACGCTGAGCAGTCTCTTCCCAACGAGTGCAGCGACGGACACTCCCCTCCACACGCTGCCCCCGCAGGAAGATGACGGCTCGGTTGGATAAGAGTCGGCATTGCAACAAATATTGTTGATGCTGTCTCAATATTAAGGCATCACCGTACAATTCAGCGGCACTGCCTACAAAATTTGGGGGTTGAATCTATGGCAGCACCGCACAAATGAGGCAGCGCGATAAATAGTGAATTTTGTGTCAG
>CAVJHY010000174.1:0-409 GCA_963649405.1 bacterium
GCCATAGGTTGATGAAGCAACAACCAGATCGCGCTCTTCGGCGGTCGCAATACCAATGCAGCAAAGCATGGCAATTCCCAGTACCAAGAGCATTGCAAAAATTCTTTTCATAATAGCTCCTCCTCATGCCTCTTTCTTGTTATAATTCTCATTGAGTCCTATGGTAGAAAGCCGCCGCTAATCGTTTCAATAAATCCTCCTTCCCGATGCCTGCTGAACCATCCCCACACGGCTCAAAAGATACCAACCCATGCTTCTCACATTCTCCATTTTCAATGACTTTGCAGAATTTCGACAGGAGACGGAGAAACTCGCAGACATTTCCTGAAAGGATTCGTCATGCGTTCTAATGCATTCAGAGTTCTGCACTCCTCATTCATGCATTGTTGTTGTCTTTATTATTATACTA
>CAVJHY010000174.1:451-4419 GCA_963649405.1 bacterium
TTTTTGTTAAAATTCTGTTCACATCTCAAATAATTTTTGCTTTTGTTTCATTTTTTATTGCTAAACATTTCTAATGTTTCAAATTGAAATATGCTGTTTCCTTGCGTTTATAATTTATATAATTGCCAATTTATCTAAAAAAGCCCCGTTCATTTCCGAACGAGGCTGCAAGTGGCAATATATTCCAATCAGGTAATTGGAGCGGGGTTGAAAATACAGAGATCATTCCACAGGTTATACTGCTCCGCATAGGGCTTATCTTCGCCCGAAGCGCAAGCCACAATTTTGCCAAACAGCTTCTCTCCGACACCCGCAATGGTATCCTCACCCTCGGCGATGACACCAGCGTTCACATCAATCAGATCAGGCCACTGTTTTTTCATTTCAGTGCGGCTGCAAACCTTGATGACAGGAACGGCTGCCAAGCCATACGGTGTGCCGCGTCCGGTCATGAACACCTGAAGGCCGATGCCGCTGGCAAGCTGGCACGGACCGCAAACGATGTCGCTGGCGGGGGTAGCTGCATAAATCAGCCCATGCTTTGTCGGTCGCTCCGCAGGAGACAGCACCTCCACAACAGGCGATGTGCCAGACTTTGCAATCGAACCCATCGACTTTTCAACGATGTTCGACAGTCCGCCCTTCTTGTTGCCGGGGGTCGTGTTAGCACTGCGGTCAACACCGCCCAAACGCAGATAATTATCGTACCATTTCATTTCCGCCGCCAAGCGGTCGCGCACCTCGGCGGTCTCACAGCGCTCAGCAATAAAGCGAACGCCATCACGCACCTCAGTAACCTCAGAGAACATCACGGTTGCGCCGCCGGATACAAGCAGGTCAGCCGCATAACCGGCGGCAGGATTGGCTGTCACGCCGGAGAAAGCATCACTGCCGCCGCACTGCATACCAACCAGCAGCTTAGACAGGGGCAATTCCGTGCGCCGACGTTCGTTCAGGCGCTTCAGCTTCTTTTCAGCCATGTCCATGATAGCCTGAATCATGTTGTCAAAGCCGGTAATATCCTGCAGGGTAATCAGGCAGTCCGGGTTCAGATATTCCGGCGCAAGGAGCATTTCAGGGCGCAGCTTTTCACAGCCCAGCGCCACGCACATAACCTCACCGCCGAAATTCGGATGATACACAAGATTGCGCAGCGCACGAATCGGCACCTTTGCTTCCGGCGCGTCAATCGCCACGCCGCAGCCATACGCATGGTTAATTGGCACAACACCGTCCACATTCGGGTACTTGGGAAGCAGCTCTTGGCGGATGCGCTGCACAGCAACATTCAGCACGCCCGTTGCGCACTGAACGGTCGTATGAATAGCCAGCAGATTACGCGTACCAGCGTATTCCCCCGCTCCTCCATAGCCCATGAAGGTCATGCGCGGTGCTTTAGGCAGGTCACGGCGAATGTTCTTGCCATAGGGCATCGAATCCAGATCAGGAGACGGCGGAAGCTCCAAGGATTTTTCGTTAATCCAAGTGCCTGCCGGTGTATCGGCCAGCACATAGCCCAGTGTCACGCCATAGCGGATGACCTCGCCACCCTTGGGAATGAAGGTCAGCGCAGCCTTATGCGCCTGCGGGATATTTTCTCTGGCGGTCACGCCCGGAAAAATCTCTTCTCCTGCGCTGACATCATGCAGCATGATGGCCACATTATCGCACGGATTCATGCGAATGCATTTTTCTTTCAGCATAGTTTTCCCCTTGCTTTTCATAAAAATAGCGGCTCTGTCGAACAATTAGCCCGACAAAGCCGCCGCAAACAATCAGTGATGGAGCGTCTCGCCCGTCAGCTTCTGATAGTACTTCACCAACGCGCTGTGGTCGCAGCTGCCGCAGCCGTCACGGTGTAGAATCTTCATCATTTCCATGACCTGTGCAGTCAGCGGCACAGGGCTATCCACGGACTTCGCCGCATCCATAACATTGGTCAAATCCTTGATGTGCAGATCAATGCGGAAGCCGGGCTTGAAGTTTTGATCCATCATCATCGGCGCTTTCGCGTTCATAACGGTGGAACCGGCCAAGCCGCCGCGGATAGCTTCAAAAATCTTCTCAGGCTCAACACCCGCGTTCTGGCCGAGCATCAGGGCTTCGGAAACAGCAGCGATGTTGACAGCCACAACAATCTGATTGCACAGCTTTGTCACATTGCCGGCACCAATGCCGCCGCACAGGACGACAGAAGAGCCCATGTGAGAAAGGATTTCCTTGTACTCATCAAAGACTTCCTGTTTGCCGCCAACCATGAACGCCAGCGTGCCATCGATGGCCTTGGGTTCGCCGCCGGACACAGGCGCATCAAGCATTTCGATGCCTTTTTCAGCCAGCGCAGCAGCCACTTCGCGGCTTGCGATGGGGTTGATGGAGGAGCAGTCAATCACCACAGCGCCTTTGCGCAGGGTTTCGATTGCGCCGCCCTCGGCAAGCAGTACCTGCTTCACCTGCGGGCTGTTCGGAACCATCGTAATCAGCACATCCGCAACGGAGGCCACTTCACGAATGCTCTCAGCCTTTGCGCAGCCGCAGGACGCAACATCTTCCACAGCAGCAACGTTCAGGTCATACACCGTCAGGTCATATCCGGCCTTAATCAAGTTCTTCGCCATCGGGCGACCCATGATTCCCAGACCTACGAAACCGATTTTCATACCAGCAACCCTCCTAAACTATTTGAATCAGCCACGTAACAAAAGGAACTGTCACAACAGACAGCAAGGTGGAAACGCTGACACAGACCGATGCAAAAGCGACATCGCCATCATATCGTTCTGCAAGCGTCGCCGTATTTGCCGCGACGGGCATGGCCACCAGCGTCACGGCCACCGATGCAATGAGTGTATCAACCGGCAGCAGCTTTAAGACAAAGCCCGCAAGCAGCGGCAAAACCAGCAGCCTGATAAAAGTAATGCACAAAGCATCCTTATCCAGCAAAGATTTAGGCTTCATGGTACTTAATGTGCCGCCAATCAGAATCATGGAAAGCGGAGCGGTCATGCTGCTGATATTTTCCATCGCCGTTCCAAGAATTGTGGGAAGACGGAAATTAAAAATCATCATAGCAAGGCCGATGTAGACCACCACAACCACTGGATTAAGCAGCACATTTTTGACCCAACCGCCCTTTTCCTTCGTATCTGCGAACAGACTCAAGCCCCATGTCCATTGGAAAATGCGGGGCGGAATCAGGTACATCGAGGCGTAGAACACGCCCAAATTGCCAAATACGAGGTATACAACAGGCAGACCGGCTGTTCCGGCATTGGAGAACGCCGTTCCGTAGCGGAGCGCAGCACGGCGCTTCTGCGGCTGGTTGCGCCAGAGAAACATACCCAGCAGCGCAGAAACGATGCAGACGGCTACGGCAACCACCAGGATGACGACTGATTTCCGTAGATCGTCCTCAGTGTATTCCGTATCAAATGCATGAAGCACCATGCACGGAATGCAGACATCCATCAAAAGCCGCACGAGCGAGGGGCGATGCTCCGTTTTGACTACCCCTGCTCGAAAGATGACGGCACCGACAAGCATGTAGAAGAACAGCAAAGCCTGTGTCGTAATCATGCGGTTGACTACATCCATTGATTATTCCTTCATGCCGGTCTTTTCCAGCATCTTGCCCTTGCGGTTGTCGTAAATGGCGTAGGCGACGGAAATGATGATCAGACCCCAAATCGCCCAGCCCAGCGGACGGGTGAAGAAGCAAGTCAGACTCTTGTCATTGCCGTTGAGGGAATCGATGAAATACTGTTCCAAATCGCCGCCAAGAATGAAGCCGATGAGAAACGGGGCAGTCGGCAGCTTGATTTTGCTGAAGAGATACGCCATCACACCGAAAATCAGCATACACCAGACATCGAACATAACGCCGGAGCGGCTGGCGTAGCAGCCAACCACGCACATCAGCACGACAACAGGATAAACCCGGCTCTTCGGAATCTTGACAATGTTGGAGA